>JANXMY010000163.1 GCA_025354405.1 Armatimonadota bacterium
GGGGATTCCTACGAGACGCGAACGATCTGCGATGCCTGCACCGAGAAAAAAGGCTTCGGCGACGCCCAGCTCCTGCCTCTGGTCAACTCCCCGCGCACGGGCGTCTGTGCGTACACGGGGGTTTTGGAAGATTAGGATGGGGACCCACCTCGCAGCTTGCTGCGGGGTGGGTTCCTGTCACGGACCAATCGCGGCGTGAGCCGACTCGCTCGGCCGGACCCAGTCCGGGCCGGAATGGGCGATACGGATATCGTTCAATGCGCCGTAACCCGCTAGATCCGAAGTGACTCCGGCATGGTTCCAGGCCAGCGCCGTATAGGAGGAGTCGCAGATATAGTTCGACTCACGCTGGAGGGCATCTTCCCCCCATCCGGCATAAGCGGCATTGGGCAGGCAGAGTAAGAAAAGCAGTATCAATAAGCGCGAGAAGTTCATGTGCGAGTATAATACCCGCATGCGCGAGCAGGACAAGCAGGACGAGTGGTTGAAAACCACTCGCTAGGTAAAGCGTCCTTTGGACGTTGGAATAGGACGCAGAGAAACTGTCCGTCCCCGTTATTCCCTTCTTCACACCCGGAGGGTGCCTCACCTAGCGAGTGGTTTTCAACCACTCGTCTTTTCTCGTCTTTTCTCGAAATCTGCTCTCGTTTGCAGGTGACTGCACCTTCGGCAGTGTTAACGGCGATGGCGGGCCGGGGCGATTCCCATCGATTTACCGACGTTCACACTTGCTGGACTATCCGTTTGCCCGGGTGCGGCCCTGGTTCCGAAATGATGACTTGACCGTCGTCAACTTTGAATGCACTCTTACAGACGCCGTCAAAACGGCGAACAAGCAGTGGAGATTCAAGGGGTCTGCTCGTTACGCCGCGATCTTCCCGGCAGGATCGGTGGAGGTGGTCGGCCTTTCGAACAATCATTCACATGACTACCGACAGGCCGGGTTCGACGATACGCGCCGCGCTTTCAGAAAAACCCATATTCCGGTCTTTTATCAAAGCGTTCCGTATATCACAAATCTTAACGGGAGACAAACGGTACTGATTGGGGACTGCACGGTGGTCGGGGAGAATACGACGCAGACCGCCGGGGTGGCGGAGCGGGTAGTGGCCGAGATCAAGCGGGTTAAGAAGCTTGCGAATATCGTGGTGGTCGTGATGCACTGGGGCAGCGAGCTTGACCCGACTCCCCGGCCCTGGCAGCAGGCGATGGGCCGAAAATTCATCGACGCGGGAGCTGATGCGGTCGTCGGGCATCATCCGCACGTCATTCAGAGTATTGAGTTGTACCGGGGAAAAACGATTGCCTACAGCCTTGGCAACTTTGCGTTTGGCGGGAATTCCCTGGCCCGTGCGCCGGAGACTTTCATTTTGCGGCTTCGATTTCGCGTTTTGAGTGGTAAAACTAGTGCGAATGAGGCTGAAATCGTCCCCTGCTGGGTCACTTCCAGTCGATCAAAGAATGACGCGGGCGTACTGCGAAACAACTATCAGCCGAGGCCGGTCTTTGGCAAGGACGCGGATAAAGTGGCTGCACTTTTGCTGCGGCGCAGCAGAGATCTGAAGTACGGCGTCAAAAAAATCAGGTATAGGAAGGTGACATCATGAAGATTTTCGTTCCCGACAGTATCTACGCAGAGCTGGTTATTCCCGCGCGGGAGATCGCCCCGAAGGCCGAGCTGCTGCCTTATCGTGAAGACGAAGCAGAGACCATAACCGGGCAGGAGGAAGTCGTCGGTATTCTGCGCTGGATTGCAGGCAAAGGCTACGCCCGCCTGATCCGCGACTGCCCCCAGATTCGCTGGCTGCATACGGCGAGTGCCGGCGTGGATCATGTGCTCACTCCCGATGTGAAGACCAAAGCAGGGCTGGTCGTCACCGACTCCGGCCCGGCGTTTGAAATCGCGATTTCGGAGTTTGTTCTGGCCTGGATGCTGCTGATCACCCGGCGCCTGCCGGAACTCATGGCAAACCAGCATGAGCGCAAGTGGCAGTCCGTCGAGCAGAAAGAGCTGTACGGCCAAACTGTCGGCATTATTGGCCTCGGCCCGATCGGTCATGGCGTGGCAATCCGCTGCAAGGCCTTCGGCATGCGGACACTCGGTCTGCGCCGGTCGCAAGCTCCGGTAGAGGGCGTAGAGGAGGTATTCACCGGGGAGGATGGGCTGCACCGCCTGCTGGCCGAAAGCGATTTCGTGGTGCTGGCCGCCGCACTGACCAGCGAGACCCATGCTCTGCTGGGCGCCGAGCAGCTCGCAGCGATGAAAAAGTCAGCCTGGCTAATCAATATCGCCCGGGGCGGCTTAGTGGACGAAGCGGCTTTGATCGCCGCCCTGCAAGGCGGACAACTGGGAGGCGCCTGCCTGGACGTCTTCGCCAAAGAGCCCCTGCCCCAAGGCAGCCCGCTCTGGGAGATGCCGAATGTCTACATCGCCCCGCACAATTCGTCCGGCTGGACGAAAGGTCTGCATGAGCGTCAGAAAACGCTGTTTTTAGAAAACCTGGGGCGGTTCACGCGTGGGGAGACTTTGAAGAGCACCGTGGACATCGCGCGTGGGTACTGACGACAAAAAAGCGGGAGCCGCTGGGCTCTCGCTGTGGTTTGCAGAGTGTTTGTCTGCGCGAATATAAATATAGTATGACACAGAAAAGGTGGCTTGTCAAGCATGTGAGCGAAGCGACGAGAACGCGGCCGACGGCTAATTTTCGGGCAATGTAGTTGGAGCAGCGTGGCTAAAATGGGAGTGAGGCGGCCATACGGGGCACAATAACGGCAAAAAGGTGTCTTATATTTGTCGCAAAGTTTTCGGAGACTTCACCCCGTTGACTTACCTCTCCCATTTTCGATATACTATTATTACTAGAAAGTACAATTCCGTTCGTTACTTTCACAGAAATTTACGCCCCGAAGGAAACACACCGTGACCCGTAAACTGCGCATCGGCATGCCAAAAGGCAGCCTGCAAGACGCGACTTTTGCTCTGTTCAAGAAAGCCGGCTGGGACTTCCGCGTCAGCAGCCGCTCCTACCAGCCGATCGTGGATGACGATGAGCTGGAACCCGTCCTGCTGCGTGCCCAGGAGATCCCCCGCTACGTCGCGATGGGCGTTTTGGACGTTGGCCTGAC
>JANXMY010000122.1 GCA_025354405.1 Armatimonadota bacterium
GGGCAGATGCCGCCGGGGCCGCTCCGAGGCAAGCGCACGCGAAGAGAAGAGCGGCGGAGTTTCGTGACATTGAGAAGTACCTTAAGTATGGGGCAGAATTGATGCGATGGACAACAGAACCATTTTAGCAGGGAAGCAGCATTTCCACCATATCCTAAAAGGATACATTTTTTGTGGGATGTGATATACTATGTGCGGGAAGCAGTCAGGGTCCCAAATACTTCCTCTCGATCACGGAGACCCATACTGATGTTTTTCAAGTACCGCCTCGCCCGTGTTGAGGATCTGCCCGAGTGCCGCCGCTGCCTGCGAGACCATTTCGCTTACGATGCCGCCGCGCTGGACGATCTCACCGCTCTCTGGCGCGAGCTGATCGTCAGCGGCGCGGGGAATGCGTCTGTGATCGAGGACCTCAATCTGCCCCCGGGTCAACGCATCGTCTGGTACTGCATCACCGTTTTCATCACACCCGAGTATGCCGCCTATCTCAAGTCCGAGGCACCGCCGATCCTCGGGCTGAGCGTTCTGGAACGCTGGCGGGCCGGCTGTTCCCCGCTGCTCACTCTGGCGCAGATTCGGCGGGCAAATTGCGGTGGGGGCATTACGATGATGGCCATGAACTCGGGCGCGACGCCGGAGATTATGGGCAGTCCGACCGCGCTGGCGCGCTTAGGGACTAAAGTCAACGAGCACACGTTCTGGTCGGTCGGTGGCTACCGGTTGAATGAAGCCCTGATTGAGATGTACACGGACTACGAGTGTGCCTGGGCGGAGGGTTACGGGCAAATTCTGCGGACCGATTATGCGAGGCAGCTAACGGAACACCGTCCGGCGTGGCTGATTGAAGGCCGCCATCCCCGCCTGTACGGCGCGACGCGGTGTGAGGCCGAGGCGAAGGCGGGCTGCCCCCTCCTCGATATGTTCCGCTACGAACCGCCGCGCTTCCTCTTCTCCCCATTGGAGCAGGAGCTCCTGCAATGCGCCCTGTTCGGCGACACTGACGGCGAACTATCCGAGTTTCTCAGCGTCTCGCCGGTGACCCTCAAAAAACGCTGGCTCCATATCTACGATTGCGTCGCGGCGTCGGACGTAACGCTCCTGGGCGGGGTGGGCAGGGACGGGAAGCGGGGAATGGAAAAGAAGCGGCACCTGCTGCAATACCTGCGGCATCACCCGGAGGAGCTAAGGCCGGTGTGCCGGGTGAAGTAGGGGACAGGCAAGAAAAAGGCCCGGCGCACACGCGCCGGGCCTTATCTAATCTCGACTAATCTAAGCGGCAATAAGTGACTTGGGAGCCGGTATCTCACGTCCAAGATACTGTGCCCGGGTAATCCATTCCTGCGCGATGTGCTGAATGTTCCGCCGCGCCTCCTCTTCCGTCGGCCCATCCGATAGACATCCGGGGAGGTCGGGCATCTCGGTGATGAAGGCGTTGTCGTCCTCACTCCAATAGGTATTGATGTGGTATTTCGCGATGCTCTCGGTGTTCATAAGTTCCTCATTGAGCAAATGCGCCACGGATTGGAAATCCGAGGCTGAGAAGTATCCACCGTCGAAGCGACGTTCAGATTAACACACGGAAGCATCTCACCTGCATCTTCTGTCCCCTGGACAATGGGCGTTTCCCAGCCTCGGATTTTTAATCCGTGGCGCTTTTGTCAAGTGTCAAAAAAACAAGGCCCGGCGCAGATGCGCCGGGCCTTGTTTGATGGCTCCCTACTTTGATGGCTGCCTATTCGGCATCTTCGAGCGGGATTTTCGTGTCCAGCATGCGCTCGACGCTGGCGACGCGGTCGTTGTCACCAAGGTTGATGGCTTTGACGCCCTGGGTGCTGCGGCCGCTGGAGCGGATATCGTCCACCCTCAGATTGATTGTGATACCGTCGCGGGTCATGATCAGCAGGCGGTCTTCTTTGCTGACGATCTGGGCATCCACGATGTCGCCGGTCTTTTCGCTCAGGGACATGGTGCGGACGCCCATGCCGCCGCGCCCGATGGTCCGGTACTCCTTCAGCGGAGTGCGCTTGGAGATGCCGCGCTCGCCGATCACCAGCAGGTCCAGCTCGGGCTGAACGACTCCCATGCCGATGACCTGATCGTCTTTGGCTTCCGACAACCGGATTCCGCGAACTCCCCCGGCGGCCCGGCTGCGCGGTGTGATGTCGCTCTCGTGGAACCGGATCGACATGCCTTTGCGGGTGACCAGGAAGATCTCGTCTGTCCCCGTGGTGTGTGCGACCCAGCGCAGAGCATCGTTTTCTTCGATGTCGAAGACGATCAGCCCGTTGTTGCGGAGGTTGACGAACTCGGTCAGCGGGGTGCGCTTGACTTCGCCGCACACGGTCGCCATCAGCAGGAAGCCTTCGACGTCTTTGATGGCCTTCATCGGCACGGTGGCGGTGATCCGCTCGCCGGGCTGAATGTTGATCAGGTTGATGACGGCGGTTCCCATAGCCGTACGCGAAGTTTGCGGGACTTCGTAGGCTTTCAGGCGGTAGACCCGGCCCCGGTCGGTGAAAAACAGGATATAGTGGTGGGTCGTCGCCACGAAGAGGTGCTCGATCGCGTCCTCTGCCTTTGTCGCCGCCCCGATTCGGCCTTTGCCGCCCCGGTGCTGCGTGGGATAGGTCTCCTTCGGCACGCGCTTGATGTAGCCGTCGCGGGTGATTGAGACGATCATCTCCTCTTCGGGGATGAGGTCTTCGTCGCCGATCTCTTCCGCTTCCATGGGGATAATGCGTGAGCGCCGTTCGTCGCCATACTTATCGCGCAGGGCTTTCAGCTCCTGTTTGATGATCTGAACGACACGCGCGGGGCTGGCGAGGATATCCTCGTAGAACGCGATCTGTTTCAGCAGATCTTTGTAGTCGTTTTCGAGCTTTTCGCGCTCCAGGCCCGTCAAGGCTCGCAGCTGCATCTGCAAAATTGCGTCGGCCTGAAGCTGGGACAGTGCGAACCGGGTCATCATCTCCGTCCGCGCGATCTCGGGGGTCCGGGAGCGGCGGATCAGGGCGATGATCTCGTCCAAAAAGTCCAGAGCGATCTGCAGGCCTTCGAGGATATGCGCCCGCGCCTTCGCTTTGTTCAGCTCGAAAAGTGTCCGGCGAACAACCACCTCGCGGCGGTGGGTCAGGAAGTGCTGCAGGGCATCTTTGAGGGTCAGAATACGCGGCTGTCCGTCGACCAGGGCCAGCATGTTGACGCCGAAACTCGTCCGCAGGGGCGTATGCTTAAGCAGGAAGTTCAGGACTTTCTTCGGATATGCCTCGCGCTTAAGCGTGATGACGATCTTCATACCCGTGCGGTCGGAGTAGTCGTTGAGATCGGCGATGCCTTCAATCTTCTTCTGCTTCACGAGGTCGGCGATCTGCTCGATCAGGCGGGATTTAATCACCTGGTAGGGCAGCTCGGTGACGATGATCTGGTTGCGTCCAGCCTCGATTGGCTCAATAGAGGTCCGGGCCTGCATGATGACTGAGCCGCGTCCGGTAGCGTAGGCCTGCCGAATGCCCTTAAGGCCCAGAATCAGGCCGGCCGTCGGGAAGTCCGGTCCTTTGATGTGCTGCATCAGGTCTTCCAGGGTCGCATCGGGGTAATCCAGCAGGTGCATCAGACCATCGGTGATTTCGCGCAGGTTCTGCGGCGGGATATTGGTCGCCATGCCAACGGCGATTCCCGATCCGCCGTTACAGAGCAGGTGCGGGAACTTGGACGGCAGCACCATCGGCTCACGGCGTGTCTGGTCGTAGTTCTCGGCCCAGTCCACGGTGTCCCGGTCCAGGTCCTGCAGCATCTCCATCGCAAACGGCGACATCCGCGCCTCGGTGTAGCGCTGAGCGGCCGGCGGATCGCCATCGATCGATCCAAAGTTTCCCTGTCCGTCTACGAGCATGTAGCGCATGTTGAAGTCCTGCGCCATACGTACCATCGTCGCATACAACGCCACATCGCCATGCGGGTGGTAGTTGCCCATACATTCGCCAACGATCTTCGCGGACTTACGATGCTGTCCGGCGGGGGTCAGGTTCAGGTCGCTCATTGCCATCAGGATGCGGCGGTGGACGGGCTTGAGGCCGTCGCGCACATCCGGCAGGGCGCGGGCGATGATGGTGGACATGGCGTAGGCAAGGTACGACTGGCGCATCTCGTCTTCGACACTGATATTGATCACCGTGAGACCCGCCGACATTTGGGTCGGTGGCAGGACCATCAGGCCCGTTGCAGTCTCCGGTTCAGGGGTTTCGGAGGGAAGTTCAGGGGTGGAATCGGGCAGAGGGAATTCTTCGTCAGCCATTGCTTAATCCTTTACAAAAAATCTACACAAATTCTCTATTTATCGTGTTAGTATTATGACATATCTGGCAGTAAATGTCAAGCAGCGGCACGGAAAACCTACTGTTTGTAGACCCATGCATCGTCAACATACATATCCGCCTGGCCGTTGCGGCGCGAGAGATCGACGGGCCAGGCGCCCCCAGTTGCCAGATTGAGCATGAAGAATAGGGGGTGTTTTTTGCTCGTCGGCTGGGTTGGATGCCGACCCATTTCGATGTTGTCGCAGCAGCAGATCGTATCTGCGGCGGTGACCTTGCAGCCGTAAGTATGGAACATTTCATACCAGGTCGAGGGAGTACCAACTCTGTGCAGAGAGGCCGGATTATGCAGTGCGGCACAGTTCGCATCGCCCTGCGCCTTGCCGGACGTGGAGCAGGCCGGACGTAGAACTTCAGTTCTACGCTCCTTTACTCGCACGCTCCTTCAGTCCCATAATCTCAGTGCCGGAAGCCCAGTGAGCTGCCGCTGGCGGTCAGCTCGGCCAGGGCTTCGGGGTCGTCCATGCGCTTGAGATGGGAGCGCAGCTCATCCACCTGGAACAAGACCGCCGTGGCGAACTCGGCATCCAGCACGGCGGCTCCTTCCTGCGCCCGCTGAAGGGCCGCGGAGACGAAGGCTTCTTTCAGGTAGGCAGGGGTGAAGCCGTCGGTGCGCTCGGAAACGGACTGAGCCAAAGCTTCGGTATCGAGCGACGGATCGAGGCGGCTGGCGAGCGATGACCGGGACAGCAGGCGCAGGCAGAACTCGCGACGCTCCGCCGGAGCGGGCAGCCCGATATGGAAGACGCGGTCGAAGCGGGAAGGGCGCTTGAGCAGGGCTTCGTCGATGCGGCCCGGGTGGTTGGAGGACGCAATTACCAGCAGGCCTTCATTGTTCTGAAAGCCGTCCAGCTCGTTTAAGAAGACCGTGCGGTTCTCTTCGTGGACCAGGCCGTCGACGTCTTCGAACGCGAGAATACACGGGGCGAGCTGACGGGCACGCTGGAAGATCAGCCGGATGGCATCGTCGTGGCTGCGCTGCTGCAGATCTCGGACATACAAAAACGGCAGGTCTGGCAGTGCCGCCGCGACCGCTTTGCAGATCATCGTCTTTCCCGTTCCAGGCGGGCCGACCAGCAGCACGCCTCGCCGCCAGGCGAAGCCCAGGGCGGCATAGGCGTCGCGGTTGCGGACGAAGCCTTCTACGGCCTCCTGAATACGTTTCAGCATCTCGGGCGGCAGGACGACATCGCCCCAGGTGACTTTGCCGATTTCGCTGTCCATGTCCGGGGCGTTTTCCCAGCCCTGCATGTAGCGCAGACAGCGGCCGGTGGGGCGGCTGATAAATGCGGTCATGACGGCGGCGAAATCGGCCAGCGACTCCGCTTTCTCCGCCATCAGAATGATATAGCCCGTCCGCCCCCCGCCGGGAACCAGGGCGACTTCCAGGGCAGCTCCCTTCCACGCCGCAGCCCACCAGCCGAGATACGGCACGACTTCCTCTTCTCCGGCCTGGCCTCGAAAGCCGTCCGTGCCGGGTGAGAGACTCGTCACAGGGCTGGCCTCGGCATCGAGAAAGACGCGCAGCTGGACCCGGTCCAGATACATCATCAGCGTGGCCCCGCCGGGACGATGCAGGCGGATCTCGCGCAGCAATGCATCCTCGCAGTTGTCCCCATAGGCTTCCGCCCGGAGGGTCTCGCTGAGGGCGTCGGTGCGCCAGTCGGCTGCTGGGCGGTTTGAGAGTAAGTTTTCCATAATTTTACTTGACTAATGTTACGCAGGGCTCTGGGAACCCACCCCGCAGCAAGCTGCGACCCTCCCGATACGGGAGGGTGAGCCTGTGGTGGGAATGAAGTTCTGCCTATTGTTTGGATGCCTTATCCAGAAGATAAAACCCTGCGACTGCCCTCCCGCAAACCCTCCCGTTCCGGGAGGGTCGCAG
>JANXMY010000022.1 GCA_025354405.1 Armatimonadota bacterium
AGTATACCAGAAAATCGAAGAGGGCGGCAACATCGGCGTGGAACAAATTGCATCTACACAATGTTATTTAAGTGATTAAAGACTTTCAAAAACCCAGCCGAGATATGGAATAATAACGCATATCTAAAAGAGTGGGAACAACGCAGGGACGGGTATCGTATAGTGAGGGGAGGACGCACACGATGGCACAAATGGCTGAGGCCGTAACGGGGAGCCTGATTGGTCTTGAAGACGCCGCCCGCGAGCAGACAAGCCGCCGGGCAGAGTTTGACAGACTAGTGGAACGCTACCATAAACAGGCTTATAATATTGCATACCGTATGACGGGTAATCACGCCGATGCCGAGGACCTGACGCAGGAGGCCTTCGTACGCGCCTTTCGATTCTTCGGTAACTACCGGCGCGATTGGCCGTTTGATAACTGGCTCTATAAGATCATGTCCAACCTGTTTGTGGACGATCTGCGCCGTCGCCCAAAGGCGCATATTCAATCTCTCGACCAGCCCCTGGACCTGAGCGGCAGCGGGGAAGTCTATCTGGAGATCCCAGACAGTGGCTCAAACCCAGAGCGTCTGGTCATGTCGCATGAGCTGGATGAGCGTATTCAGCGGGCTTTGAACGGTCTGCCGAACGACTTTCGTATGACGGTGATCCTCGCCGATATCGAAGGCCTCTCCTATGAAGAGATCAGCGCGGCGATGAAGTGTTCGCTGGGAACAGTTCGGTCGCGTCTGCATCGGGGGCGCAAGCTTCTTCGAGCTAAGATTGCTGCATTCGAAGGCGATGGGCTGCTGACAGCGGCTTCGTTCCACTGATTTCTCTGGTCCCACTCTAAATTTGCAGGAGCATGCCGCGACTTGAACTGCCATCGTGCCCGACAACTTATCTCACCGTTTCTGGATCATCAGCTGACCGGCCGTCAGATGCTGGACCTGCAAAGTCACTTTTCCGAGTGTGCTTCCTGCGAGGCAGAGGTCCGGTCATTGAGCCAGCTGAAAAGTCTTCTGCGCGGGCTGCATTCCCAGCAGCCTGCGCGAGGATTTCCGGAAACGATCCTCGCCCGGGCCTCGGCTGCGGAAATTAGTACTTTTCCGTGGCAAGAGGCTTTGCTGTCCCTTCCTCGCCCGCAGCGGGGACGGCGGCTGACCACCGCTTTGGCGTTCTCCTTTTTGACCGTCTTTGCGATTGCCGCGCCCTTTGCACCGGCTGCCCGGAATGTCTCCGAGTCCGCTGGAGTGCTGGGTTCCTCACACTTCCCTGCAAGTTTCTCTCTGCTTTCGAGTGCGGCTCTGTTTGCCCTGTCGCCCGGAGCTGACTTGCGGCCAGCCGGCTACCAGAGCCTGACTGAGAGCGACGAAGTACGGAGCGAGAAGGTCTTTGCCGCTCGGTATCTTCCCCCCGCCGATCCGGCCGCGACTCCGCTGGCCGATGATGCGGTACGCGGTTACGTTCAGGGTGATGCGGCATTTGCCGGCTACAGGGTCCGGTAACGGCGTGATCCTCCCCCGTCGTCACACTTTCCCCGGTCTGTTCTTTTTCGGGATTATCTTGTTCGGAATTGGGCCTGTTTTGCTGTTTAGCCGGATGGCTCTGGCGACTTCAATGTCTGGGACGTCGCCCGATGCATTCTCTGTGCTTGCTCGGGCGATGAGGGCGACACTCCATCAAACTTACACCGCACATCAGGAAATACTCTTCGCCTCGGGGCCTTCAGGGGGGCAGTGGACACGGGTCGTAGCGGATGTGGCGCGTGATGGCCGGCGCTCCCGCATGACCTACCGGTTCCCGCCGAGTGTTGCGGACCTGATTGTTGCCGATACCGGCAAAGTCGTTTGGCAGTCTCAGCCCTCGTGTCATCTTTTTCTAGGGCGCAAATCACCTTCAGGCGGTGGAGAAGCGGAGCTGTCGCTGCTCCACCGTAACTACCGCTGCCGCTTGAAAGAGCGTACGCGGCTGAACGGCTTTCTGTGTGACCGTGTCGCAGTCATGCCCCGTTTTGCGCCGGGGCCCTGGCGCATCTGCTGGATCGAACGCGTTCATCAAACTGTTCTGCGAACGGAAGAATACGATGCCGCAGGCTGCCGGCAATATCTTTCGACGCTCACTGCCGTTCGTTTCGTTTCGTCACTGCCCCGCCCTTTGTTTTCCCTGAAACCTCCTTCGGGTACAACGGTACAAACGGCGTCGGCAGTCAGTGAAATGTCTTTTGCAAGGGCCTGGGCGGCCAGTGGCCGAATTGGCCGTTCGCCCTGCTGGCTTCCGCGAGGCTGGGTACTACTTCACTGCACACCAATTTTGCGGCCCGGCGGAGGAGAGGCTCTGCGGCTAAGATTTGGGGACGGTCTGAAAAACCTTTCCGTCTTCCAGGAAGCCCTGTCGTCTGCCTTGCCGCCTCTGCCAATCCAGCAGAAGATGCTGCGCGAGCAGCTTGGTTCCTACGGCCAGCAGGCGTGGGTCATGGAGGGTGGGGGAATACGCGTGACCGTGGTGGGGGATGCCACCCTGCCGGCGGAAACGGGGCGCGAGATGCTGCGCTCCCTCCTGCCTGTAACGGAGCACAGCCTCTGCCATGCCCTCGCCCGGGATTTTGGGCCTAGCGCCGCTGCCCAGGGAGCCGCTCTGCGCCGACAGGGATGGGACTACGAGGAGATTGCCGCCCGGCTCCTGCTGCGCCGCTCCTCCGATCATTTGCAGGAAAAAGCCCGGGGTTGGGTTGTCTCGATCCTGACTGCGCCGAAAACCCGATAGCACCGAAAACCCGACAGTAAGACAAAAATAATAAACTCGGAGAATTTACTCTATGGCCATTTTCAGCACTACTCTCAAAAACACGCTTGTCGCCTCGCTTTTGCTGACCGGTACCGGCATCCCACTGCATGCCGCGCCGGGGGCGATCGCTACGCCTCACACAACTCCGGAGCAGAAAACACTGCTGGTCCAGATGCAGGATGCTTTCACTAACATTGCTCAGACGGTCGAGCCGACCGTAGTCAATATCAAAGCGGAACGGTTCCGCGGCCCCGACGGCGAATCAAGCGAGGGGAGACCCGACGCGGGAAGCCCGCTAGGTCCTGCTCCTGCCCCTCGAAGCGGCGCTCCGGTTCCGAAATCTCCGGCCCTGCCGGGGCTTCGCCGCTCCGAGGCAACCGGATCTGGCGTGATTGTCCGGCCTGACGGCTACATTCTCACCAATGATCATGTTGTGGAAGGGGCAAGCGGCGGGATCGTTACCGTCACGCTTTCCGATGGTCGAGAGTTCAAGGGCAAAGTCTATGCGGATTACAAGAGCGACTTGGCAGTCGTTAAGATCGACCCCGGGGCGACGCCATTGCCAGTGGCAGGGTTTGCCGATTCCGAATCGGTACGTTCCGGCCAGTGGGCAATCGCTGTCGGCAGTCCGTTTGACCTGCAAAATACGATGACCGTGGGTATTATCAGCGCTACAGGCCGCCACCAAACGATCGGTGGCGGGCCGACCGCACCGGGGCGGTATTACCCTGACCTGATACAGACCGATGCGGCGATCAACCCGGGCAACTCCGGGGGGCCACTCTTTAATATCGATGGTAAAGTGGTGGGCATTAATGTCGCCATCGAGTCTCCGGTAGATGGCAGTGCGGGCGTCGGCTTCGCCATCCCCAGCGATATTGCCCAGCAGGTGATGAATGCGCTGATTCTTTCCAAAAAAGTGACACGTGGTTACCTGGGCCTTGCTCCCGACGATCTGACCCCGGCCCTGCAAACACAGTTTGGTCAGAAAGAAGGCGCATTCGTTCGCGATGTCAAGCTGGACAGTCCTGCTGGGAAAGCCGGTGTGCAAGCCTCCGATATCGTGACTTCATTCGGGGGGAAAGTGGTTCACAGCGAAGTCGGCCTGCGTGAGCTGATCAGTGCGACTGCGCCCGGCACCCCCGTCGTCATGGCCTATGTACGCGACGGTCAGCCTGGGCATTTGACTGTGGTCCTGGGAACCGCTCCGGCACTCCCGGAAGAGGTGATCCCGGCGCCAGTCGCCCCAGTGACGGGCGCCGTCAAGGTCGGCCTCGCTGTTCGTGACCTGCTGCCTCGTGATCGTCAGCGGATCGGCCTCCCGGCCACCACGACTGGCGTTCTTGTCACCGCCCTTGACCCAGGTAGTCCAGCCGAAGCGGCATTTGCAATGGCCGGACTCGCGCAGCCGGGCGCAGTCTTACCCGACACGATTTTGCAGAAAGTCGGCAGCCAGAAAATTGCCTCCAAGTCCGACCTGGTCAAAGCACTCTCCGGCCTGACACCCGATTCCGGCACCACTCTGGTCGTTCTATACGCTCTCAACAACCAGCGTCATCAAGTCGCGCTCAACCTGCGCCTCTAGCCTGTCCGCACGGGGCAGAAGCACATCACCAGATTCCATTGCTTCTGCCCCTTGACATTCACGCTGACGACGGGTATACTCTTTTTGTCGACGCGGGGTAGAGCAGTCCGGTAGCTCGTCGGGCTCATAACCCGGAGGTCGTTGGTTCAAGTCCAACCCCCGCTCTTCGTAAGGCGGCTCACAAATTAGTTTGTGAGCCGCCTTTTTTTGCCTTGTATTTATGTCTTAGACAAGGGATTCGGCGCATCTAGCGACGGCGGCGAGGCGGGTCAAAAACTGGGGCAGTCAAAACACCTTGCAACTGTTTGCGAAGAACTTCGGCGGCTCTAAGCTGGATGCCGCAATTCCTAACACCAACGACGGCTGGGTGCTGGAAACGATACCAAATATCTCGGTGACAAACGGACTATAATGGTCCCATAAATTAGGACAGTAAAATGGGCTAAACTAAGGTGGATACCACCGCCTATGAGAAAACAATTCAGTGCTGCTTTCAAGGTTCAAATCGTTCTGGAAGCACTCAAAGAAATCAAGCCGATCACACAGATCGCGTCCGAGCATCAGCTTCATCCCAACCTGGTGACCAGGTGGAAACAAGAAACCGTGACTGAACTGCCCGTAGTCTTCGAGCGTGAAAACACGCAGGCGCAAGCCTAGGAGGCCCAAGAGCAAAAGATCGCCCAGCTTTACGAATAGATCGGCAGACTCACCATGCGGCCTCGCTAGTGCGGCAGCGTGTCCATGAGCATGGACGAGATCGTCGGTGCGTCGGTCGCGTCCAGGATGTTCAGACGAACCGACGTGACCGACACCGGCGCGACCGACGTATGGTATTCGGGACCAAGATGCGTCCCCTCCGCCAGAGTCACCCAGTCGCCACTACCCAGCCGGCCCTGGATCTGGAACTTCTGCACACGGAACGCATTCGCCTCCTCCACCGTCACCCCGCAAACCTTCTGCGGCGAGGCGTAGTCCGCTTGCAGCCAGGCCTGGCGCGTCCCGGACGGGGACGCCCACCGGCTGTCCTCGTCGTCGTCGAAGGCACGCGCCGCCCCGAACTCAGGGGCATTTCCGTAGACCGCGGACGCCGAGGCCGTCACCTTCGCCGTGGTGGCGGCGAGGATCGTCGCAAGCGTCATCGCACTCCCGTCCAGGTGCAGCGCGATCACCGTGTCCGACGCATCCTGCGAGGCGGCGGGGACCTGCAACGTCACACTGGAGGCACCTTGTGTCATATGCACCGGGCCACCGCCCAGAAGGCGGCTCGTCAGCACGTGCCGGGGAAGCGCCGGCAGTAGCAATTGGTCGCCGCTCCAGTGCAGGACGTGGACGTACACCATGTCCCCACGCCGCGTCGAAACGTAACGGGTGGTCGGCAGGTACGGGCCGCCGCGCGTCCCGGCCACGGACTCCCCGTTCTTCTTCATCCACGCCGCGATGGACCGCAGACGGTCCACCTGCGTCGGGTCCACCGCCCCGTCCGGCTGCGGCCCGATGTTCAACAGCATATTGCCGTCCCCCCCAACGCACTGCGCCAGCGTGCGGATCAGCCGCGACGCGCTCTTGTAGGTCTCGCCGGGCTTGTAGGACCACTGGCCCATGCCCATCGTGATGCACGACTCCCAAGGGCGCTGGTCATTGTAGTCGCCCACGTTCTGCTCCGGCGTTTGGAAGTCGCCGGGGAGGCCGATGCGGTTGTTGATGATGACATTTGGGTTCACGGCCCGCATCTCAGCGAGGAGGCCATCGGCGTCCAGGAACGGGGCGGGGCTGTGAACGCTGTCCATTTTGTCGAACCAGACGAGGTCGACTTTACCATAGTGTGTCATCAGCTCGTGGAGCTGGCCATGGAAGTAGCGGTTGTAGCGGGCCCGGGCGGCGGGGTCCTTCAACGGCAGTTCGGAGTGACCGGGGGGCGTCTGGTTCACCATGTAATCGGGGTTGTGGAGGTCCGGGGGCGAATAGTAGACGCAGAAGTGCACCCCGGCGGCGTGGCAGGCGTCTGCCATCTGGCGGACGATGTCCTTATGGTAGGGGGAGAGGGGGCTGGTGATCTTGTAGTCGGTGAGGCTGCTGTCGAACTCGCAGAAGCCGTCGTGGTGCTTGCAGACGAGGACGATGTACTTCATGCCTGCCGCCTTCGCCAGCGCGACAATGGCGGGTGCGTTGAACTTGGTGGGGTTGAAGCGCTTGTAGAGGTTGTCGTACTCGGCGGCGGGCACGCCGCCAGGGTTGGGGCCGCCGGGGTTGGGGTCTCGGCTCCAGCCAATTTCGGTGCCCTTGAGGCTGATCGGCCCCCAGTGGATGAACATTCCGAAGCGGGCGTCCCGCCACCACTGCATGTGCGGCGGCGTGGCCCCCGGCCCCTGTGCGGCAGGTGCGGGCGCTGCCGCCCTCGTTGCGGGCGTTGCGGCCATCACCGCGAGCAGCGCGCCGGCTGCGGCGAGCGTCGAGAGAGTGAACTTTGATGCTTTCATGTTTCCCTTTCGAGTTGACATATTTTCTTCAGAGTGTAGTGACAGCCGTGTGCTTAATTGCTACAACTTGGCGCCTTTGGCTGCCTTAGTCTTCTCAACCCTCATGCAAATTTTGTTTTCCGCTCTGTTCGCGGGATTTCTGTGGTTCAAATCTCCCCGTGATTGGGATGAGTCTGATTTTCGAAGCACCTGTTCTGCTTCGATCGCTGCGCACGCTCTTTGAAGTGGGAGCGAGCAATTTGGCATAGCCTTTAGAAAGAAAAGAGGCCGCTACGCAACACCAAAATCCTTCGGTAATCGGGATTACCTTTCGGGGCTTACACCCGAAAATATGACCCACAATGTTCCCTGTCAGACATGTCGGGGTTGCCCACGGAAATGTTCACCCTCCACCGTACAGATCCAATGACTGGAACTCAGCCTGCTGACAACCAATAAACTCGATTAAATCACTCACGGACGCTATGAGCCTCACACGAGATTGAACGGTTCTGCGTAGAGGGGAAGAAGCCGGCCGAAGTCCCCCGGCACGATGTCCGCGGCATCACGATCCGGAAACAGAGGTGCCCCGGCTTGCTCGAACGCGCGGGCGACAAATTCTCCGCACGAAAACCGACCCGGCGGCGCGTAATTCAGATGCAGGTGAGTGAAAATGTGTTCCAGCACAATCACCCCAATGTCCCAGCGGTCGTATTTAGCGCCGATCTGTGACCTGGCCCAGAACAAAGCCTCTGGCCCTTTGCCGCTGGGATTTGGAAGAACCGCGCAGAAATGCGTTCCCTGCGGCCCGCGCAAATCGCGCGAGACGACACCCTGTGGGCGGGCCTCGACGACATGATAATCACTGGCATAAATCGCCACATGATAAAAGCGGGAGCGTGTCAGAAACGTAATCACGCAATTCCAACTAGTTGCATGAGCGAATAAAAGCACGTCGCCGGACTGCGGCATTTCGCTCGGGGTCGTCATAACCGGGGATCCACCAGCACTTTCAACGCTTTCGGGGCAACCATGATAGTCAACGGCGTCACCCCGACGACTTGATCATCCGCATGTGCATTGCGTGGACGCTTCGACTCAATGCGGATTTCGCGCCCGCGCAGCGTCGAGACTTTTGGCAGCCCGAGGTGCATCTGAGCGCGCAGGGCGCGGAGGTAAGAAGGCAGCTCGCGGCGTGTGATGTCACTCAAAATCACAATGTCAAGGAGGCCATCAGTAATGTCGGCCTCCGGCGCAATGGGAACTGCCTGCGCGATCCGGTAGGTATTGGCGACCTCGCACAGCGTCACGCGGCTCGAATGCATTACTCCATCTACAATAATCTCTATTTCGTGCGCCTGAAATGCCAGTCCCTAACGGGCTGTCGCATACAGTCCCCGAAAAAAGTTTTTGTTGGTGCCTTGCCCGTATAGTGCCAGGGCATCGGCGAATAACCCGACCCCAGCAGATTCCGTGAAATACCGACCACCCACTTTGCCCAGATCAACCTCTTGAACCATACTATCCCGGAGCATTTTCAGCGCGGCGGGAAGATTATGCGGCACACGCAAGGCGCTGGCAAAATTGTTAAACGTACCTTGCGACAGAATGCCGAGGGCGGTATTGGAGTGTGCCAGTGTCTGCACCGCCAGTTGCACCGTGCCATCTCCCCCGGCAATCGCCACTCGTTCCGTGCCCTCGGAGACAAGTTTTTCGAGCGCCTTTGTCATGGCTTCCGGCGATTCTGTATGAATGATCTCAATTTCGAGATCGACCTCCCGCGCCATTCGCTGTAACTGCTCCCGGCCTGAGGGAACATGCATCGCCCCGGCGTGCGTATTCATCAAAATTGGGCAAAAGTGTGTCAAAGCCTCTCCCTCATGCTGCCGAGACGGCTCAGAGCCAAGCAGCCCCAGAGCCAGAGCAGCCCGGAGGCGTAGCCCGCCGCCACATCCGAGGCATAATGAACGCCAAGATAAATACGGCTGAAACCAATGCTTACGATAAAAAGCAGGGCTGCGATTCCTACAGAATTCCGTCGCGGCGCATTTTCATCACGTCTCAACCAGTAAGCCAGCATCCCATAAATCGTCACAGCGGCAAACGCGTGACCCGACGGAAAAGAATAACCGAGTGATGCAAACGCGGCTTCAGGGCGCGCTCGGTGAAATAGGGCTTTGAGGGCGTAAACGACTCCCTGGCCTCCCGCCCCGGCTAGAAAAAGGGCGGCAGCATGATAACGAAGGGCAGGCCTGAGCGCAAACACGAAAATACATCCAACAGAAATTGCGCTAATGACCCACCCACTGGCAAACACGGATAAAACGCTCATGAGTGAGTGAATTGAGGGCGACTGGCGGGCTTGAAAGAAATGGTGGACAGCAGAGTCAAATTGTAACGTTTCACCGGCATGAACCTCATGCGCCAGCAGTACAAAGATCGCGAGCGCAATCGCCACACCCGCCGCTGCCACCGTGAGACGTTCCAAAATGAAAGTAAACAAGGGACGAAACACGTTTATACCAAATAAAACACCGAGGTCAATTCCGCACTGACCGGGCTGTTGTCCGGGTTCGCGGGCACGATGTCTTCCCTAAACGCCCACCATCGGCGATTTTGAGAGTATTCCACACAAAATCCATACAGCTATTATACCCGCGAAAGACATAGTTTGATGGTGGGTGATGGCTGAGAAAAGCCCATGTCGAGCGCCATCGCTTGTAGAATAGGATTGGAGCTGGCGATGCCCAGCCATAGTTCACACTCCGAGTCTGCAAGTAAGATTTGCGCCCGGCAACGCGTCTTACCACCAGAGGCCGAACTGTGCATTGGAGTGAACCCCAAGAGTGAGACAATCAGTTAAGGTATACATTTAGTTTTGCTCAAACTGTTTCGTGCCTGGCGGGCGGAAGGCAGCCGAGGCTAAAATTCAGGCGCTTCTAGCTGTACAGGAGAATTCCCCTGGACTTGAACGGATCAGCCTTTCACGGCGCCCGCAGTCAAGCCGGCAACGAACTCGCGCTGAAGCACGAGGAAGAGGATGGCGACTGGCAGCACGCTGACCAGAGTCCCAGCCATCAGCATCCCGTACTGGTTCCCATAAATGCCGATCATCTGATTCAAGGCAATGGGCAGGGTGAACTTGTCGTCGTGGTGGAGCAGGATTTGCGGCCACAAAAAGTTGTTCCAAGCCGCCATAAAACTGATCAAACAGAACGCCCCGATCATCGGGCGCGTTACCGGCATGACAATGTCCCAGTAAATGCGGAACTCAGAACAGCCATCGAGACGCGCCGCCTGCAGCAGCTCATCGGGAACCTGCAGAATAGACTGCCGGAATAAAAAGATGCCGAAGACGCTGACCGCACCGGGGATAATCAGGCCCAGCCGCGTGTCCACCAGGCCCAGGTGATAAAGCTGTTCATACAGCGGCGCCATCACGACCTGCCCTGGAATAAGCAGTGTTGTCAGCATGATGACCATCACCACTTTCTTGCCGACAAACTCGTATTTGGCGAGCGCAAAGCCGGCCAGAGAGGAAAAGAAGAGTTGTACGATCACGGTTGCGCCGGTCACGAACAAGCTGTTCGTCAGATACCGCAGAAAAGGAACTTTAGTGAACAAGTCGTGATAGTTCTGCGCCGAGAAGCGCGGCGCGAAGAAGGTGTAGTGGAACAGATCGTCCGGCCCTTTTGTGGTCGCGGCGACGAGCCAGACGAGGGGGGTCAGGGCGACAACCGCGGAGACCAGCAGCAAAATGACAATCAAGGCGCGGCTCAGGCTTGTACGTCTTTGTGGTCTCATACTTTTCCTTCTTTCCAGGTTCCAGTCGCCCGCATCTGGAGAAGGCTCACGGCAAGCAGGCCAAGGGCCAGCACCCAGCCGACCGCAGACGCATAGCCGAGGTCGCCGGTCATAAAGCCGTTCATGTACAGATACGAAACGATGGTCAAGCCGGAATTATCCGGGCCGCCAGAGTTATTCAGCATGATATAGGGCAGCTCGAAGAGCTGAAAGGAACCGATGGTTGCCGTCACCAGCACGAACACCGCGACCGGGCGGATCCCCGGCAGCGTGACCGCCCGGAACTGCTGCCAGCCGTTTGCGCCGTCCATCATCGCCGCTTCATATTGATCCTGGTCCACCGCCTGCAAAGCGGCGAGAAAATAGATCATGTTGAAGCCCACATACATCCACAGGGAGGTCAGCACCAGCGCGGGCATGACCCAGGCGGGGTTCGTCAGCCACTCCGTGTCGAGAGCAAATCCCGGTATCAGCGCGTGCAGCGCCCGGTTGACCAGCCCGTACTGCGGCACAAACAGGACCGAGAACAGCACGCCGACGAACACCTGTCCCAGCAGGTTCGGCGCGAAAAATGCCAGCCGCAGGAAATTGCGTCCCCGCAGCCAGGACTGGTTCAGCAGCATCGCAAGACCCAGGGCCAGGGGGAGCTGCAAAACGACGGACCAGAAGGCATAGACCACGGTGTTCCAGACAGCGCGGTGGAACGATTGGTCGGCGAACAGGAACCGGAAGTTGTTCCAGCCCACGAATACATTGCTTTTCGGCCCATTCGTGGCATAAAAAGCAAGAATGAGGCTTTTGACGATCGGCCACAGGCCGAAGGTCAAGAAAATCAGCAGAAAGGGGGCGACGAATAAATACGGTGCCAGCTTATGCTGAAGCGTGAACCAGCGCGGCGAGCCGGTCTCGGATTGGACAGAAGGATTGACGACAGTCGTGGTACTCAATAGGGATCTCGATTCAAAAGTGCGCGGACTTCATTAGCGCTGCGTCCCAGCCGGGCGCGGATGAACGGCTCGAACCCGGTCTCGCCATGGATATTATAGTACTGGATGCAGGCCACCATGGCCTCACTCAGCTTGTTTTTTGCGGTCACGATCGCCGGGCTGGTGTATTGGAACGGGACTTGCGGGCCGAGCGCGATATACCTAGCCCCAATTTTTTGATCTTGCCAATATGGATGTGGTTCCTGGAAGACCGGCAGGTTCCAGGCTCCCTTGAACGGCGGAATGATCTCCAGGGTCCGGTAGCGCTCTTCCAGCTGGGCGGGGTCCGTGTAGAAGTATTTCGCGAGTTCCCACGCCAACTCCTGGTTCTTGCAGTGCTTGGTGATGCCCAGCATGGTCCCACCCCAGGTGCTCGTCACGGGTCCGCCCGGCGCGGCGGCGGGCAGGTCCATCAGCGCCATTTTCCCTTTTAAGCGCGGCATGTCCTCTTCAATCAGCTTACAGCGCCAGTCCGGGCATAGCATGCATAGCAGGTAACCGTTCTCGACCGCCTGCGTCAAAAACTGACTGGAAACGCCGCCGATATCCTTGCCGATCGGATGCTTCCCCGCCACTAAGGGGACATACCAGTGCATGGCCTGAACTGCAGTCTCGTTGTCCATAATACAATGGCCCTGCGGGTCAAAGTAGCCGCCGCCGCGCTGGAGCAGGCACGCTTCCATCCCCAGCCCGGCGTCGCTGTCCGAAAACTGGATCATATACCGCTCGCCGGGGACGGTCACGCGGCGTCCGGCGGCGACAAACTCATCCCATGTCTTGAGCGAATTCGGGTCAATGCCGAGCTTCGCGAAGAGGTCGCGGCGGTAAGCGAGCTGGATCGGGTGAACGTCATGGGGCAGGCCATAGATCCGGCCCCGGCTGGTATACGGCGAGAAACGTGCCTTCACCATCTGGTTATAGAGTGAAACCGGGTGGCTTGCATCCGTCTGCATCAGGCGGTCTGTCAGGTCGGAAAAGCCGATGTCCTTCTGCGGGCCGCGAAACAAGCTGCCGGCCTGGCCGATCTCGACTTCGCAAAGGTCCGGCACGTCAACGTTGGCCAGCAGGGCGGCCTGAAGCCTCGACGCCAGCGCCGTGTTGGAAACCAGCTCGAGGTCAACCGTGACGCCGGGGTGCGCCTTTTCGAACGCAGGAAGCGCCTTCTGGTAGGCTTCATAGTGCGGCTTGGCAAAGGTCCAGTAGGTCAGCGTGGTCGTCTTGTGCGGAGCGGGCTGGGCGACCAGCCACAACCCGGCGAGCAAAGTCAGCACGAAAATACTCAGTGCCGCCTTGCCGAAGGGAAACAAATTCATGATTTCTCTGCGCTTCTGTCGGTCTTGGAGTGGGGCGCCTTCGCCCGCGGTCCAATCGGTGCATGTCCGGTCTGCCTCAGTGCGGGCAGCCAGACTCCGTACATGCGAGTGTAATAAGCGGCTTGAGAGTCCCCGACGGGAGTGTGACCCGACTGCGGCATAATAATAACTTCTTTTGGGGCGGTGATGACGTTCGCCGCCGCGAGGATGCTCGACGGCGGAGCCAGCTTCTCGTCATGCAGGCCCATCGCGATCAGCACGGGGCACTGAATATGCCGAGCGAAATTGACGGGATCGTAATACCGGCTTGTTTCGCGCACCTTTTTTGGGTCCTTGCCCGACGTGTTAAAGTACCAGCCGGGGAAACCCGGAGCCCGCCCGGCGTCAGGCGCAAGCATATCGCAGGCGGCAGGGACCAGGACCAGTGCTGCGGTGATGTTCCGCGGATGCAGACCGGCGATCATCAGCCCCTGCTGTCCGCCTTGGCTCTGGCCGGTGACCACCAGCACTTTGCCGTTCCAGTCCGGGCGGTGGGCGAGATACTCGACGGCACGCCAGCAGGATAGGTACATTCTTAAATAGTAGCTCTGGTCGCGGTCGTCATCGCCGAAGTTCCAGTAGTAATGCAGCGGTCCTGCTTCCTGCTGCTGATAGAAGAGGGGCGGCTCGGAAATCGGGATATCGTGCGCTTCGATGTTCAGGGCCAGCCAGCCGTCTTTCGCATAGTCCGTGACCCACTTCTTCTGCAGGCCGTAAACCCCGGCATACTGCATCTGAAGGATTGCCGGGAACTTCGTGCCGACGCTGGGCCGGGCAATTTGCCCTTGAACATGGGTGCCGCGGATGTTATCCAGAGAAACCTTCCAGTAGGATACCCCCGGCTGCTTGCTTTCTGCCATGGTCAGCCTGGAATTGACTGGGACTTTTTCCAGGTCTTTGACCTTTGCGGCCCAGAACCGGTCAAAATCGGCGGGCGGAGGCGCGGCGGGACGGATCTGCTCCGGCGACGCAACAGCCCCGCCGAAGGTTTGGGCGGGGCCATGGTCGGATTGCCAGTCCACTTCGAGCAGCAGCGTATTCGGCGCAGGGAGGGGAGTGTCGAGCGTGGCGACGTTGTTTTGAAAGGTGAGGATGCCCTGTCCTGCCGGGGTGAGGCCTCCGGCCTTGAGTGAGTAGGCGGCGGAGGGAGCCGCCGTGCTGCCCTGCCACTGGACCGTCCAGTGCACGGTCTCGCCGGCTCGGTACACTCCGGTGGCTTTGTCTGTCGAGATCACCAGCGGCGGCGGAGTCTGCTGGGCGAAGCAGGGAGTCCCAATAAAGCTGGCGGCAGCCAGGAGGCATCCGCCCCCGCCCATTCGAAACCACAGAGAATGTGTCAATACTTGTCTCCATACGTGCTGCCTGCCTGGGAATCACTCGCCGCTGCGGAGGGGGCATGTAAATAGCGCGCGGCGAATTCTAAAAACGTGGGCCAGTTTGGACCATTCGTATGGCCGCCTTCATGCTGGCGGAAGGCAAGGTCACCGGCGGTGAGGCTGGTTCCAATCGGCGGCATCTTGTCTGTATCCAGAGCCTTTCGGCCCAGCAGCCGGTAAACGGGTCCGGCGGCGACGGTTGCCTGGAACATGCCTTGATCGTCTACCCAGGTGCCTTCCACAGCGGGCGATCCGCAGCCGATAAAGACTGGGCGCGGGGCGCAGAGGGCGATCAGCTCGTGCGAATCCACCGGCAGGTCGTTTGGGGTGAGCGGGCCGGCGTATTTCAGGAAGTTTCCTGCCATCCAGTGGTACTCGCCGGAGGACGCGATATTCCCTTCCGTCTCGCCGAAGCTGCGGCGCCAGAGCTTCGCGCCGCCTGCCCCAGAGGAGCCTACCAGCGCAATCGCAAAGCGCGGACTGTAGGCCATCGTCACGAGGGCGGCTTTTCCGTAACGCGACAGGCCTTCGATGCCGACCTGCTTGGAGTTAACTGCGCTGTCCCCGGCAAAATAATCCAGGGCGCGGTCTGCGCCCCAGGCCCAGGCACGCAGCGCCCCCCAGTCGTCGGGCTTGCGCGGCTGTCCGTGATTGCACAGGCCAATAATTCCCTGTGTCAGCCCTGCTCCGCTGTCGGCCTGAAAGCTGGTCGGCACCAAAACCGCATAGCCCCAGCCTTTGGCCAGGACCTGCTGCTGCCAGGAGGGGTCAGCGCTGGACGGGGGGGGGATGCCCGGAAGGCCTGGAAACTCGCCGAAGCCAAACTCCATAATGACTGGCACCGGGCCAGAAGCCAGCGCGGGCGTCGTCAAAGTCAGCCGAATATCCACGGTGATCGCGGGGAAAGCCGAATTGTCCGCATGCCCGACAAGCTGCTTGGTGATAACCGGCACCGCACCCTCGCGACTTTTCGTCGTTTTGAGGACTTGCCAGGTGACCTTTGGCAGATTTTTCGGGACACGGCCGTAGACTTCGCGATTAAAATCTTCCGCAATTTCCGGGCGACGCTGCTTTTCCCATGCCCTTGCGGTTGTGACCGGCCTGCCGCTGCTTCGCACCAGCGGGTTGGGCAGGATGGGGTAGGGGTTTGCTTTGGCCTCGTCGGTGTTTTGCGCGTTAGGGGCGTGTGGGTTGAAGCCGTCCACGCCGGGACGGAGGGCGGTGAGGCGCAGTTGATTCATCATCTGCTGATGGTCTTGTTCGCTTGTCATAGGGGCGATCGGGGCTGGGTTAGCGGCCTGTGCTATTGGGAGCATCAGGCCGCTGACCGTGAGGAGACAAAGTGGTAGAGAGAAGAAGGAGTATCGTCTCATTCGTTTCAAGAAGTTACTGCCCATTCCAACGGCCCCGCAGGCGTGACGGGCCATTTACAATGCCGTAGGCGAGCTTTGAGATACACTCTAAGTACGCATCAAGCGCAATTAGGCTCCAGAAGTAAACTCACTGACCAGGTGGTTTCTGCGGCGGGCTGTTTGGATTGGGGACGGCACCTGGGTGCGATGCCATGTAACTCTTGAGAGCGCTTTCTGGGATTGGCCCTCCCTTCGCATCCTGACGCATCTGATCGAGCGAGGTTGGTGACTTGTCCGAGTGCCCGCACCCGGACAGAACCATTAGGGCAACCCCAGTAAGACAGACCTGGGCGAGACAGAGTGCCTGACCTCGGCGTAAAATTCTCATGCTTTTCATTTTCTCTACCTTAATCTCCGCAAATTTCATCTCCGCGGGGACACAAAATGACAGCCTGTGGAAAGGTCAATTCAACCCTGCCTCAGGCTGGTTGCGTCTCAAATGTGGTTCGCCATCCACATACTGGGCGTATTAGTACCGGCGCCAGTGTCGTATTCGCCATCCGCCCACCACGCTCCGCCAGCTGTGGAGTTCGGGACGGTCTTCGCCGGGATCATCGACTTGACATGCCCGTCGGCGAAAGCAAAGTTGGCCAGTCCGTTGTGGTGTGCACTGATTGCCCCATCGGCACCGTTGGGGTAGGCTCCACACGTCCCCGCCTGGTTATTGCTCACTCCGCACTGGTTAGGCGGGGCCTGACTGATATAAAACGGGATGCCGGTGATGATGTTATTGAACCCCGCCGTGTAGTTGCCGCCGTTGCCGGACTTCTGTAAGTCGGCGGAGTGCCCTTCAGCTAGCATAACCACTGATGAAGGGGAGTTGACTCCAGCCTGTGTGACGGTCTGATTGGCCGGCCCTTGACACATCAGGCCCAAGCAGTTATGCCCATTGGGCGACCAGACATTCTGCAGGCCATTAGCCACATAAGATACGCGCAGTCCCTCCCAGGACGCGGTAGGGTCTACTGTATTGCCGAGGGTGTCGTCGGGGCAGGCAAAGACGCCGTTGGACTTGATGTAAGGCAAGATGGAGACAGCCCAGTTGCCTGCCGAACTGTTGGACCAGTTGCCATTAGTGTCCCAAAGGCTGTTACCGATAGGGTAGCTTTCGTCGGCGTCCTGGTTATACATGAGGATGGCCAGGGCGAGCTGCTTCTCGTTGGAGAGACACTGGGAGCGGCGGGCGTTTTCACGCACTTTCTGGAACACAGGGAAGAGTATCGCCGCTAAAATTGCGATGATTGCGATGACAACGAGAAGTTCGATGAGCGTAAAGCCCTTTGACTTATTCATGGTTTTCCTTCGTTTCCAGTGATAATAGAATGTAGTTCTA
>JANXMY010000053.1 GCA_025354405.1 Armatimonadota bacterium
TTGGTGTGCTGACGTCAAGGGTACGTCTTGATTGCCCAGGGAAAGCCGTATAATGACCACTCTCACCGATGCCAGAGATTTATGCTCGGGTAAGATTTGTGGCGATAGAACTGGTACTCTACAAGCAAGAATTTATGCTGAGCCGCTGATACATGACCCGGACCCACAAGTTAAGAAATCGGCAGCAATGGTAATAAGTAGATTAAACCACTCAACCCCGTAGGCAGGAGAATAGACTGGATGACGAATTTTACACAGGCCCCCTGGCAAGTTCAGGATGAATTGATCGAGCAGCCGAGCTGGGGCGGACGGTATATTATTGACCTCAAAGGCCTCTCCGATGACCCGTTGTGGGCGGGGAAGAAAGTCGGGCAGTCGTATGAGCTGGCGAAAGCTTCGAAGCTGGTTGAACCGGAGAGCGGAGCCGTCCTGCCGCTGTCGGATCTGATACAAGCCGATCCGGTGGGCTTTCTGGGGCAAAAGGTCCTGGACAAGTTCGGGCCGGACCTATCCCTGCTGATCAAGCTGACTCAGGCCAAAGGTAACTCGTTCCAGGTGCACCTGCCGGAAGGTAAGGCGCTGGGCCAGTGGGTTCCAAAGCCGGAAGCCTGGTTTTATCTCGCCCCGGGCCTGTTCACGTTCGGTCTGAAAGCGGGAACCTCATTTGACGCCTATTCGCGGGTCCTGCACACAATCGATGATGAGATGGGCCGCCTGAGCCGGGAAGTCCAGTCCGGCCGGTTTACCGTAGAGGATGCGCGGGCACAGGCGCAGCAGCGGATTCAGAGTTTGGATCCCTACGCTTATGTCAATTTGGTCGAGGCACACACCGACGACGTCATCGACTTGACTGCGGGTGGTATTCATCATTCGTGGGAAGAGGATGCCGTGCGCTTTCCGGACGGTAATCTGGTCTACGAGGTACAGGTGGATGTCCCGGATGAGCGATGCTCCATGCGCGGCTTCGACAAAGGCAAATTTCTCGAGGGCGGCGGTCTAAGGTCCACACATGTCGCTGATTATCTGGCGACGATCGAACCGGATCCCGCGCACAACGAGCTGTCCCGTCATATTCGGAAGCCTCTTGTCGTCAGCGACAACGCAAATGGAAAAGTCGAATCTCTCTTCCGCACCGCCCACTTCGCGACCGACCGCCTGATCGTTCCTCGTGGAGCCGCGCTGCCGATGTCGCTGGCCGGTGGCTTCCATCACTTGTTTGTCCACGCGGGGGAGGCGACAATCGCCGGGGAAAAACTCACGCAGGGCCGCTCGTATATCCTGCCGGCTGCTCTGGGGGAATATGCGCTGGAAGCTGGAGACAAAGACGCTGTGCTTTTGAAGACGTATTTGCCGATCGGGTAGTGTGCTGGAAGGGGCGCTCTCCTAGAGTGTCCGTTTTACCCAGGGGACCTGTCCGTACAATCGGGTCACTGAGTGGGCCAGGGTGCGGTCTGTTACCGAGACCGGAACCTGCGCGATTTCTCCGGCATACCAGGCATCAAACGGGAGCTTGGGCAGGGAAAGTATTTCCCCTTGGTAGATACCTCCATGCAGGGTAGTCAAGCGGATCAAGCGATAGTCACTGTCGTTTTCCACGATGCTGGGGTTCATTTGTCCGGGGGAGAGCTTTTCCACGATCGGCCGCAGCGGGTCCGGGCCGCTCGGCAGGCTCCCTGCCTTCCCGGGGAGGGCCGCAACGGGCTTTCTGACTGTGAAAGGCTTCACGCTCAGACCTGTCTCTTTGGCGATCCGAGGAAACGATTCGCCGCCGGCTGCCTTGCGATACGCGGCCTCAATTGCCGTGCGTTCTTTGGCATGGAGCGTTGGCGAATGGGTGTAAAAGGCGCGCAGCTTGGCGCTCTCAATAATCGGCTGAAGATACAGGCGGCGATAAGCGGCGGTGTCCGCGCCGAAGACGGCCTTGAGAGCGGCCAGAAGCTCGGGGGCTTTGCTGGTGGCATTGGCGTGGGCCGCAAGCGCATCCAGATCAGCCGGGGCCGGGGCCACGCCGTGTTTTACGGCGACTTCATGCTGGAGAGTATCGCCGACGAGATGAACGAAAGCAGTCGTGTCGGTGAGGCTGCTGTTTGCCAGCAGCGACTGAGCCTTCTGTGTTTGCGAGAATTCAGGCCGCGTCAGGGGACGTGCCCGACCGTAGCGAGCGGGCTGCTCCCTGCCGAGGCGCTTAGGGCCATCAGCAGGAGAGCCGTCAGCACGAGAATGCGCTTCATGTTAAGTATTCCTAAGTTTCGCGTAGCCGTTAGTTCTTGAGGTGTACAAAGTACCCCAGTGCAATGGCCTCTACGCTGGAGAAATAGCCGCCACGGTAATTATATCCTCCGAGGGCGTAGAGTGTGTTGCCTACCGAAGCGGCTGCCGCAAAGGCACTCCGCGCGGTGTTCATGCTGGCCCGATATGTCCAGGCGCTTCCACTGACGGCGACGAAGTTTCCGGTGTAGGTGTACCCTGGCGCAGGCACCGGCGTTTGAGCCAGCAGCGCAGCGTTCTTCGGAACCCCGGCGACTACACCGAGCTGTGATTGCAGAGCAGCAATGGTGGCTCCCTGGCTGGTAATAGTGGCTTCGTCGGCGGCCTGCGCCGGGGGTAGGGATAAGTAGCCGATACCGGCGCAGAGAGCGGCGGCGAACTGAAGTTTCGTAGGTGTCATTGTAATTTCTCCTCATCTTCTGTCACGCTTTGTCGTGTTTGCGGAAGCGGTGGGTGGCACCCAGGCTGCCCAGGCCCAGCAGCAGCAGCACGCCCAGCGAGACCACACTGCTTGTCTCTGGCACCGGCTGAGACTGGAAGTCCGGGCCGAAATATCCTGGATCAGCCCCGTTCCCGCTGTCGCTTCCCGAGGGATAACTGGCGAGAGAAGGAGTCTCCAGAACAAAAATACTATAGTATGGAGGCGTTTGGATGTCAAGAGAAATGCTAAAAAGTAGATATCCAGTATTCCTACCGGGCATAACAGAGATTTACGGGCCATTGTGCTACAATATCTCAACTCATGGCGACCACGCAAACACTTCTTGATCCGCAGTTTCTGAAAAAGCTCGAGGCTCTCGGCCTGGTCTCGAAGCGTGTCTTTGCCGGGCAGACTAAAGGCGAGCGCCGTTCCCTGAAGCGCGGATCGTCGGTGGAGTTTGCCGACTTTCGCGAATATTCGCTGGGCGATGATCTGCGTTATGTCGACTGGAAGGCATACGGGCGGCTGGAAAAGCTGTTTCTGAAGCTGTTTGTCGAGGAAGAAGATCTCAGCATTCATCTGCTCCTCGACACCAGCAAAAGCATGGACTTTGGCAGCCCCCTCACCAAAGCTGACTACGCCCGCCGGGTTGCCGCCGCACTCGGCTATATCGCTCTTTCCGAATACGACCGAGTGCTGCTGGCATCGTTTAGCGACACGCTCGGCGAACGTCTCCCACCGCTCCGGGGCAAACCGGGGATCTTTCCCTTTTTTCAATTTTTAGAGAACAAAACCCCCGTCGGCGGTGGAACCCGCTTCGGGGAAGCATTGGCGCAGTATGCCGCTCGGTCGAAGAATGTAGGGATTGCGGTGGTCATCTCCGACTTCTTTGACCCCTCCCACGTCCAGGGACTGAAAGCCCTGCTGTCGCGTCGTTTCCAGGTCGTCCTGCTCCATGTTCTCGACGAAGAGGAAGTGCATCCGACCCTGACCGGTGACCTGAGGCTGGTGGATTCGGAGACGAATGAAGTGCGCGAAGTCAGCATGTCCCCCCATATTCTGGCTCAGTACGAGGCCCGGGTGCAGTCGTTTTGCACCGAGCTCCAAGCGCTCTCCAATCGGTATGGGATGGATTATGTGCGGACGTCGACGGGTGTTCCGTTCGAAGAGGTGATTTTGAAGTATCTGCGGAACGGTGGGATGCTGAAGTAGGGCGGTGAGGAGCCTTCGGGGTCACACCCCCTCCGTGCCATAGAGCCGGTCGCCGAAGTCGCCGAGGCCGGGGAGGATGTACTTGGCGGCGTTCAGCTCCCGGTCCAGTCCGGCGGTGAAGATGGCGACGTCGGGGTGCTGAGCATGGATCTGTGCGGCACCCTCCGGGGCGGCGACGATACAAAGCATCAGCACCCGGCCGGCCCCGGCCGCCTTGACGGTGGCGATCGCCGAACAGGCTGAGCCGCCGGTGGCAAGCATGGGATCTAGAATCAAAACTGTCCGCTCATGCATCTGTGGCGGCAGTTTGGCGTAGTAGGAAGAGGCCACAGCGGTCTCATGATCGCGCTCCAGGCCGATATACCCGACGGAAACATCGGGAAAGAACTCGACAATCGGATCCAGCATTCCGAGGCCCGCTCGAAGAATGGGAACAGCGACCAATGGGTCCCACAAAATAGGGCTTTCAATCGCTTCCATCGGCGTCTCGATCTCGCGCAGGTGTATTTCCAGGGAGCGTGTGGCCTCGATTGCCAGCAGAACGGTCAGCCGTTTAGTCAGCAGCCGGAAATTCGCAGGCTTGGTGGTCTTGTCCCGCAGATGGGTCAGATAATGCGCGGCGAGGGGATGATTTAGGACGGTAATAGTCATGGTGTTCTCTTACAAAGCTGCAGAGTAGGGCTTTATCGACAAATATAAGTAAACGGCCAGCGTCCAGGGGGACGCAAGAGACGAACAGAAAGCCACTTGCCACCCTCTTAACGTCGCTTCGACGGCGGGTTTTTTTAGCCTCGGATTTCCAATCTGTGGCTTCGGTTATCTGATGATCAGCAAATGAACCTACTTAACCCACTCAATCTTCTCTGGGCCATTCCGCTCCTTGGGGGCATTGTAGCGCTCTGGATGCTGCGGCTGAAGCGGCAGGAGGTCACGGTTTCGTCGCTGTATCTCTGGAACACGCTGCTTCAGGAAACCCAGGCAAATGCGCCCTTTCAGAAGCTTCGGCGTAACTTATTGCTGTTTCTACAGCTTCTGACTGCTTTCCTGCTTGTGGGAGCGTTTGCACGGCCTTTTGTCTACGGGCAGGGCCGTGCGGGGCATACGATCGTGCTGGTGCTGGATACTTCCGCATCGATGAATGCGACGGATGTGTCCGGGGGGCGGCTGGCGGCCGCCAAAGCCGCCGCCGATGATTTTATAGATCGGGAGATGCACGGCGGCGATGTGGCGACCGTGCTGTCGGCTTCGAGTAAAGTCGATTCACCGGAATCCGGGTTTACCGGCGATAAGAGCCGGTTGAAATCGGCGATTGACGGGGCTGCAGGTACGGAGACGGTTGCCGACATACCAGGGGCGATGACGCTGGCCCAGTCGCTGGTGGGAGCACGCGATGGAGCAGAGATCCGTGTCTTTTCCGATGGGGCCTATTCGGCTGCCGACAGGCGAAAGCTCGCAGCACTGCCTTTAGGCGGCACGGATGTCAAGCTGGTGACCATCGGTACAGCCACTCCTGACAACCTGGCGATCACCCGACTTGATGGGCGGCGCGACCCTCAGACGGGAAGTTATGAAGTCTTTGCCTCAGTGGAGGACCTGGGAAGCAGGCCGCACACAAACGGCGGAACGCTCTCGCTGCTGAAGAACGGCAATCTGATCGATGCACGGGCTCTCAATCTGACCGGCGGCGTGCAGTCGGAGACTTTTAATAGCCCTCAGCTCAAAGGAGGCGGGGTCGTGACGGCACGGCTGGATGATGTGAAAGACGATCTGGCGGCAGATAATCAGGCGTCGCTGGTGCTGGCTCCGCCGCGTCAGCGGAAGGTCTTGCTGGTCTCGCCAGGGAATCTGTTTCTGGAACGCGGCCTGAACCTCGATCCGGACGTGACACTGGAAGAATGCAGCCTCGAAGAATTCGCGACGGTTGGAAAAAGTGGGGCGGGTTATGGCATGGTAGTCTTCGACGGCGCCCTGCCGCCGACCCCTTTGCCGCCGGGGAACTACCTCGTCCTGAATGCCCTCAGCTCCCAGACCCCGCTGCTCGGCAGCGACAGCGTTGATGCTCCAAACTTTGTGGATCAGAACCGAACCCACCCGGTAATGCGCTTCGCCGACCTGGAAGGCCTTCATCTGCGTAAAGCGCTGCGGACACAAACGCAGCCCTGGGGTTTGTCACTGGCCGAGGCCGACTCTGGGCCGCTCATCGCGGTGGGAGATCATAACGGACTGCGAGTCGTCTCCGTGGCGTTCGATCTGAGCGATTCCGACTGGCCTCTGCGCGTCTCATTTCCTATCTTTCTCACAAACTCTGTCCGCTGGCTGACCGCTGCGGGCGGGCTGGGAGCCAGCCAGGTCGAGACGCCGACCGGAGGCGTCGCCTCACTGACGCTGCCGCCTGGCCCGGCGAGCGTCAGTGTCACCCGGCCCGATGGCAGCGCCTCGGCGGTCGTAGCCCCTCCGATTGGCGGCATCGTGCTGGTGGATGATACGCGTCAAGCAGGCCTCTACCATGTCCGATCGAACGGTGTCGATTATCCCCTCGCCGTGAATTTAGACAACCGCGATGAAAGTACTCTAGCCGTCCAGAATCCCTCTTCACTAAACCATGCCGGAGCTCCGGTCGCAGCGCACCAACCGCTCTCGCGCCGCTCCAAAGACGATCTCTGGCCGACCCTCGCCGCCGTCGCACTCGCTGTTTTGCTGCTGGAATGGTTTGTCTTCCATCGGCGTATATAAGAGTAGAACAACTCACGGAAAGCAAATCCTCCATGCCGGATACCGAACAAGAAACACTCAGTCGCCTGCTGGCGAATCGAACCGCCAACGGGCAGCCCTCGGAAACACCCGGGGAGCCGCAGTCCCCGCCATCAGGTCCGTCTCCCATTGACCCTCCGCCCTACTACGCTCCGCCCCAGCCAACAGGTCTGCTGGGACGACTCAAAGCCAAAGGCGGCATCGTTGGGGCATTGGCCTCGATTGGCCTGATGCTCGCCAAAGTCGGCGCACCCGTGCTTTTGCTGCTCTCGAAGCTGAAGTTTTTGCTGGTGGCCTTCAAATTGCTGACCGTCGGCAAGTTCCTGCTCGGGGGCGGCTCCATGCTGCTCTCTATGTGGGTCTGGGGGCTGGTCTACGGCTGGAAATTCGGGGTAGGGATCGTCCTGCTGATCTTTATCCACGAATGCGGCCATGCGTTTGCCGCAAAGTTGCGCGGTATCCCAACCGGTATCATGGTTTTCATTCCGCTGATGGGGGCTTTCGTGACCACCAAGCGGTATGGCCAGAACATCGTTGAGGATGCCTTTATTGGTATCATGGGGCCGGTCTTCGGCACTCTGGCCGGTCTGGGCTGCCTGGTGCTCTATGCGGTCACTCCGGGCCATTCGCCGTTCTGGCTGGCACTCGCGCAGGTCAACTTCTTCATGAACCTTTTTAACCTCGCTCCGACCCCGCCGCTTGACGGCGGCTGGATCACGCCGCTCTTTTCTCCCAAGCTGCTGGCTATCGGTGCGGTTCTGCTGCTGTTTCTGATCCCGCTGAACCCCTTCATCGCCGTGCTGGCGCTGATGAGCCTCCCGCGCATTATCGCCGGCTGGAAAGCAAAGCCGGAAGACAGCGACTATTATCACGCCACCTCAGCCGACCGCTGGAAGTTCGGCGCCGCTTATTTGGGCCTCGCCGCCTTCCTGGCTTTGATGGGCTTCGGGCTGCACTCGTTCCTGGGAGGGCTGCCGCATCCGGTGGCGTAAGCCGGCCTAAGGGGTGATCGTCACAGCCTGGTACTCCTCGTTCCCAGTGTGGTTTTTCTCAGGCAAAAGCGTCGGGGTGAGAAAGAGAAGCACGCGATAGCCCGGTGTCTGCGCCAGGCGAGAGATCTCATAGACCCATAGGCCGCCGCTGGAGAGGTTGTGTATTGTAGTGGCCGTGCCGTCAGCACGGGCTATTGTGAGCAGAGTGATCGAGTTGTCCGTGCTGACCTGTGGTTCGATACGGAACGTGGGAATTGCGACCAGCGTATTCTGGGCCTGGCCCACCAGCCGTGCCCACAGTCCCCAGGAGGGCATATCCGTTTCGAAGCGCGGCAGCGTTATGTCAATGGGAAAGTAGACGAGGGTGCCACTATCCATCGTTAAAGATTGCGACTGGTAGACAACCGCGTAGATTTTTTGCAGCGTCGCCAACGCCCTCATCGGGTCCGAAAGCTCAATCGCAAGATTGAGACTTTTGGGAAGCGCCGCGAGCAGCACCTTAATTTGAACCTGACGTGGTGCAATATCCAAAGTCGTCACGATTTGCTTGAATCTCTGCGGGTGTCATTCCCCGGTGCTTGCACCGTTACCGGTTTTGGCATACTCGGCTCTTTCAGTAGCCGAGACTCTGTAGGGTCGGCTCTCAGGCCGACAATCCTGTAGATACCCCGCAGCTTGCTGCGCGAGAGTTTTCATTAGGCAGGACGCTGTTTCGAGGGGGGAATCCTGCATTGCGCGAGAGGTCATTGATGTGACGGCAGGCTCTTTGATCCCACCGCGCAGCAGA
>JANXMY010000083.1 GCA_025354405.1 Armatimonadota bacterium
CGATCAGCAGAATCGTGACAATCGGAAACGTCCGGGTCGGCTGGTCATCACGCAGGGGGATCAAAGCATTTCTCCAGGCAGTTCTTCAAAACAGATTCGGAGAGTATTCTAGCACGGCAGGCCGGGAGCTGTCAACTTGACAGCTCGGCTGCTGGCCCCTACGGAGATTTGTTTCAGCCCCGCGCAACTTTTCGCCGCGATCTGCGTCTCAGACTCTTGACAAATACTTTTGCTGGGAGTCAACACCGTTATGGCTTATAAAGATCTTCTCAAACACGCGGCGTCACTTGCCGCCGCCTTCAGCTGCTGCCTCAGCCTTGCGGCACAAGCTGGAACGCCTCCGAATCTGGATAAAGACCCGATAGCGTATCTGCATTATCTGCAGAATTCCACCGATCCGCAGGCCGTCGCCATACGCCAGCAAATCGAAAGCGGCCCCGCCGATTTGGCGTCTGCTCGGGCGGCGGCACTCAAAGAAGGCCTTGTCTTAGACCCCGAAAAGCTGCAGCGTCCCCTTCCGCCGGAAGGGCAGAACGCCGCCCCGCTGTATATCAAACTGGCGAAGATGCTGAAGGACCGGCCGCTGAACCTGCCTCTCTATGCACAGCCGCTGCGCGGAGGGCAGAACTACACGCCAGAGCAGATCGCGGCTGTCAATCATATTTATACTCGCCGCCCCGAAGTCTGGGTTTTGCTGCATCAGGCCGCCGATGCGCCGCAGTGCGTCGGCGTCCGTGACTGGAAAAACCTCTTTGGAAATGTCTTTCCATCCCTGGCAGTCTACCGCGAAGCCGAGCGGCTGCTGACTACTGAGACCTGTTTGCTGGCTGCGGAGGGGAATTATACCGATGCGGTGAAAAACCAGACGCGTGGGTTTCGGGTCGCGCAGCAAGTGGCTTCCGATCCGACGCTCATCAATTATCTGGTGGGCGTCGCCTGCGATTCCATTGCCTTGAGCGGAATGCGGGATATTCTCACGCAAGCCGGGCCGAATGCGGAAGTGGCTGCAAAAGTGCTGCAGGCGATCAAAATGAGCCACGCACCGCTTTCCCTGCGTACTGCCCTGGCCGGGGATATGACTCTCCAGTCAGCAATTTTAGAGGGAGTGCGCGATGCCCTTCAGAAAAATGGCCTGCCCGCAATGGAATCGGTACTGTCTGAGGCCGCTGGTTCCGAAAAGGGCACCATAGACTTCAGCAAAACTACGCCTGCCGACAAAGTGTTTGCTTTTCAGTGGCTTGATGCTTCCGAGGCGATCTTCCTGAACCGCCTGCGCGTGCTGATCCTTGCCTCGGACTTACCCCTCGCGGCCCGCAGGGCGGTGTTTATGTCTCGAACCGAGACCAAGTCTTCCCCGCTGTTCCTCCTGCCGAATATCATGCTGCCGTCCTTTGAGCGTATGGCTGACCAGCCGGCCCGAATGTCGGCTCAGGAAGCCGTCGTGGAGGCTGGAGCCGACGCAATTGGGCGATGGACCAAAGACGGCGGCTTTCCCGTGTCTCTGCCGGGAACTTTCTCCGATCCCTTCACCGACAAGCCCCTGGGTTATCGACGCGAGGGCGCAAATGGCTTCGTCGTCTACAGTGCCGGGCCGGAAGGGACGTTCGATGGGGGGAAAGCGGGCATGAAAACGCCGCCAGGGCAGATTGCTTTTCGGTATCCGGTGACAAATCAGGCTGTCGTGAAGTAGAATACAGACAACTATGACTGACGACAAACCGATCGGCGAAATTATCGAAGCGGGGACGACGGCGTTTATCGCCCAGTGCCTCGAAGTGCCGCGCGAGATCGTTTCGCGGCTCTACGATCCTCCTCCCTTTGGGGCCTTTGTGAAGCTGTGTAAACGAGATCCTTCTCCGCAGAAAACTACACTCGCTGTGCCGGAGCCCGAGGGGGAGGAAGACGACCCGTTCGCGGCATCGTCGTCTCCCGCGGCGTATGTCCCGGATACCGGCGAAGAGCTGTCGGCCGCCGTGTATGCCCTGGTCTACGGGGCGAATACGTCGTCGCTGGAGCCGAACCGGCGGCCCTCCGCGCTGGGATTTGCGGACGAGGACGAGATGCGCCGCCAGCAGCCGCAGATATTCGAGCTGCTGCGCACGGAGTTTTCCGGCCTGCTGGTTGCCTATTCCCCCGGGGACGGCAAGCCGCTGCGCCGCCATCTGCCGCCGCGCCCCCCGCGTATCCACAGCCGGGTCTACCCGTGTACCCCGGAGGAGACTCGCCTGCTGACCGAAGATTTCTCGTTCCTGCGCGGCATCCTGCTGCCCTCCGGCGGCGCACTCGCCGGGGTGCCTTCCGATGAATTGGCGGCCGCCTGCCTGCGACTGGCCCGGGAGTGTCACCCCGACGACGGAGTGTTTCTACTGCGTGCCGGAAAGGCCCTGGCAACTCTTCTCGCCAATGACTACGACCGTTTGTCGGCAATCTTAAGGAACGTACTATGAGAAGTCTGGTGAAGTTTTTGCAGGCCGCACGAGTGGAGGGGGCCGCACGAGTGGAGGGGGCCGCACGAGTGGTTGAAAACCACTCGCTAGGTGAGGCACCCTTCGGGTGTAAAGAAAGCGGACCGATTGCCTGCTGTGCGTCTTTGTCCTATTCCAACGTCCGGAGGACGCTTTACCTAGCGAGTGGTTTTCAACCACTCGCCAAGACCCGCCCGGGCCTGACCGGATTCAAATCGGTTTCTCTTGGTCTGACCCAATACGACCCGTTTCGAGTGGTTAAAAACCACTCGCTAGGTAGGGCGTCCTTCGGACGTCGGATCCGGATTCCTCTCCTACACCCGGAGGGTGCCTCCCCTAGCGAGTGGTTTTCAACCACTCGCGCTCTCCTGCTCTTACTCTGTCTATTTCTGGCGCTTCCCCGTGGCGCCTTCGCCAAGACTGTCGACCGCGAAGCGGCGTATCGAAGTGCCGTTCCCCAGTATGTGGACCATGCGAATCAGCCCCTGTCTGTCATTGCGGGAGAGGCGAACACGGTTCGGGGCGATCGCCTCGAGCGCTTTTCCTATCTCAGTACCAACAACCAGCGCGTTCCGGCAATGCTGCTGCTTCCCCCCGGAGCATCCGCGGCTCACCCGGTCGCCTGCCTGGTTTTGCTGCATGGCCTCGGGGGCAGCAAGGAGCAGATGTCGGGACTGGCCTTTTTTGCTGCCTCGGCAGGTTACGCTTCCCTGGTCATTGATCTGTATGGGCACGGCGAACGGGTCCGGCCCGTGTCGCAGAAGGCAGATTCTCAGGCGCGGGATCTGGCGATCGGGGTGCGGCAGACCGCCGTCGACGTCCGGCGCGGGCTGGACTACCTGGCGGCGCGGCGCGACATCGACTCTGGGAGAGTCGGACTGGTGGGGATATCTCTAGGGGCCATCATCGGTACGGTCTCCGCCGGGGTGGACGGGCGTATTAAAGCTGTCGCGCTGATCTCCGGAGGGGGAGACTGGGGATTGATACTGCGGACACTTTCCGCCCGGAATGCCCCTGTCGGCGGACGGAGTATGGGCGGGCTGAAGGGGCTGGACTGGGCGAAAGTGAGTGCCGAACTGGCTCCGGAAGACCCGCTGACATTCGCATCGCATATTGCTCCGCATTCTCTGCTCATGCTTCATGGCCGCAAAGATGATGTCATCGTACCGCAGTCCGCCCTGGAGCTGTATGCGGCTGCGCGGCAGCCGAAAGAGATCCACTGGTACGCGGACTACGGTCATGTTCCGCCGCCAGAGGTGATCTATCCGGCACTCAAGGCCTTCTTCGGGAAACGGCTGTAGGGGCGCCGCTTGCTGCGCCCTCTTGCCTTGCTGCGCCCTCTTGCCTTCCGTTCTCTTTTCGCCTTCTCTTATCCACGTATCTGCACTAGCCGCCGTCGTTTGCTTTCGCGTATCCTGCTGGAATGGCAAAGATCGACGCCGACAATGCTGCTTTCGAGATAGAGACCACGGAGGAGCTGACAGTCGTATCGCCGAGCGGGCTGCCATTAATCGCCAGAGAAGTTTTCAGTGGATAGCCTTTGACTTTACGGAACTGGCTCTGCATGGCGGCAAATGGTCCGGAACCGGTGGAGATCTGAGCGGGCTGCGGGAGGTCAAGAGCGGCCCAGATATCCCCGCGGATGATGGTCCCCGGCTGAGAGGGCACGGTGGCAGTCATCAGGTAGCGGCGGGCTGGGTGGCCGGAAATGATTTTTGTCTGACCGGTATCTTTGACTGTCGCCTGGATCTGACCCGCACCATTCATGCCCGGAGATTTGTAGGGCTGGGTGGTATAGGTGTGGCTGGTGCGGTTTAGCACAATCGTTTGATGCGTGGCGGAGTTGACCAGGTAAGTCATCGTGCCGACATCCGCCCGGGTCTGAGTGCCGTGCACAAAGATGACCGTCTGCTGCGGTCCACCGCGCAGGAGTGGATTGTTTGAATGAGCCATCTGTGCCCGCTGCTGGGGAGTCATCGTGTCCATGTAGGCTTTGAGCTGCGGGCTGTTAATCGATGTGTTCTGGACTACCTTCAGGTCAGCGCGGGCGGCGGGGCCGGTCAGCGCGGTCGAGAGTGCCGCGAGTGAAGCAGCGAGAACAAGGGGGCGAAAATTGGGCATGTGGTTAAACTCCTCTTTTTTAGTACGATGCTTTGCCGTCTCCGGTTCCCGGACTCTATGCCCGGTACAATTTATCCAGCAAACGCGGCGGCAGAAAGCTCAGGCCGGTCATGGCCAGGGACGCGAGACGCGGGAAGCGGACCACGGGCTGGCCGCGCCGCACCCCGGCGAGGATCGCGGCGGCGGCATCCTCCGGCTCCATGAGCAGCGGCATCCCCGGCAGCCCGTTGGTCATGGGCGTTCGAATAAAGCCGGGGGCGACCGTGATCAGCCGGATACCCTGCAGCGCAAATGGAGCCCGCAGGCCGTCGCAGAGTGCCGAGATGGCCGCCTTGCTCGCCGAGTAGCCCGCCCCGCCCCCGGGAATCGCCCGGTCTGCTGCCAGGCTGGAGATCACCGCGATCGTCCCCCCGCCCGGCTGCGCCCGCAGCAGGGGATGCAGGGCTTCGATCCAGCGGGCGACTCCCAGTACATTGGTCTGAAGCATCTCCTCTAACGCGTCTACTGTGAAGCTTTCGGTATCTGTCTCCAGCCCAATTCCCGACGACAGGTACACCGTCTCAATCCGCTGGTTTCGCAGGATAATCTGCGCCAGGGCCGCCTGAATAGAGACCGGGTCGCGAACATCCGAGAGCAGCGACAAAGCTTCTCCCCCAAACATCCGCACCTCCGCCGCCACCCGGATCAGCCGCGCCTCGCTGCGCCCCACAAGGGCCACCTGCCGCCGTTCCCGCGCCAGTGCCAGTGCCAGCGACCGCCCGATCCCGCTGGACGCGCCGACAATCAAATCCGTTGAGTGTAGTTGTGTCATAAGGTTTTTCGCGATCTCGAAGCAATTAGGAATATGGGTGGTTGAAACCGGCAGTACGGTCAGCATTCGGAACCGGCATTTCAATGCCGCTCTGCCAGGAGAAACTCACTGCCTGACTCGGATATTTCTTTCCATACCCGTAGGGGCACTGCTTGACGCGCATTTTGTATTTGTTTTCTTAATCTTCAGTGTCGGAAACTCTTTCTCTGGTTAGACCGGCATTATTGCCCTTACCAATCAGTGCCAAAGTAAATGCACAAATCCCCCAGAAGTCAATAGTCCGCCGATCAGCAGCAGCCGAAACGCCTGCCGGAAATTGTGATGACCTTGAAAGTGGAGATTTGCGGCAGGGTGACATTCCATAAATATTGCAAAAAAGCGGTGGCTAAACCAATGCCGACAGCTAAAGCCATTCCAACGATAATCACTTGTGACAGTATTGCCATAATTCTTGTTCTCTCCTAACACTTCCCCCCAATTGGTTGCTGCCGTAATACTGACGCAGAAAAGATCACGCCGCAGAAAGCAAAGACAAAGCTATTGCCGCCTTGGCACTCATGCTCCGGCGATACGCGAAGCCGAGGCACAAGCCTGCCCGTGCCAGAGAGAAGCCGAAGACGAGGCGAAATATTTCATCCCAAAGCCAATCGTGCCAGCAGGGCGATCCCATGCGGCAAAGCTCCATCGGAAAAATTGTAGGTGGGCGTGTGCAGGGCGGTGACTTCGGTGCCGACCCCGAGCCGGAACATGGCCCCGGGTACCTTCTCCAAATAGAATGCGAAGTCTTCTGCACCCATGGTTGGTGTCTCTAAATATGTCACGTTTTCCGCGCCCAGCACTTCCGCCCCGGCGGCTTCGATCCTCGCGATCACGGCGTCGTCGTTGACCACCACTGGGGTTCCGCGTTCATAAGTTAGCGTGTAGTCGGCACGGAACGCTGCGCAGACTCCCGCGACGATCCGCTCCATCCGAGCCGGCATTTCGTCGCGGACGGTATTGTTAAGGCAGCGCACGGTTCCTTTGAGCTCGGCGGTGCTTGGGATGACATTGTAGGCGGTCCCGGCGTGGAACTGGGTTACTGTGACGACCACGGAATCGAGCGGGGAGATTTCGCGGCTGGCGATGGTCTGCAGTGCCTGCACGATGTGGCTGCCGACGACGATCGGGTCGACGCTGGTGTGGGGGTAGGCCGCATGACCGCCGGAGCCGCGCACGGTGAGATCGAATGTGTCCGCACTCGCCATCATCGGGCCGGAGCGGAGGCCGATCTGGCCGATCTCCAGATTGGGCCAGCCGTGCAGGGCGATCACAGATCCGACATTCTCCAGCACTCCCGCCGCGATCATACTTTCCGCGCCGCCGATGGTCTCCTCGGCGGGCTGAAAGAGGAACTTAATCGGGCGCGTCAGCTGCTCCTGCATCTCGGCGAGTACATGGGCCGCCCCCAGCAGCGTCGCCGTGTGGCCGTCGTGGCCGCAAGCATGCATGACCCCCGCCTTGCAGGACTGGTAGGGCAGGCCGCCCGTCTCCTGGATCGGCAGGGCGTCCATATCCGCCCGCAGAGCCAGCATCGGGCCGTCCAGGGACTTCCCCAAAACGCCAGTGACCCCGTGCCCGCCCACACCCGCCTGGACCTCTTCCACGCCCCAGGCCGTCAAGTGGTTTGCGATCAAGGCGGCGGTCTCTTTCTCGTACCCGCTCAGCTCCGGGTTCCGGTGCAGATGCCGCCGGATACCGACGATCTCCGGCAGGATGCGCTGGGTCGCCGCCAAAATTTCCGCCGTCTGTGGAGACATGCTGCAGCTTTCTAAAAGAGCGGGCTAAAGCGGCCGGTACCAGCCCGAGGGACGTGCTTTAGGCCGTCCATTGTCCCCTACTGCTTCTTCTTCGCCGCTGAGGGACGCCATCGGGGTGATCTCTTTTGCCGTGATTTTGAGCGAGAGAATATCCGCCATCCCCTGCCGAGCAAGATCCGGCAAAGTCAGCTCCGCCGCCGCCAGCCGGGCGGCCTCGGGGGAAGCAGCGTCCAGCTCGATGGACGCGGTGGCTTGCAGATTGACATTGACTTTATAGCGCATAGGTGAGGGGAGTATACCCGATGGGGACGGCGCAAAAAAGCCCCGGCGACCACTGAGGCCGGAGGTGTTCACATCGCTGCTTTCACAAACTCATGCCGCCAGCGGAAGCCGATCACACCGCGCGATAGTCAGTATTTCCTCTCGGTGGCGATCCTGCGCTTCCCGCAGTTCATACTGCGACTGCAGGTTGAGCCAGAACTGTGCGCTGTTGCCGAAGTAGCGAGAAAGCCGCAAAGCCGTCTCGGCACTGATCCCACGCCTGCCGTTCAAAATATCCGCAATACGAGTAGGAGAAACCTGAATATCTTTCGCCAGCCGGTACGCCGTGATTCCGAGCGGGCTGAGAAACTCCTCCCGCAAAATCTCGCCGGGGTGAATATTTGACAATCGTTCCATTGTTGCTCCTCAGTGATAATCTACAATTTCCACGTTGTGCGCATTGTTATCGCGCCAAACAAAGCAAAGACGCCACTGATTGTTGATACGGATACTATATTGACCTGCCCGGCTTCCTTTCAGCAGTTCCAGCCGATTTCCGGGCGGCGCTCTCAGGTCGGTCACATCGATTGCGGCATTCAGGATTTCAACTTTCGCTGGGCTGCGCGCTGAATATCTCGCGGGAGTTTCCGGGAAGTCTCACCCGCCCATATTCTCGCTGCTTCTTCCGAATTAAACGAGACAATCATTGTTCATATAGTACCGGAGCGCGTTAATAATGTCAAGCATCAAAAAGCCCCCGCCCGGGTTCAGTCGGGGGCTTTTCGTATTTCACCCAGAGTGCTTACGCGCTGCTCGGTACGTTCGCCACTATTTTTGTGGTAAACTCCCGTAAGTCGTGAAGGGAGAATACCATGAAAACTACGCTGGAAGCGCCGATTGATAATCTTATAACAAGTCCACGAAATCTGAGGGAACGTCAGGCGGCTACTCTCGCAGCACTGGACTCATTCATGGAGCAGGAGGAAGAGGAACATCGCGAGACCTTGCTAGTCCTCCGACGAGCACTGGCTGAAGACCGTCCCGGTCAGCGACAAGTCTTCGGCGAAGGAGCCAATCCGTCTTGAGCTTGATCGTTCTCCTCGACAGTGGCCCGCTGGGGCTGGTTACTAACCCTAAAGAGAGTACCGAATCCCTGGCTTGCAAAGACTGGCTCCGGCAATTGACGCGTGACGGTCATCAGGCTCTGACCCCGGCTATCACGGATTATGAAGTCCGTCGGGAACTCAAACTTTACGGCAAAGTGAATGGGCTGCGAAACCTGGACACTCTGGCGGCAGCCGCTGGATATGTGCCGTTGACCCCCCAAGCCTTGTGGCTGGCATCGGATTTATGGGCACAAGCACGGCAGGCAGGATTGCCGACCGCAGACCGCTTCGCTCTGGATGCAGACGTAATTTTGGCGGCGCAGGCCCGGACACTCGATACGGGCTTTTGGGAAATGCCCGGCGCAGCGATCGTGATTGCGACCAGCAACGTCGGTCATTTGGCCCGGTTTGCCGATGCCCGGCTCTGGCAAGAAATCTCTTGAGAGCGACGTAGCAACAAAAAAAGCCCCCGCCTGAATTCAGGCGGGGGCTTTTCGTATTTCACCCAGAGTGCTTACGCGCTGCTCGGAACGCTGGCGACGATGGCCGCGGAGGTCGGGGCCGCTGCCCTTGTTTTCAGGCGCGGAGTGCTTTTTACCGACTTCTCGGCTTTGGGCATATCCAGCGGCTGCAGGGCGGCTTCGATGACATCATGGACATTGCTGGCGAAGATGAAGGACATCCCGCGCCGCAGATCTGCGGGAATATCTTCCATCAGGTCCTTGCGGTTACGCTCGGGCAGGATGATGGTCTTGATTCCCGCCCGCTTCGCGGCCAGCACCTTCTCTTTGATACCGCCGACGGGCAGCACTTTCCCGGAAAGTGTCACCTCGCCGGTCATCGCCAGGGCAGGCTTGATCGGGCGGCCCGAGAGCAGCGACGCGATGGCCGAGGCCATCGTGACACCGGCACTGGGGCCGTCTTTCGGGACGGCGCCCGCTGGGACATGGATGTGCAGGTCGGACTTCTCGTAGAAGTCCGGGCTGATCTTAAGCTCGGCGGCGTGGGCGCGGATGTAGGAAAGCGCGGTCTGCGCGGATTCTTTCATCACATCGCCAAGCTGCCCGGTGAGCTGCAGGCCCTTGCTGCCTTCCATCTTCGACGCCTCGATAAAGACGACATCGCCGCCGACAGGAGTCCAGACCAGGCCGGTGACGACCCCCGGCTGCTCTGTCCGCTCCGCCACTTCTTCGTATTCGAAGCGCGGGGCACCGAGGTACTTCTCGATCCGGGCCGGGTCGATCTTCATGGCCCGGGTGCGCCCTTCGGCGTACTCGCGGGTCGCTTTGCGGCAGACGGCGGCGATCTGACGCTCCAGGCCGCGCACTCCCGCTTCCCGGGTGTAGCCCCGGACGAGAGCCTTGACGGCGGGCTCAGTGAATGTCACATTCGAAAGCCCATGCTCCGCTACCTGCTTCGGCACGAGGTGCCGGATCGCGATCTGCGTCTTTTCTTCCTCCGTGTAGCCCGATAGCTCGATGATCTCCATGCGGTCCCGCAGGGCGGGCTGAATGGTGTCGAGCTGGTTCGCCGTGGTCACGAACAGGACACGGGACAGGTCGAAGTTGACGTCCAGATAGTTGTCCCGGAATGTCGAATTCTGCTCCGGATCCAGGGCTTCCAGCAGGGCCGACGACGGGTCGCCCCGATGGTCCGCGCCGACCTTGTCGATCTCGTCCAGCACGAACAGCGGATTGTTGGTCTCCGCCCGCTTGATACCCTGGATGATCTGTCCCGGCAGGGCGCCGATATAGGTGCGCCGATGACCGCGTATCTCGGATTCGTCATGGACACCGCCCAGGCTGATCCGCACGAACTTCTTGCCCATGGCCCCGGCGATGGACTTCGCCAGACTGGTCTTGCCGACTCCCGGAGGGCCGGTGAAGCATAATATGGGCTGGCGCAGGTCGCCTTCGGGCTTGAACTTGCGGACCGACAAATACTCTAAAATCCGGTCTTTGATCTTTTCCAGGCCGTAATGGTCATCGTCCAGTGTCTTTTTGACCGATGGAATATCCAGATTATCTTCCGTGGATTTGTCCCAGGGCATGGCGACGAGCCAGTCTAGGTAGGTCCGGGTCGTGGTATAGTCGGGGGCACCCGGCGACATACGCTGCAGGCGGTCGATCTCGCGATTGGCCTCCTTCAATGCATCCTCTGGCATATGCGCTTCGGCGATCTTGGCACGAAGCTCATCCAGATCCTCGCCGCGCTCGTCGCCCTCGCCCAGCTCCTTCTGGAAGGCCTTGATCTGCTCCCGCAAGTAGTACTCGCGCTGGGTCTTATTGATCTCGGACGACACCTGCGACTGCAGCTTTGAACCCAGCTCCAGCACCTGCATCTCTTTGGACATCAGCTCCAGCAGAGAGGTCATGCGGGCCTTCAGATCGACCGTCTCCAGGATGCGCTGCTTGTCTTCGGCCCCGATCGGCATATGCGCGGCGATCAGGTCGGTCATGACGGCGGGGTCGTCGATAGACGACGACAGGCCGGCCAGCTCATCGGGCATATTCGACGACAGCCCGACGATCTTCGGGAACATGTCGCTGATATTGCGCCGCAGTGCCTCGATCTCGAGCGCGTCTTCCGGGGCGATCTCGGTCTTGCTTTCAATGACCTTGACGCGGGCCTTCAGATACGGCTCCTCGCCGGTGATCTGCTGGATCTGGATCCGTGCGATGCCCTGGACAATCATACGGATACCATCCGGGACCTTTGCCATCATGCGGATGACCACGGCGACGCCCATCGGGTAGATATCGGCCGCAGTCGGGTTCTCGACCGATGAGTCCTTCATCGCGACGACCGCAATGATCCGGTCACCCTTCGCGACGGCCTCATCCACCAGCTTGACGCTGTTTTCGCGGCCCACGGCAATCGGGGCGACCAGCACCGGAAAGATGACGGTGTCGCGCAGCGGCAGCAGGGCCAGCTCTTCAGGAATCGGCGGATGGCCTTCTCCTTCGCTGTTGATCTGCTTGACGATCTGCTCGGCGACTTCGCCCTCAATCGGCGTATCTTCGGCTATTGTATCGACCGCCGCTGCCGGCGTTGTTTCTTCGTTTGTTTCGTTCTGCTCGGACATAATTACTGGGTGTCCTTTTCTTCTCGAGTATCGTCTGCAAACTCTTCGCTAATCGGCTCGGTGCTGATCGCGATGATGCGAATCTCCGGTGTGTCCGTCTGCAGCTTCTTCGGCAGTCTTACGGACAGGAACCCATCTCGATAGGTGGCTTTGATCGCGTCCCGGTCGAGACGAATGCCGCTTGGCAGGGCCACCGCCCGCTCGAAGGGGCCAAAGTAGATCTCCAGCTGATGACAGCGCACCCGCCCCTCGCGGTCTCCGTGGCTTTCCGCCCGAGTGCCGCTGATATTCAAAATGCGATCGTCAGGTGTCAGCGATACCTGCAGGTCGGCGGCTTTGACCCCTGCCAGCTCCACTTTGACCACCACGGCGGCTTCCGTTTCGTGAATATCCACCGGCGGCTGCCAGAAACGGCCTGCGCCGCTGTTTGGAAGTGAGAAAAAGCCGCGGAAGGCTTCATCCGAAAACTGCTGCATCTCGCGCTCCATCTGCCGAATGAGGTCGCGGTAATCGTTAAACGCCATAAGTGCGTCTCCTGGGTATTTGGGTTGAGTCTAGGATCTGTTTACGTTGTCTCCGCCCCGAACAGTTCCTAAACAGTGAATTTTTTCGTAAGTTTGTTGAGTTTAGCACACTCAAGGGATAGAATGCTCCGGGGGCGGAAATGGTTCCCGCTGCCTCATCACGCCCCCACGAAACCATCATAATCCTTCCTTTAGGAAGGAAGCTGCGGAGCAGCAGGTAGGTCTCTTCTTACGGGCCAATTATAATCGGTCCCCTGCCGATGCCGTCGGGGGTACAATATCCCCATGCAAATCTTTCTAGTCATGCTGCTGACCGTCGCCGGAATGGGCCTGACCCTGCAGCAGGCGGTAAATTCCCGCCTGCGCGGGGCCGTGGAATCGCCGGTGCTCAGTGCGCTGGTCTCGTTTCTGGTGGGGGCAATTGTGCTGGGGCTGCTCTCGGCGTTCGGCGTGTTCGGGCGGGGGAAGTTGACGGATCTGGGGACGCTGCCCTGGTGGGCCTGGACCGGCGGGCTGTGCGGGGCGTTTTACGTCACCCTGGCCGTGATCGGTGTCCCGCGTGTCGGGGCCTCGGTCGTGATCTGCTGCGCCGTCTTCGGGCAGCTGCTGGCCGCGCTGGTCATGGACTCCTTTGGCTGGCTGGGGGTGCCGCGTGCGCCGCTGACCGCAGGGCGTGTCATTGGGGTAGTGCTGGTGTTTATCGGGGTCCTGCTCGTTCAGGGAAAGAAATAACACCCAGACGGATTTCTCCGTAGAGCACTCTGGCCGGGCGGCTGCACTCCCCCCTTCGGTCACACTCCTGATGCCGCCTCGCCGCCGCCCGTTTCACCTCGCTTTTGACCCAGCATTCCCGTGGCGATCTGCTGTCGGTTCAAGCACGGTTTTGCAGAGAAAAGAGGCAGGAAGAGGGCAGGGGCAAGCCCCGCCCCTACGGGAAAGTCAGAGTTAGAACGTGAACGTGGACAGGCCCACCGAGACGCCGGCACTGCCGACGACGATCAGGACGCGGTCGCCGCGCTTCAGGCGGCCTTCCTGCCAGGCGAGGCTCATGCCCAGGGGAACGGAGGCGGAGACGCAGTTGCCGTAGCGGGGGTGGACGCTGTAGTAAACGCCTTTTTCCAGGTCCAGATGGCGCACCAGGACTTCGCTGGCCTTCTGGCTGGCCTCATGGCCGAAGGCGATATCGTAGCTGCGGTGCGAAAAGTGCGGGTCGGCTTTATACACTTCGGCGATCTTCTTCACCGTGGTCACGACCAGCTCACGGGAGAGAGAGAAAAATTGGGACGCCGCATAGCGCGGGTCGGGATTGGACGGCAGGAAATCGTTCATGTTCGCCAGAGGGATCATGCAGAGCTTGAAATGCTCGCCGAAGTTCTGGAACTTGAAATAGAAGTCGTCGTCCGGGGTCTCCGCGGTCACGATTGTCGCGGTGGACGCTTCTCCGATGGTGAACTGGGCGACGCGGTGCTTGAGGTCAGAGGCATCTTTGATCTCCGATGCCCAGAAGCTGCGGACCAGGCTGCTTTCGCAGTTGACGATCATACCGCACTTGTAAGTACCGTTCTGAATCAGGCTGTGTGCGATCTGCATGGCCCGCAGCCAGCTGGCGCAGGCATCCAGCATATCGAAGCAGGTCGCGTTCGGCATCTTCAGCTCGGACTGGACCACATTCGCCATCGCCGGTTCCAGCCAGCCGCGCCCGACACCCGTGTAGATCAAGAAATCCACTTCCCCCGGGGCGACTTTGGCGTCGGCAAGTGCTTTTCGTCCGGCATCCAGCACAAAATCGATGGCCTTCTCGCCGGTGTTCAGTTTGTAGCGCACCTGAGTACCCGCCGTGTTCAGTGTTTCGCGCACCTGCTTTTCCAGGTCAGCGATCTGCTTTTCCGGCAGACGTCCGGCACTTTCGCGGCGGAAGGTTTCTAAAATATCGTCGTTGGTGACTTTATGGGTGGGGACGGAGTGCTGAATCGTGCGGATTTGCATGGTGCGAGAGAGTCCTTGCTGCATCTGCCCGGGAATGAGTTTAGGGCCGGGTAACTTCTTATCATACCCTAACTTTAGGGGGTTTCGCTCAACTGAGCGCGAACACATTCAAATTTTCCTCGCAGCTGAATGTTAGCCGCGTGCTTTGCGTGCGACGAACACCAGCGTGAGAGCCGCCAAGCCGCCGAACAGCAGCGGGCCGGAGAGCGGCACTAGCTGCCGCACTCCCGGCAGGGCAAACAGCCCGACCAGAAGCAAGACCAGCAGGGCGAAAAACCAGTCGTCAATGATGAGACCGACTAATTCGGCCAAAATGTTCCGCAGAACGGTCATGTTTTTGTCCCCAGGCGCCTGGGCTGCGAATGCAGCGAACGGGCCAGAGCCACGCCGACCGCCGCGACGGCTAGGTAGCCGATCGACAGCAGCACCGGAGTCCAGACGCCGCCCGGCCAGGCCAGGCCCAGCCCCTCGCCGGTCCAGAGCGTTCCAAACGCCGAGACCAGTGCGCCGACGGCCAGCTTAAGCGCATTTTCCGGGATCCGTGTCAGCGGATGCCGCGCGATCAGCCCCAGCACGACCACCAGCACCGCCGCTGCCACCGCACCGACCGCCGCCGGTACCAGCTGCTTGTTGATCGCCCCCAGAGTGAGGACGATAAAAACGACTTCGATTCCCTCGACAAACACGCCATTGAAAGCCGCCAGAGCCGCCCCGGTGTCGAAGCCCGGCTTGCCCGCTCCCGCTCGCAGCGCTTCTTCCGTCTCGGCAAACTCCTTTGCCTCATCATGCAGGGCGATGACGCCGGCCGCCCGCAGGATCGCCTTGCGCAGCCAGCGCAGCCCGAACAGGAGCAGCAGCAGGCCGACGATCAACTGGAAAACGCGGGCATCCAATCGGGCCAGGTGCGGTCCGAATGCCAGCACCAGCACCGCCAGCAGCCCCGCTGCCGCTAGGGTCCCGGCGATGGCAGGACGCCACCCGCGCACGGCTCCTACGGCCAGAACGATTGTCAGCGCCTCAACGAACTCGACCAGCGATGCCAGAAATGCTGCCAGCGCGGTTGGCCAGGGGAAAGAGATCATAGGGAGAGTGTACCCCGTATGCTACTGACGAGTTTCACTTTTCAGCAAACGCAGGGAAACTAGGTCTGGTGGGCCGAGGAGTAGCGTGTGTTTTTTTGGTATTTAGACCCGGGCCTTTTAGACCCGGGCTATTCGGAGAAAGCCCCTCCGGGGCTGAGGATATTGCCAGCTCTCAGCGTGATAGACGCTCGATCTATTTCTATCGCGAAGTTGTGCCAGTCTGCGCTCAGGCAATAGGCGTGCTAGAGATATCTTTCTCCGATCGTTCCTGAAGACTTTGCGCGATCCGCTCCACCACCCCGACCGCGTTGCCGCGACCATTGACGATGTGCTGGTTCCGGGCCATGCTGCCGACCACGTAGAGGCCGGCGACGCTTGTCTCAAATGTCTCCGGATTGTAGAGCGGGCGCAGGTCTTCCGGCGAGATATCGACCCCGGCGTCCTGGAGAAACGGCAGGTCGGGAACCGCGCCGATCATGGTAAAGATAAAATCGTTTGGCAGCGTCTCTTCCGCCCCGGTCGAAAGGGAGCGCAGGGAGACTTCCGACGGCGTGATCTGCGTGACCTCGACCCCGAAATGCGGCTCGATCTTCTTCTCATCGACGAGAATCTTCAGCTCGCGCAGGACGAACGGGCGCAGGTTGCAGACTTCCAGCGACTCTTCGACCAGCGCCATGCGCGACTTCGCTCCGGCGCGGGAAAGGGCCATCGCCACTTCCGCCGCCGAGTTGCCGCCGCCCACGGTCAGGCAGTCCTTCCATAAATAGGGGGTTGGGTCAAGATAACGCGTGCTGACTTTGTTCAGCTCCGCTCCGGGGACAGCCAAAGTCACGGGCTGGTCCCAGACACCGCTGGCCAGCAGGACAGTCCGGGCCGAATACTCGCGCTCCCAGGCTCTGTCCGGCTCCTGCTGCGTACGTACCGCAAACATTTCGCCTTCTTTACGCACAGACAGCACACGCTCCCACGTCAGCAGCGGCAGGCGGCGGCTCGTAACGACGGCCCGGAAATAGGCAAGAGCGTCCTCGCGGCGCGGCTTGTCGTCCGCAGCGAGCGGGAAGGGCACGCCCCCGATCTCCAGATCTTCAGGCGGCGAGTAGAAGCTTTGCCGGGGCGCGAACTCCACCAGGCTTTGACACGCCCCGGCTTTGTCCAGAATGACGAACCGCAGGCCCAGAGTCTGTGCGGCGCAGGCCGCCGCCAGCCCCAGTGGCCCGGCACCAACGATGATCAAATCGTAAAAAAGAACAGTATTTTCTTGTAACATTAGGTATTGTACCCGTGTTTCACAAATCAGCCATTCGGATATAGAAATAAGAGGCCCAATTGGGGTATTTCCTCACCTGCTGGAGTATTTCTCCAGGGAAGCACACGAAATTCCATGAAAACAGACACTAAAAACACATTGATCCTTTTTGCCGTGGCCACAGCGCTTTTACCCATCACGGCCCTTTTGCCGATCACGGCCCACGCTCAGGCCGGTCGTCCGATTCGAGTCGTGCTGAACGGCCAGGCGCTAACCTTCTCGGGGACACAGCCGCAGCAGTTCAGAGGCTCGACCTTGGTGCCCATGCGCGGCATCTTCGAGGCTTTAGGGGCGAGCGTCAAGTTTGACAAATCCGCGCAGACCGTTTACGGCCAGAAGGGCGAGACGGCGATCATCCTGCCGCTGGGCGCACTTGTCGCCACAGTCAACGGGGAGCCGCACACATTGCCCCTGCCCGCGCAGCTGATCAATGGCACAACCCTGGTCCCCCTGCGCTTCATCTCCGAATCGCTGGGTGCCGGCGTGTCCTGGAACCCGGCGACCAGCACGGTAACGATCGAGACTGTAGATCAGCATGTCGGCGGCCTGCCATCCCCTGCGGACACCGGCCAGGTCTCCGGCCAGGTCACCGGGGTCTACACCAACACAACTCCGACCCAGCTGACTTTGATGACCGGCGGCAAAAACACAGTCATCCCGCTGTCAGGCAGCACGATCATCCTGCGCTCCATCTCAGGACAGCCCGGCAGTGAAGTCCCGCTCAGCGAGATCAAATCCGGCGATCAGGTCACGGTGCAGCGCGGAGACAGCGGAGTGGCAACGATCATTACGGCCTCGTTTGGGGAAGTGCGTGGGACAATAGTCGGCATCGGCAGACTAAACGGCGGCAACTATGTCCTCACCCTCGACAGCGGCAAAGTCATCGAGATTTCCCCTGAGGCTCCGGTGACATTTGAGGGCCGTAAAGTGAAGCTGTCCGACGTGAAAGCCTACGAGAAAGTCGTTATTCGGACAAATCCCGCCAATAGCATGGGCTATGGCGTGGCTGTGGTCACGGCCGTGACTCCGAACCCGACGCCCCCCGGCGCGGTAGTAACCGGACCCGCTCAGCCTCCTGTCACCCAGCCAGGCGACGGCGTCACCGTCACCGTCGACTCCTTTACGCAGGACGCCGCGAAGCCGCTGAAGGCCGGGGATCTCCTCACCGCGACTCTGAGTGGCACTCCGGGTGGCAAGGCCAGCTTCGCCATCCCCGGTGTCGCCGAAGAAGTCCCCATGAAGGAAACATCGCCCGGTGTCTACTCGGGCACGTTCACGGTGCCGAAAGGGGCTTCTGTCGCCAGTGCAGCCGTGCTGGGACGGCTTGTGGCGAGAGGTGTCACCAGTGCCCTAATTCAGGCACCAGGAATGGTGATGATCGACAGCCTGCCGCCCAAGATTACTGATTTCGGGCCGGCACGCGGAGCCACGGTGGAGAGTGACCATCCCCTGATCTTCGCCACACTCACGGATGGTGCGGGGTCGGGAGTAAATCCCGATGCCACGCGTATCACGGTGGACGGAACGGATGTCACAGGTGACGCGACGATCACCGGCTCCCTGTTCACCTACCGTCCGAAGAGTGCCCTCACCGGTGGCCTGCACCGCGTCACGGTAACCCTGGCCGACCGAGCGGGCAATGCTGCGACCTCCGAGTGGCCATTCAGGGTCTCAACCAGCAAGGTCGTGCAGTCGTTTACGTCGAATGAGCTCGCAGGGCGGGCGATTGGGGCTGGTTCGACCATTGAGCTGACCCTGAAAGCCGTGGCGGGCGGCAAAGCCACGGCGGGTATCGGCACACTGGCAAAAGCGATTCCTCTGAGCGAAACCGATCCCGGTGTCTACGTCGGCGAGTACACGGTCAAGACTGGGGATACCGCGCAAAATGCCCCCGTGACCGCACGGTTCGTCACGCGCGATGGGACGGAAGTCACCACAACTCTGGCCTCCGGTCTGACTATCACCGCCGGCCCCCCGCCCGCGCCGAAAATCCTGTTTCCTGTGGACACCGACTCGGTGGATGTAAATACCCCGCTGACAGTCAAGGGCAAAGCGGCTCCCGGCAGCACCGTACGGGTGACGATCAACTATGTCAGCAAAGAACTGGGCGGTATCCTGCCGGTCAGCGGTTCCAGCGGAAGCAAAGATGTGGTGGTCGATAAAAATGGGGACTGGACCGCATCGGAATTTGTCCTGAAGATCCGCACGCTGTTTGGCAGCAGCCGGGACACGGTCTTCACCATCATGGCGACGGAGCTGGACGCCGATGGCAATCCGTCGTCAGATGCGGCTAAGATCACGGTGAGACCCGGTTAGGAACACGCATGAATGCTCTTCTCTCTCGCGTGATCTCTCTGCCCGAAAGACTGCTCACCTGGCTTCAGCGGTACCGCTGGATCAAATTTACTTTCGATGTATTTGCGCGATTTGGAAAAGACAACGGCGGCCTCCTGGCCGCCGGTCTGGCGTTTTTCCTTGTGCTGGCGATCATCCCGCTGCTTCTGGTCGGCCTCTGGGTGCTGGGCCTGGTGTATATCCACAAGCCCGACGAGGCGGTCTCCCAGATTCAGAACCTCCTGTCCAGCCGGGTCCTGCCCGGTGTCGCGGCGATTGAGGTCAGCCACCTGATGGAGCGTGCCCAGATCAAAGATGCGGCCGGTCATGCAGGGCCGACGCTGCTGAACCTTCTGCACGGACACGGCTTCGCCGGAATCGCCGGTCTGCTTGGCGTGGTCTGGGCGGCAATCCAGGTCTTTGTCAATGCATCCACGGCCATGAACGCCGCTTGGGAGACGCCGGAAAAACGCAACTGGTTTGTGCTGCGCGGAGTGGCTCTGGGCCTGCTGGTGGGCACGGGAATACTTTTGGTGCTGTCGCTGGCCGTGACGGGCCTTTCCACGAGCTTCTCGAACAGTCCCTTTGCCCATTTGGTCCCCTTCGAAGGTGCCGTGATTGCCGGGCTGATCGAGCTGGGAGCTGTCATCGTCAGTGGCCTGATGTACGCCGTGACTTTCAAATATCTGCCTTCGGCCAAAGTCTCCTGGAAATCTGCGCTAATCGGCGGCTTTGCGGCGGCGATCGCGTTCGAGATCGCCAAAAAAGGCCTTTCGGTTTTGCTGCTCAAACCGAACAAGAATCTCTACAGCGAGCTGGGCAACCTGATTGGCTTCATTCTCTGGATCTACTATTCGATGATGATTTTGCTGCTCGGAGCCGAAGTGTCGTCCCAGTATTCCAGTGAAATTGAGGGCAAGCGCAGTGCCCACCTGAAACGCGCCGCTCAGGCCACTCCTGCCGCCGATGCATCGGTCGGCTCGGGATCCCCGATTGATCGCTCAAAGCAGCGTGAGCGCGTCCGGCGCAGCCGCCCGCCAGGGGGCAAGCAAGTGTAGCGGGCACGAAGAACTTAGAGGAACTGAAAACAAGCAAACCTACACTGAGAATCGGACTTGACAACACCAATAAATAGGGTACATCAGCCTAACACCCCCTCGGCGCGTGTTATCGCTCGGCCTGACGATCCCAACCAACGAAACCGGCAGAATGCTTATTTCAGAGCGCTGCAGACAATACCTCATCTAACCTTGCATTTGGGGCATTTTCTGGAGAGTGAGGTGAGCATGCGCCGTGTGACCCCTGACACTCAAGGCAATAAATTTGCGCTTGTCAGAAAGACCGAAGAAAAGGGTCAGATGTCAATTTAGCATCGTATTTACTGCTCGACGGCTTCAATAAAGAGTACGAAGTCGCCGTTGTCATCACAAACGATTCGGATCTCGCGGAACCTATTCGAATTGTTCGCCAAGAGTTAAAACTTCCCGTTCTTGTACTCCCATCCCTGTAAAGTCGCTGATCCCTCGCGAACCATTGCAGGCGGCCGTGTGAGCGTGGAGTTGCAGCGGTCGTCCACCCAGTCCATTATCATCAAAGAAGCCTCGCTTGCCGCGAGTCAGTTTCCAGATACACTCCGAGATGCGCAAAACCGAACGATCACGAAGCCCTTCGGCTGGTAGGCCCCTGAAAAACTAATCTCAAAACAATCCCCACCGCTTCTTTTTCGGCCCTGGATCTTCTTTGCCTTCGGCATTCTTCTCCGGCCCTAAATTCGTCAGTTCCTGGGCGGCGTAGCGGCCTGGATCGCCGTCCGGGTCCAGAGAAACCGCCAGCTGGAACTGTGCACGGGCGTCTTCGCCGCGCCCGTCGGCCAGGTAGCAGCCGCCTAGGACCGAATGCCGCAGGGCATCGTCGGGGGAGAGTTCCAGGGCGCGCTCATACAGGGGAATGGCCTGGTCGAGACGCCCAAACATGGCGTGGAGTCGGCCCAGGCTAACCAGGGCTTTGTGATTATTGGGTGCCCGCTCCAGTGCCTCTTCGTTCAGCCGGGTGGCCTCCTGCCAGTTTTCTTCCTGTTCGTATGTCCCGGCCATGTTGACATAGAGCGAAGGGTTCTCCGGGGCATACTCCAGGGCCCGCTCCCAGAAGTTGCGGGCGGTCTTCGGGTCCCCGAGATAGATCGAGGCCAGCCCCAGCTCAAAGTAGCTTTCGCCTAAATCTTTGGGGTCCGTTGTGACGGAGACAGCGCGGGAGAGACGCTTTCGCATGGTCGCGTAATCCGTCTGCGTCTTGTAAAGCATCGCGCTGTTGTAAAGGGCCAGAAAGAAGTCCGGGTCGCGCTGAATTGCCTGCTCGTAGTATCCCAGCTTCGTCTCGGGGGTACGGGCCAGCCGCTTGCCCTTTAAGAATGCCATGTACGCGGGCCACGACGGCGTGACCTGGAGGGTATCCGCCGTAAAGTCCCAGGGCACATTCGTCCCCAGCGTGTCCAGCAGAGAGATCCCGAGACGGTACTGGAGCGCGATCCAGAGATCATAATCCAGCTCCAGGGTCTCCGGGCGGGCCGCGAGGTCAAATGCTGTGAATGTCAGGCTGTCTGGGGCAGCAAAATTCCCGGTGGCCGGGAAAAACACGCGCAGGGAAACGGTTACCAGGGCCAGCGCTCCCGTCTCCGCATCGCGCTCGCAGTGCAGCAGACCGTCGATCAGGGCATCGCATTTTGCCCGCTCCGCCAGGGCATACACTTCTCCTTCGGTCAGCGGCGGGACCGGCTGCTCTCTTTTGCCTGGTCCGCCCAGGGCTTCGTGTACGTCCGCGTACGAAAAGCCCCCCGCCGCTTCAGCTGCGGCCTGCAGGCCCAGCAGAATGCCATGCTCGAAGAGCAGGATATCATCGCCGAACATATCCGCCCCCAGAGGCGCAAAGACTAATTTAAAGACCGATTTTTGGTCCAGTTTCGGTTCTTGTGAATCCATGCCATAATTGTACCTAGTCTCGGCGGGAAGTTAATTATGCGTTTTTTGTTCCTCATCATCTTCGTCCTTCTTTCGCCTCCGGTCCCGGCCTCAGCGGCCCCGCCGCCGACCCCTGTCTCTGTCGAAACCGCGCACACTGCCGAAGTTCGCCCGCCCCTGGTGACGCCGCAGATGCTGCGGTACTCACGAACACGGGTCGTGCTGTACTTTGCCGGCACGGCTTACGGGCTCTTGGCGCTGTGGGGCGTTCTGGCGACGGGGCTGTCCGCGCGATTTGCCCGGCTCGTGTTGCCGCAGCGATTTTCGTTTCTTCGCCTGCTCGGCTACTATGCCCTGCTGGAGATGACACTGCTGCTGGTGCGCTCTCCCTTGATCTTCTATAGCGGATACAGTTTGGAACATACTTACGGCCTCTCTTCCCAGAGCCTGGGGGCCTGGCTGGGGGATGTGGGGAAAAGCGTCGGGGTGAATTTTCTGACGACTACTCCTATCCTCTGGCTTCTTTTCTGGCTGATCCAACGCTCCCCCCGCCGCTGGTCCCTCTGGTTCTGGGGAGCGCTGATCCCGGTAATTGCCTTTGGGATTTTCGCTTCGCCGGTGCTGGTCGAGCCGGTTTTTAACAAGTTCACGCCTTTGCCGCCGAGCCCTCTGCGAACGCAAATTCAGGGGCTGGCTGCCAAAGCCGGAATCCCCGACGCCCCGATTTTGGTTGCGGACAAGAGCCGCCAGACTCACGAGACGAATGCCTATGTGACGGGGATTGGCTCGTCCGCCCGAATTGTGCTCTGGGACACGACGATCCAGAAAATGCCGCAGGATCAGGTCCTGGCCATTGTCGGGCATGAAATGGGGCACTACGTCCTGAAGCACGTCCTCTGGGGCTTCGTACTGACGATCGGCGGGCTGCTGGTCTTGCTGCCCCTGGCCCAGTTGTTTCTAGAAGGGCTGCTTCGCCGCTTCGGGCAGCGCTGGCAGGTCAAGAGCCTCAGCGATATCGCCGCGACTCCGCTGCTGCTGCTGACTGTTTCCCTCTTTAGCTTTCTGCTTGCTCCTCTCACGAACGGCATCTCGCGGGAGATCGAGCACCAGGCCGACGTTTACGGCCTGCAGGTTACCGGCAACCCCCCCGCCATGGCCCGCGCCTTCGTGTCCCTCTCTGAACAGAACCTCAGCGACCCGGACCCCCCGGCATTTGTCAAATTCTGGCTGCTGGACCATCCCGCCCTCAAAGATCGGATTGATTTCACGCTGGGCAGGAAATCTGCGCCGGGTCGCGAATAAGACTGAGCAATTTAGCACAGATATTGCGCAGGGAGGACGTGGCCGGGGCAAGATTGGGGCCGGGGACAAGACGTAGGAGTTTACCCCCATGCTCTTCGGCTCACGCTCTTCGGCTCACGCTCTTCGGCTCACGCTCTTCGGCTCACGCTCTTCACCGACACGCACCCGAGAAATCCTGCGTGACACCAGAGAATAAGTAAGTAAGATAAGTAACTGATGTGGCGCAAGGCTTTCGGAACCCACCCCGCAGCAAGCTGCGACCCTCCCGGAACGGGAGGGTAGGCGGGAGGGCAGCCGCAGGGTTTTATCTTCTTGATAAGGCATTCAAACAATAGGCAGAGCTTCATTCCCACCACAGGCTCACCCTCCCGTTTCGGGAGGGTCGCAGCTTGCTGCGGGGTGGGTTCCGAAAGCTTTACGTCACATCAGTAAGTCAGTCAAGTTAAGAATAAGTTAAGAAATAAATTAAGAGAAGCCAACCCTATGATTAACATTACACTGCGCCGCGCTGAGCGCACCGATTCTGAGACTGTCATCGGCCTGATTATTGCCCTGGCGGAATTCGAAAACTTACCGCCGCCGGATGCCGAGGCGCAGGCACGGCTGCTGGAGCATGGCTTTGGCGACAATCCCAAATTCGAAGTCATGCTGGCGGAAGTGGAAGGCGCACCCGGCCCGGTCGGCTACGCCCTGCTGTTGCAGACCTACTCGACCTTCCTGGCCCAGCCGTCGCTGTATCTGGAAGACCTCTTCGTGCTGCCGGATTACCGCAAACGGGGGATCGGCAAGGCCCTTCTTCGGCACTGTGCCCGCACGGCTCATGAGCGCGGCTTTGGACGCCTGGAATGGAGCTGCCTCGACTGGAATACTAATGCCCAGGCAATGTACGAAAGCCTTGGAGCACGCCGAATGAAAGAATGGTTCCTGTACCGCATGACGCGCGACGCCATGCAGAAAATGCTTGAGAATAGCCCCGAATGAGGACTATTGACCTTCCACTCCCGGTCCGGTGTCTCTTGCTGCTGATCTGCGGCGTCGCTGTGACTGCGATTCGCAGCAATGCCGAGGCGTCGGGCCCCTTTACGTGGGGGGTGACCACCCATGTCGCAAATACCGGCTGGGGGCGTATGATCCGTCTGGCCGATGGCCGCTGGCTTTCGGTTGGGACGCTGTATCCCTCCAGCACTACAAACACGCTGCAGCTGCAGATAAGCACCGACAATGCCCGTACCTGGAAGAAGCTTTCGGGGGTCGAGGAGCCGGGCCGCCGGATGGATAACGGCGAGCTGATCCAGCTTCCAAACGGTACCGTTCTGCTTTCAGGCCGCTCGGTGATCGAAAACGCATCGTTTCATTTCCCGGTCTATCAAAGCAAAAACAACGGAGCGACCTGGACTTTTCTCAGCATGGCGGAAACCAATGACGCGGTCGTCAGAGGCAATCAGCCCAGCCAGGGCCTTTGGGAGCCGAAGTTCTTTCTGCTGCCCCATGGGAAACTGGGGATAGCGTATGCCTCGGAAAAACATTCGGTGGGAACTCCGGCCTACAGCCAAATCTGCGGGGAGAGAGTCTCTTCGGATAACGGAGCGACCTGGGGGCCGGAAATCGTGCTGGTTTCTCAGGTCGGCGGGGGCGGTCTGCGCCCCGGAATGCCGGTGGTCATCCAGTTGCGCGACGGACGGTACTTCGAGATCTGCGAGGTCGTCGGACTGGATAATGCGGCGGTCTTTTTCAAGATTTCCCCTGACGGCGTCCACTGGCCCTCCGGCCTCGGAACCTCAATCGCGCTGCAGCACGCTGGCCCCTGGGTCGCTTCGCTCGCCGACGGGCGTCTGGTCGTGACGTCCTGCTCCAATCAGGTTTCCACGAGCCTTGACAATGGCCGCACCTGGACCCTGTCCGTCCCCCCGGCGTGGAACATCGGCTTTACCCTGTCGTTTCCGGCGATCTACCAGACTGGACCGCGTGAAATTGCCGTGATGAACACGCATGATGGCGTTCACATTCGCTTTGGGAGTTTTGTGCCCCGTCACTTGAAAGCCAAAATCGAAAACTAAGTAGAGAGCCTCACTTATGCCAGACCTTGCCACACGCTTTGAGACGAACCCCATTTTGCGGCCCTCCGCCGTAAAGCCCAGCCGGGAAGGGCTGGAGGTGGTGTGCCTGCTGAACCCCGGCACGTTCCGCTACGCCGGAAAGACCTGGCTGCTGCTGCGGGTCGCTGAGCGGCCCCGGCAGGTGGAGGGGCGTATCTCGACACCGATTATCGACCCCTACGGCCCTGGCGGGATCACGATCCTTAACTACAGCCTGAGCGATCCCGAGGTCGTCTCCAGGGACCCCCGGGCGTTTGAATATCAGGGAAAAAGCTATCTGACGACACTCTCGCATCTCCGGCTGGCGTCGAGCGACGACGGCATCCACTTCACCGTGGAGGATGCTCCGACTCTCATGGGGCAGGGCGAGCTGGAATCGTTTGGCATCGAAGACAGCCGGGTCACGGAGATCGAGGGGCGTTTTTACCTGACCTACACGGCGGTCTCGCCCAGCGGCATCGGGGTGGGGATGACCAGCACCGAGGATTGGAAGACCTTCACGCCGCACGGCCTGATCTTTCCGCCCTCAAACAAAGACTGTGCGCTCTTCCCGCAGAAAGTGGGCGGGGAGTACCTGGCCCTGCACCGGCCTTCCAACCTTTACATCGGCGGGCCGTTCATCTGGCTGGCCCGCTCCCCGGACCTGCGGCACTGGGGGCAGCACCGGTGCCTCGCCTGGACGCGTCCCGGCCACTGGGACTCGATGCGCATCGGGGCGGGTGCCGAGCCGATCCTGACCGACCGGGGCTGGCTGGCGATCTATCACGGGGCCGACGAAAACTCGCGGTACTGCCTCGGGGCTTTGCTGCTCGACAAAGACGATCCGGGCAAAGTCCTCTCCCGTTCCTACGACCCCATCATGGTCCCGACCGCCCCCTATGAGCTGACCGGTTTCTTCGGCAACGTCGTCTTTACCAACGGCCACACCCGCGACGGCGACGTTCTCACCGTCTACTACGGAGCCTCCGACGAAGTGATCTGCGGGGCGACTTTTTCCATACAAGAGATACTCGATTCACTGCCGCTGGAATAGAAGCTTCTGACCCGCAACGGCAAGCAGAAATACTTCTGCAGTTGTTTCTGCATGAACACATCACGAGCTGTCTAAATTAGGCCACTTTCGACGATTAAGGTGGTCTGATACCAAACTGCGTCTGTTACTTTAAAGTGGGCTGGAAACTGAGAGGATTTCGTTATGGGAATGTTTACCAACATCTATTTGGATGCCAATTTGGATATAAGGGAGCTTGCCCTTCATCTCCTGCCGGAGATGCCAACCTCGGAAGAAATCATTCTTAGGCGTCCAGGCAGCCAAAGCTTGCAGTACCACTTCCTTGCCGAGGGTGGACGTCCCTTGGTCTATCTCTCGGAGAACAGCCGTGTCTATCTTAATCAGAGGGATGTATCGATCTATCGCTATCAGTTGAGTGCTATACGAGGGCCCCAACTCATATATATGCAGACAGCCTATGAACACTTGCGAAATCATTTGTGCTTCCCACTGGCCTATGAAGAGATGGAAGGTCTTACTGACTCTTCCTATCAGCCCGTAGACTACATTCCAGATTACTCTCTGATCACGCGATTGATGCCTGTAGAATTGTTGATTTGGACGCATCTCAAAAAGCGAGCACTGCTAAAGGAACTGAGAAAGTATACCGGACGTGATTTTTCTGGCGACACCCTTTACGAGGACTGTTCGTCAACTGCTGCACATAAAACATGTTGCTATCTCCAAAGAATCAATGAAATCGCGCGGGAGGTACCATCTAGGTATGCTGGCGTGGACGCTTCTTATTACATCCGTATTTTTGGTAATGATGACCATCCGGTGCATCGGCGCACAGAACGTGATGCCTTTGCACGTGAGGTGCTGGCAGTTTTGCGAGATAAGGCAAGTATTTCTGTAAAGGCATTCGAGGTCATCGGTTGCGAATTTGAGCCCTTCATTTAGTAAAGGCCTGTTATTCCGGTGTGGTAAAGTGTCGTCAGTTGCTTGCCGGTCGAGACTTTACCCCGCCGCCAGCGTCAGCGCATACACCGCTGCCGCTCCGGCGGCTTTGAGGGCGGCGGCGCACTCGCTGAGCGAGCTTCCCGTGGTTGCGACATCGTCGATTAAAAGAAGTGTTTTGCCGGACACTTCTTCGGGGCGGCGAACGGTGAACGCTCCGGCTAAATTGAGGCACCGGGCCTCTCGGGCCAGGCCGACCTGGGGGCGGGTGGGGCGGCTGCGTACGAGAGCATCGCAGAGCGGCAGGCCCAGCTCCGTGCCGACGACCCGGGCCAAACGCTCGGACTGATTGTAGCCGCGCAGCCGGCGGCGGGTGGAGTGCATGGGGACGGGCTGGAGGGCATCGAACTTCAGGTCGTTGAGCGAGGCGGCATGGTCCCGGGCGAAGCTTGCCAGGCTCCGGCCCAGCGGTCCGGCGAGCTGCGGCCGGTCGCGGTACTTGAACTGGTGGATGGCGGTCTGAAGCACACCTTCATAGGCCCCCAGAGCGCGGGCACGGACAAAGGCCGGGCGGCGGCTCAGGCAGTTGCGGCAGCCGTCTTTGAGCTCCACCGTGTGGCCGCAAACCGGACAGGCCGGGTCCGCGACCGAAACGATCTGCTCGAGACACGCCCCGCATAGGCCAGCCGCGCCGAGGGCGCGGCAGACAAGGCAGCGGGGCGGGTAGAGCAGCGACAGGAACGGGTCCAGAACGGCAGCCAGGGTGGTCATGCGGCAGCAATCTGAGTAATCATGCGGTGACAGTCTGGGTAATCATGCGGCGGCGGCATCGGCGGTCACGGTCATCTTGCCCTTGTCCGCCGCCTGAGCATTGGCGCGGGATTCCTCGGCCCGCGCCTCCATTTCTTCCACCGTGGCCGTATGCAGCCGCGCGGCGCCTTCAGTCTCGAGCGTCTTGACCCGCGTGCCATTGGCGACGGCCTCGTCCAGGCGGCGGGCGGCGGCGGCGATCTCCCCGGCATACTGCGGGAGCCATTCGGCCTGGGCGACCAGCAGCTCGTCGGTCATTTGCCAGACCTCCTCAGGATTACAGACTGCCCCGACCAGTGGGTCGTGCAGCATAGCTTGTTTTAGCAGCAGAACGTCGCCGCGCACCGCCGCCTCCATCCCCATTTCCTGGACGCGCACACTGGCCGAGCAGGTCGCGGCACAGGCCAGCGGCAAATCCCCGATGACGGGCATATTGATGCCGTTCTTGTCAACATATCCCGGGATCTCGATGATGCAGCCGTCGGGGAGATTCGTGATGTGGCCTTTGTTGACGATATTGAAGTGGCCCCGGTAAATCCGCCCCGTTTCCAGCGCTTCGATAATATACGAGCCGTGCTCCTCTGAACGGGCCTCGGGGGTGAACTTCGGAGCCTCCTGCGCCATCCAGTTCGGGAAATCTTTCTCAAACCAGTTTCGGCCTTCGGTGCAGACCCGCAGGTAGCCGCCCGTCTCGCCGTTGATCCAGCTGCCGAAGTCGATCCAGTTTGTGATTTCTCCGGTGCGTTTGCGGTACCAGGGCAGATACTCGGAGAGGTGTCCGTTGGACTCCGTGCTGTAATAGCCGAACCGCTTGAGAACGTCCAGCCGGACCTTCTCGCCGCTCTGGAAATCTTCGACGGCGGACATCATTGTATACATCTGGGGGATGAGGTCGCGGCCGCGCCACTGGGCTTGGATGCACCAGGTCTGGTGATTAATCCCGGCGAAGATGACGTCGACATCTTTGCGGTGCAGCTTTTCCTCCGCGTTCAGCAGCCCCTCGGCCTTGGCCCACTGCTCTGCAGCCCGGACGATTTGGTGATGTGCTCCCTGCACTCCATGACAGAGGCCGATGGTCGGCACGCCGCCGTACAAGTTGCAGGCCCAGGTGTTCATGGCCATGGGGTTCGAGTAGTTCAGCAGCAGCGCCCCGGGCTTTGAGACCTCACGAATGTCTTTGCAGAAGTCCAGCAGGGCCGCGATCGTCCGCTGGGCGTACATGAGGCCGCCCGCGCAGAGAGTGTCGCCGACACACTGATCCACCCCATACTTCAGCGGAATATCAATATCGGTCTGGAACGCTTCCAGGCCGCCCTGCCGGACCATGCAGAGCACGTAGTCGGCATCCGCGAGTGCCGCTCGCCGGTCCGTGGTTGCTTCTACAGTCGCCGCGAGACTATTGGCTGCGATGTCTCGGCGGCACAGCTGCGTGACCATGTCCATGTTGTGTTCCGAGAGATCGTGGAACGCAAAGTGCGTGTTCGAAAGCTCCGGCACGGAAAGAATATCGCGGAGCAGTCCGCGCGTGAACCCGACTGACCCGGCTCCGATCATGGCAATTTTAAGTGGCATCTTTTTCTCACTTCACGTAGCAATGGAGGTATTATATCACGCCGAGAGAGATGCGGCAAGGGGCAGAATCGGTCCCTGTGTGCTACAATGGCACAATACTGCAGCCGCAGAGTTTTCCCGCGCGCTGCCAGAAGGAATTGCTTTGCCCCGATATAACTTTTTGATCGCCGCCGCTGTCTTCGCGATTGCCGCCTGCAGCGGCTCCCTGGCGGCCCAGGCACCGATCTCCGTGCCGCCGCCTCCCACTTCGCCGGTGCTTCCATTGCCGCCCCCCGTGGTGGTCGCCGTGCCGCTGGCCGTGATCCCTCCCATTAGCCCGGTGCCTTACGTGCCGTTTAAAGCACTCCTGCCGGTGGCCCTCGATGACGCCAACGATGCTGTTGGGATTGCCCAGCAGACGGCGCGGGCGCGGGGCCTGCAGGCGCGGATCATGTGGATCGATGGCACGGCGAACCTTAACCGGGTCAACACGCCGGAAAAGGTGGCGGCCCTGACGACCCAGCTGCGCACCGCCGGCTTTAACACCATCGTTTTTGATATCAAACCGATCGTTGGCCTGACGCTCTATCCGAGCCAGTTTGCCCCGAAGCTCACCACCTGGGTCGGTGGGCGGACGCTGCCGCAAGAGTTCGACCCTCTGGCGGAGATGGTCAAAGATGCCCACGCGAATGGCCTCCAGATCGTCACCAGCATGAACGTCTTCAGCGAAGGCCACCGCGACTTCAAGATCGGGCCGGGCTATTCGCACCCTGAGTGGCAGACGACTCTGTACGAGCCGAGCCTGTCGATCATGTCCAGCATCACCGGGGCGACCCCCTTCCCGCTCTCGGATCGGGCGAACCAGCCGCCACGGACACCCGGACTGCTGACCGTAGACACCGATCTGACAGGTCAGAAGGCTCAGCCGGGAACAATCGCGGTCGTCCTGGATTCCGATCTGCGCGTTCTGGCACAGATCGACGGCATGGCCTTGCCGCTTCTTTCGCCGAATCTTCCCACTGGCGGCAGCGTGCTGCTCGGCGGGGCCGCCGCCGGGGACTTCCTGCGCCGCTTCGCGCCTGTCGGGGCGCAGCTTTCATT
>JANXMY010000111.1 GCA_025354405.1 Armatimonadota bacterium
GTGATTTTCGCCTGGGCGGAAACGACAGGCGAACGACTTGCAGTGCAAAGGGGCATCGGCCAGCTTCTCATCTTCTCGATTTTTCTGGGACCTGAGCTGGAATAGAAATACAACACAGTCACCTGTGACGTTGCCTGCCCCGTGCCGCCGCCTTCTGTGATTTTGGCGGACTGCGGGGTGTTTTTGTGCTCCGAGCTGCCTCTGTAAGCCACGATTAAACAAACCAAGATTTTTCTGATCCGAAAGGACTTTGTCGCAATGCCGACGATTAGCCAGTTAGTACGTAAAGGCCGCAAGCGCGCCATCAAGAAGAGCAAGGCTCCCGCCATGAAGGGCAACCCGCAGAAACGCGGCGTCTGCCTGGTAGTCCGCACGGTCTCCCCAAAGAAGCCAAACTCGGCTCTGCGAAAGATTGCCCGTGTGCGTTTGACCTCCTCGGGGCGAAATAACCCGGGCACGGAAGTTACCGCCTACATTCCCGGCATCGGCCACAACCTGCAGGAGCATAGCGTCGTCCTGATCCGTGGCGGCCGCGTCAAGGACCTTCCTGGCGTCCGCTACCACATCGTTCGTGGAACACTGGACACCCAGGGCACCAAAGATCGCAAGAGCAGCCGTTCCAAGTACGGAACCAAGCGGCCTAAGCCGGGTGCAGCGGCAGCCACCGGCAAGAAAAAGTAAGTCGAACCTAGTTTTGCTACAGTTTATGGAGATGATACATGCCTCGTAAAGGACCCGCGAAAAAGCGCGTAATTACCCCCGATCCGGTCTACCACAATCGTTTGGTATCTCGTTTCGTCAACCGCATGATGCTTTGCGGCAAGAAAAGCCTCTCGGAGACGATTTTCTACCGCTCGCTTGATGCGATCGAGGCCAAGACCGGCCGCAAGGGAATTGAGATCTTTGAGCAGGCCGTTCGCAACGTGATGCCCCAGGTTGAGGTCAAGCCCCGGCGCGTTGGCGGAGCGACTTACCAGGTCCCAATGGAAATCCGGGCTGACCGCAAAACCTCGCTGGCTCTTCGCTGGCTTGTTGCTGCGGCTCGCCGCCGCAACGGCAAAACGATGATCGAGCGCCTGACGGCGGAACTGACCGATGCCTCGAACAATACGGGTGCGGCGGTACGTCAGCGGGAAGAGAAGCACAAGATGGCGGATGCGAACAAAGCATTTGCACACTACCGCTTCTAGTTTTTCGTTTTTCTTTTCTCTTTGTTTAGTGATTTTGGAAGCAGCAACTTATGGCACGCGAATATAGTCTGGAAAAAACACGCAATATCGGCATTGCCGCTCATATTGACGCTGGCAAGACCACCTGCACCGAGCGCATCCTGTATTACACGGGACGCACTTACAAGATCGGCGAAGTCCACGAGGGCGGCGCGACGATGGACTGGATGGAGCAGGAACAGGAGCGCGGTATCACGATTACCAGCGCGGCAACCACTTGTTTCTGGGGCCTGGAAACAGCTGACCCTTTGACGGGTGTGCGCGTTCCGACCCATCGCATCAACATCATCGATACACCGGGCCACGTTGACTTCACAGTCGAGGTCGAGCGATCTTTGCGTGTCCTGGACGGCGTCGTTGCGCTGTTTGATGCTGTTGCCGGCGTGCAGCCGCAGTCGGAAACAGTCTGGCGTCAGGCAACGAAGTATAAAGTGCCTCGAATGTGTTTCGTCAACAAGATGGACCGCACCGGAGCCGACTATTTCTTTGCTGTTGGGACAATCAAAGACCGGCTGGGTGCAAATGCAGTCATGCTGCAGATTCCGATTGGTGCGGAAGGCGACTTTGTTGGCGTCATCGACCTGGTCATGAATAAAGCTGTCGTTTACAAAGGCGACGATGGACGCGTCTTCGAAGTCACTGACATTCCTGCAGAACTGCAGGAGCAGGCAGCTAAGTACCGTGCCGAGATGGTGGAGAAAGTCGCCGAGTGCGATGAGGACCTGATCGAGAAGTTCCTGATGGAAGAGCCTATCACTCCATTGGAGCTGAAGGCAGCTATCCGCAAGGGTACCATTGCACTGCAGATCGTTCCTATTCTCTGCGGCTCAGCCTACAAGAATAAGGGTGTTCAGCCACTGCTGGACGCTGTCATCGAGTACCTTCCTTCCCCGATCGATGTTGGCGCGGTTTCGGCGATCAACCCGGATACAGAAATTGAAGAGTTCCGCGAACCGTCGGATGATGCACCTTTTGCAGCCCTTGCTTTCAAATTGATGAACGACCAGCATGTCGGCAACCTGACTTTCTTCCGTGTTTACTCAGGCAAGCTGACAAAAGGCTCGTACGTTTACAACGTCAACAAGCAAAAGCGTGAGCGCATTTCGCGCATCCTCCGAATGCATGCCAACAAGCGCGAAGAAGTTGACGAAGTCTTTGCTGGTGAGATCGCAGCGGCCGTCGGCCTGCAGCTTTCCACGACGGGCGATACACTGGCGGACGAAAAGAACCCGGTTCTGCTCGAAACCATTACGTTCCCGGAACCAGTCATCTCCGTTTCAATTGAACCGAAGACCAAGGCCGATCAGGAAAATATGGGCAAGGCTTTGCAGCGCCTCTCGGCGGAAGACCCGACCCTGCGGATCCGCACCGATGAGGAGACCGGCCAGGTTATTCTCTCCGGTATGGGTGAGCTTCACCTGGACATTATTACAGACCGGATGCGCCGCGAGTTCAAAGTCGAATCGAACCAGGGACGACCTCAGGTTGCGTACAAAGAGACGGTCAAAAAGCTGGCTGAAGCGCGTGTACCTTACAAGCGTCAGTCTGGTGGCAAGGGCCAGTACGGCGACTGCGAACTGATTGTCGAACCGCTTGAAGCGGGCCAAGGCTTCATCTTCGAGAACAAGACGGTCGGCGGTTCGATCCCGAAAGAGTTTATCAACCCGATTCAGGCCGGTGTTAAAGAGGCCATGGAAACCGGTGTCACCGCCGGCTACCCGATGGTTGACATCAAGGTAAGTGTCACAGACGGCTCCTACCATGAAGTCGACTCGTCAGAAATGGCATTCAAGATCGCAGCCTCGATGACCTTTAAAGAAGCAGCCCGCAAAGCGCAGCCAGTCATTAAAGAACCGATTATGGCGATTGAAGTCGTGACGCCTGACCAGTTTTTGGGCAGCGTTGTTGGCGACCTTAACTCCCGACGCGGGATTATCGAAGGCCAGGAACAGAGTCACGGTTCGACAATGGTCATCAAGGCTAAAGTCCCGCTGGCAGAGATGTTCGGCTATGTCACAAGCTTGCGCTCGATGACACAGGGCCGCGCCTCTTCGACCATGGAGCCGTCGCATTACGCTGAAGTCCCGCGCAATGTCGCGGAAGAATTGGCCGCTAAGTCGGCAGGTAAAACTCTGGTCCGCCAGCAGTAAGAAAGACCTAACCCAAACCCCTTTCCAATTTGGAAAGGGGTTAAGCAATAGTTTTTATTAGGAGCATATTATGGGAAAAGCGAAGTTTGACCGTACAAAGCCGCATGTAAACATCGGCACGATCGGGCATGTAGACCACGGCAAGACGAGCCTGACGGCGGCGATCACCAATGTTCTGGCAAAGTCGGGCGGCGCTCAGGCCCGCTCCTATGCCTCCATTGATGCTGCCCCGGAAGAGCAGGCGCGCGGT
>JANXMY010000130.1 GCA_025354405.1 Armatimonadota bacterium
CATTCTCGATTCCTACGTGGAGATTGACGATTTCAGCCGCCGCTCCGGTGTGAAAATGGGTAAAAACGACCTTTGGATTGCCGCGACTGCACACGTCGAAGCGGCGACTATTCTCACAACTGATAAAGATTTCGACCATCTTCCACAAAACTTGGTCAAGCACATTTATATTGATCCGACCAGCACGGGAGCTGTTTGAGGGATTGCGCCAAAGAGGATGTCAGATTATTCCTTCCCACCCGCATTTCTGAGCACCGCCACGTTTCGAGCTTTCGCGTCGTCAGGCACGCCCGGATAAGGACGCAGTGTCCAGTAGAGTGACGTTTTGCCATCTTTATCCCGCGCATTCACCGCGGCACCCCGGCTCAGCAGGACCCGGGCCGCCTCCGCTTCGCCGTACGAGGCCGACCAGAACAAGGCTCCGCCCTGGCCACCGTTATCGCCCAGGGTCAGACTCGCTCTTTTGTCCAGCAGCAGGTTGATTACCGCTACATGCCCGTACCGCGCGGCCCACATCAGCGCGGTCACACCGCCGCCGTTGTCATTGGCGGAGTGCCGATTTTTGACATCTACGACCGCTCCGGCCTGCAGGAGCATCTTAACCACATCTACCCTGCCCCACTGCGCCGCCGGCCCCTGGCACGGCGCCCCCCTCGCCGACTGGCTCTTCCCGCCCCGCCTCAGCCGTGCACTGGAGCTGTTTGAAGGGCTGCGTTAAATTAAGCATAAAAAGAAAGGCCGGTTTATTGCTACTAACACTCGATTCTAGTCTCGCCGCTGGATATCATAGTCGCTCCCAAGTCGCGAGACGCGTTTCAGAAGCGTGGGGGCTGCAAAATCTTTATTGTTCTGCGTGTGACAGCGACCATTTGACGCAGAGCCCAAACAATACTCCTGCCATTGATTACATCTGTCCGAAGTGCAAGCAAAGCTATCAGCTGAAGTGCAGCTCGAAATGGAGCGAGCATAAGATTCTGGATGCCGGATATGAAGCGATGATGAAATCGGTTCGAAGCGATACAACACCCAATCTGCTCGTGATGCAGTATTCGGCAAATTGGGAAATCAGCAATCTTCTTCTGGTACCTGCCTTTTTCTTTTCGGTCTCATCCGTTGAGAAGCGTAAGCCGCTTAGCCCAACGGCAAGACGGGCAGGATATGTCGGATGCAATATTCTCCTCAGTACAATCGCACCCGAAGGCAAACTTCGCCTTGTCTCAGATGGCGACATCATCAATGCAGATTTAGTTCGGCAGCAGTATCAGCAGGTCCGCCCCATCGCCCAGATTAGTGCGGCCTCGCGAGGCTGGACATTGGATGTGTTGACCATCGTTAGCCAATTTGGGAATCGTCCGTTCGAATTGAGCGAAATATATGGCTTCGAGTCGCACTTTGCCCTGCTGCATCCAAATAATACTCGCATCCGTGAAAAGATACGGCAGCAGCTGCAGGTACTTCGAGATCTAAATCTCGTACGGTTTCTGGAACGAGGTAAGTACGTGATGGTCTCACAGGCAGCTTAATTTGCATATAACTTGTATCGGCCGCGTCCAACTGCGGAAATCATGGGAGATTGCCTGACAGTTCGGCGAACGGTGGAAGGCCAAGTGGGATTTGACTTAATACGCTGACTCGCGCCGACAACGCGGTTTATTTCTTTCAGATTACCCTCCCCTCCTAAAGTAGCTAGAGCAAACACGACCGTATCGTTCCAGGTCATCAATTTAGTCTCCACTTTGAATATTTCGTTGTCGCTTGTCGGCGTCGGTGTGTCGGTAAAAACAAAAACAAGTGTAACGGGTTTGGATACTTCTCTTAGTCGGCTTTCTGCAAGCACCAAATACTCCTCCTCTCGCTCAATCCCAATAAACTGC
>JANXMY010000117.1 GCA_025354405.1 Armatimonadota bacterium
TACTCGTACAGATCGGAGGGCTGAGACAGCACGGACGCCAGCGTCTTTTCCATCTCGGCGGCGCGGTTCAGGACGGGCGTGATAATTGTGAAGAGGGGTGCAGCCATGAATTATCCCAGCCCGGAGGTCAGCAGGAGACGGCCGCGGCGGACTTTGCTCCAGAAGACGCGCCACTTGTAACTTGTTCCCAGCGTCGCGTACTCGATTCGCACCGCCGGGTCCGCGCGCCGTGCCCAGTCAGCGGCCGAATGCAGCTCAGCGACATAGCCGCGGTACAGGGAGCGGCAGAGGCGGCGCGGCATTTCGCCGTAGAGTTTTCCCGCATAAACTGGGTCGTATAGCCAGGACGAGAGTATCTTCAAGCCGTGAAAATGGAAAAAGATCAGTGTCTCGCCGTCGATAGTCATCTGCCCGTTCTCAATGGCTAGGGCATAGTTCATCCAGTTCCAGGGCGCCACGCCCGCTCCCTTGTGCTGCAGGACTACCACTCCGGCGAAACGAGCGGGCCAGTCGTCAAGATACTTTTGGTCGGCATATTTACCGTCCTCTACGCGATCAAAGCACCACTCCAGGCAGCGTTCTCGCCACCACTCCAAACATTCCCGCCCGGGGCCGTTGTTCCGAAACGAAAGCAGCCCGACATTGTAGATGCCGTTGACTTCCATATAACGTAGCTGCTCCGGGAAGCGGTGGCTGATGATCAAAACCGACGCGGCTCCCATCTCCTCAAAAATCGGCTCCGGGCTGGCGTAAAAGAAGAGGTCGGCATCCAGATACGTGACCAGCTCCACCTCTGGAAAGTGCCTGAATATGTAAAGCGGCAGCGAAGGCGAGCAGGTGAAGTAATACTCGACCCGGCTGCGCGCAGCTTTCGCGGCCAGGAGTGCCTCATCCCCGCCCTCGAAGTCCGCCAGGGCGATCGGAATCAGATCCGGCTGGGCCAGCCTGGTCAGAACTGCGTAGGAGAGGTCGTCGAAGCACAGGACCCGCAGCGTAAACGGCTTAGCGTGCCGCTTCAGGGAGCGGTACAAAGCCAGGCCGCGCAGAAGGTAATGCGTGTCGAAATACGTGCAGTAATGGCGCATCTCCGGGGCTATGCTCCCGACCAGGCCCGCACGGCGTCGGTGGTGCGGTCGATATCGGCACTCGGAATCTCCGGGTAAAGAGGCAGACTTAGCACCTCACGCGCGGCCCGCTCCGTCTCCGGCAGGTTGCCGAGCGCAAATTTGGCGTATGCGGGCTGCTGGTGGATCGGGACCGGATAGTGGATGATCGTCCCAATCCCCTGCGCCGTTAAATAGGCCCGCAGACTATCACGCCGAGGGCACCGTATGACATACTGATGCCGCGCCGACTCCGCTTCCGGGCGTATCTCGGGCCGCGCGATATCCGGGATGTTTTCCAGCAAATCGTCATAGCGAGCAGCGATTTCCCGGCGGCGGGCATTTCCGGCGTCGAGATGGGCCAGCTTGACCCGCAGGATCGCCGCCTGCAGTTCATCGAGTCGGCTGTTTTCGCCGGGGATGGCACTGACGTAGCGCTCGCGCCAGCCGTACTCCCGCAGCAGGCGCAGCTCCGTGTTCAGCTCCGCGCTGCCGGTCACCACGACGCCGCCGTCACCGAGTGCGCCGAGGTTCTTGGTCGGGTAGCAGCTGAAAATGGCGGCGTCGCCCCAGGCTCCCGTCTTCCGCCCCGCCCAGGTGGCCCCATGCGACTGGGAGCAGTCCTCAATCAGCCGCAGATCGTGCTCCCGGCAGATTTCGCGGATCGCCGGGAGATTGGCGGGGTGCCCAAAGAGATGCACCGGCAGAACGGCCTTGGGCGTTCCCGGCGGGGCTTGGGCGATCGCTTCCGCTAGGCGCTCCGGATGCATCGTGTAAGTCGCCGGATCAATGTCGACATAGACCGGAGTCGCCCCGACCATATCGATTGCCGCCACCGTGGCGACGGCTGTGTGCGCGACCGTAAACACCAGGTCGCCGGGACCGATGCCTAGGCTGCGCATGACCAGCCGCAGGCCGTCCGTACCGCTGGCGACTCCCACTGCATGGGGGACGTCGAGATAAGCCGCGAACTCCGCCTCGAACTGCGACACTTCCGCGCCCAGAATATACCAGCCGCTCGCCAGTGTCCGGGCAATCGCGGCGTCGATCTCCTCTTTGTGCGCGAGATAGCTTGCCTTGGGGCTGCTTTGTAAAACGGTCGTCTGTGACATCATAAGTACGTTTCTACAAGTAGGAATCTATAGGTAAGACTTTAAATGAGTTTGATAATACGCCAGGGTCCGGGTCAGACCCTCGCGCTCAGCGACTTTCGGCTCCCAGCCCAGGCGCTCTTTAATTCGCCGGTCGTCGGCATAATAATCACCGATATCGATGCGCTTCCGGTCGGCGGGAAACTCATGCACCGCATATTCTCCCGCCCCGGCGACTTCGAGCAGGAGGTCCGCCAGCGCGGTCAGCGAGAGCACAGACAGCCCGCCCAGATTAAAGACCTCGCCGTTCGCTTCGTCTCGCAAGGCGGCTAGCAGCAGGGCATCTACGGCATCGTCGACATAAGTGAAGTCGCGTAACTGTTCGCCGCCCCAGACCTCGAATGGTTTGCCCTGCGCAATCAGCCTCAGCCAGACTCCTAAAAACGTCTGCCGGGCGTCTTTAATCCGCATCCGGGGGCCATAAGTGTTGGTCAGCCGCAGGGCGCAGGCGCGGATACCGTAGACGTTGTTATAGAGGATATGATACCATTCCCCGGCCATTTTATTGATACCGTTGACATCCACAGGGCGCAGCAGGTGGGCTTCGTCCACCGGCAGCCGGTCAGGCTTCCCGTACAGCTGGCGGGTCGAGGCAAAGACGATCTTAATCCCGGGATTATGCTTGCGGCAGGCTTCCAGGATTGAAAGCTGGGCGCGGCAGTTGATTTCCAGATCGGCAAACGGGTCCGCCATCGAGTCCATGTGGCTGGTCTGTCCGGCGAGATTGAACAGATAATCCTGCCCCTGCACCAGATACGCGATGCTATGCTCGTCGCGGACATCGGAGATGTTAATCCGCACCCGATTTTGTATGCCCTCGACATTAAACAAATTGCCGCCGTACTCGGGAACTAGGCTGTCCACCAGCACCACCTCCGCCCCCAGGCCGACGAGCCGATGGGCCAGATTCGAGCCGATAAAGCCGAGGCCGCCGGTGATGAGAACGCGGCGATTGGCGAAACAAATTTCCATACTACAGGTCCTCCGATAGAATATCCACCAGCTCCCGCATCCGGTGTGCGTACGTATGCTCTTGAAGTGTCCGCGCCTGACCGGCAGCGGCAACCGCCGCTCGTTCTTGCTCATGAGTCAGGTAGAAGTGGATTTTCTCGATGCACTCTTCTTTGGAATGGTATACGGCGACTTCCGTATCCGGGGCAAATAGTGTGTGCAGGTTGTCTTTGTGGTCGGTCAGGAGCAGCGTGCCGACCCCGGTGGACTCGTACAGCCGCATATTGTTCGCGTTGTTCTCGGAAGCGTCGATATGCAGGTTCAAACTGATCTTTGCATTCCGGAGGGCCTGATACATCGCCAGGCCCCAGGCGTCCCCGTGGCTGCGCGCTTTGAGGGGCGAATTGGCGGCCAGATGCTCCGCGCCATATCCCCAGAAGTCGATTGGCTGGGCCTGAGCGATGGTTTCCAGAAAACGTACCCGCTGCGAGTGGGCCGACGAAAGCCCGCCGACAAACGTAACATCCACCAGGTCTGTCCGGGTTAGCCGCCCCAGCACTTTTGGCTCGAAGCCGATCCGAAAATATTCGCTTTTCAAACCGTCTTTGCGAAACCGCTCCACGAAGTGCGGGAATGAAGTTAGCACGAGGTCGTAGTGGCGAAAATCCGCGCCGGGATGGGTCGGCGAAGCGATCTGGCCGACAATCTTTTTCACATAGGGCCGTACCGCTTCCAAAAAAAACGGTGGGGTAGCGTGCATATCTTGGATATACAGGATGTCGGGGCGCTGCGCTTTGACCTGGGCTTCTAGGATGGTGAACAGCCAGTCGTCATGCGGGGTCCGCCGCAGCCAGGGCACGATGCGCCGCCGCAAAACCAGAGAATAGCGCAGTGCTTCATCGAGCGTGACGCCGTTTTCCCGTGCCCACTGCCGCTGAAGCGGCTCGCAGTTCGGAACGACCTCCGCCGCCTCGTGTCCCAGCTCCCGCAAATGGGTGGAATAGAAGTCCGCCGTGCCGAAGCACTGGTCCATCAAAGCCCGCCACTGTACCGAGTAGGGCTGAGACGAAAGTTCCGGGCGAGATGCATAAAAGTCGCGGAGAAATGCCGGGTAATAGGTGTCAACAATTAGAAAATTCATTGTAAGTTTTTTTATTGTCTGACAAACTTCGATCTGATCCTGCGTAGCGCTGCTTTTATCACAAATTTCAACAAGCCAAGCCAGTATATCTTTGAGTGGCGTACCTCGCGCACACGCCATAGATGCTGCTGATGTGTTATCCAGTTACTGATCGAAACGGACAGAGTGAGCGGCATATGATGGACAATGACTTCGGCAATAATTTGATCACATAGCGTGCGCCGCTCAGTACGCCACTCCGCTCCTGGAAGCAAGTCGCCGATCATGGCGATGTTTGCACCCACCATGAAGTCGGGATGGTATTCCCAGAATGTTTCGTTTCCGACTGTATGGTTAATCAGGGATTCATCCAGATAGAGTCCCGGATGCTCTTTCAAGATCGCCCCGACAAGAAACATCTGAGAGTACAAAGACCCCATATGTTTTTCAAACCCGTCAATATTCATCCATGCCCGCCGAATAGTGACACGGCTTAGCAGGTGCGCTGTTAAGACCAGGGCCGAGAGGGCCGCGAGGCCCGGAGCATAAACGTGAGTGCCGCTCTGATACTGCGTAACGCCTGCATTGCTGCCTTGTTCGTCCAAATTTTGGACGCTGCTTGTCACAATGCCTATTTCCGGGTGATCAGCCAGCACAGCGTAGAGACGCTCAATAGCCCCCGGCATCAAAAAGTCATCGTCCGTTAAAAAGAATATCCACTCCCCTTGCGCTTCCTGGAGAAGTTTCAACTGATTTTTGACCGCCCCGAGATTGGTTTCATTGCGCCAGAAGCGCAGGCGCGGATCGTTGAAAGACTGAAGAACTTCCTGCGTATGATCTGGCGAAGCGTTATCCGAAACCAGGATTTCGAAGTCTGGGAAAGGACAAGAAACGACGCTCTGTAAACATCGCTTTAAAAGTGAGGCGCGATTATATGTGGGAATAATGACAGAGAAAAATACCATATCAGTCGCGGTGAATCTTAAGCCGTAATCCCGTCCATCCCCCACGTCTGCCGCCAGACTTCTCGGAACAGCGTGACTTTCTCCCGGGCCGACGGACGCACCAGGGCCAGTACGCTCCAGCCGGTCAGTCGGATCGCCGCGCCGAGGAGGCAGTACGCGCGGAGTTTGCGCCCGGCGGCGACTCCCTGAAAACGAGTGAAATAGTAAAAGCGGCTCTGGTTATACGCCGAAACCATCAAGGCACGTTTGCGCCAGTCGGCACTGCTGCTGGCTCCGAGATGGTGCGTGATCCGGGCCGCCGGCAGGAAGACCACCCGCCAGCCGGATTTGCGGAGCCTCACGTTTAAATCCACATCTTCATTATACATAAAATACGCCGGATCGAAGCCGCCGATCTGAAGCCAGGCCTCGCGCCGAATCAGCATAAAAGCCCCGCAGATCTGGTCGACGTCCCGGGCCTCGGCACGGAGTGGGGCGGCGCCGGGCTTTCTCCGGAGTGTCCCCCAGAAAGTCTGTTCGGCGAGGACCCCGGCGAGGGTCGGATCGTCGCCCCAGGAGGTCTGCAGGCGGCCATCCGGCCAGAGCAGCTGGCCGCCGACCAGGCCGACACCTGTCTGGGTTTCCAGATAGGCTTGTGCGAATGAAAGTGCGCCAGGCAGCAGCTCGGCATCGGAGTTCAGCAGGCAGAAGTAGCGCCCCGTGGCACCTTTCAGGGCGGCGTTGTTTGCCCGCCCGAAGCCGATGTTGCCGCCGGTTTCGAGGACGCGCACGCTGGGGAACTCGGTGCGAACCATCTCCGGGCTGCCGTCGACTGAGCCGTTGTCGGCGACGATGATCTCCAGCCGGGCCTCCCCGTCCGCCTGCCGGGCCACCAGCGAGCGCAGGCAGACCCGCAGCAAGTCCCGCGTGTTGTAGGAAACGATGGCGACGGAGATCTCGGGGCCGTCGTTATCCATGCGCGTACCCTTGCCGGTACTCCGCAAGAACTTCGTCCACGCCGCCATCGCGCATCAGAACGCCTTTATCCAGCCAGAGCACCCGGTCGGCCAGGCGCTCAATATGGTCCAATTCGTGGGTCACCATCAAAATCGTCTTGCCCTGCGTCTTGAACTCTTCGATCTTGGCGAAGCATTTCTCCTGAAATCCCTCATCGCCCACAGCCAGGCCCTCATCGATCAGCAGAATCTCGGCATCAAGATGCACGGCGATCGCAAAGCCCAGCCGGAGCTGCATGCCCGACGAATACATCCGCACCGGCAGGTCCATCGCCTGCCGGTCCAGCTCGGCAAACTCTAGGATAGCATCGTAACGGGCCGCGACCGCGTCTTCGGACAGGCCAAGAATGACGCCGTTAAAAAAGATGTTCTGGTTGCCGGTCAGCTCGCCGTCGAACCCTGCTCCCAGCTCCAGCAGACTCATCATTCGCCCGTTGAGTCTCGCTTCCCCGGAGGTCGGCAGATAGATTCGCGAGAGGATGGAGAGCAGCGTGCTCTTCCCCGAGCCGTTGCGTCCGACCAGGGCGACCGCCTCGCCGTGTCCCACAGAGAACGAGACCCCGTTCAGCGCCCTGCGGGTCTCGAAGCCTGTGTGCGACTCCCGGCGTACCAGAGTCTTCGCCAGTGCCGCGGCATGGCTTTTGAGCGACGCAAATGTCCGGTGGTAGACCCGAAAGTCTTTGACCATATCCGTAACTTCGATAGCAGGAGTTAGGAGTGACATATCGACTAGGGCCGCTCCGTAAATTTCCACTTGCGGCTGTTGAAGAACGTATACCCACCCAGGCAGATCCCGGCGCAGGTAAACGCCGCCAGCAGCAGGAACCGCCAGTCGAACGGTGCACTCAGGTCATGGGGGAGGGGAGCATGGACATTGGAAATGTCGGCAACACCGAAAAAGACCTGTTTGAAAGCCGTCACCAGCCAGGCCAGCGGGTTCGCCAGATACAGATGGTACGCCCACCAGCGCAGACCCGGCGGGATGCGGGACGAGAAAAAGATGTTTTCGGCAAAGTAGATGATCGGCAGCAGGTAAAAGAGAAATCCCATAACGATGGAGAGGATAAACTTGACATCTTCATAGAAGACATTGGCCGTGGCGACGAAAAACGAAACGCCGAGAGTCAGCAAAAAGAGTAAAAGCATCAAGACAGGCAAAAAAACGATCTGAATCGGCGGCCAGGTCGAGCCGGGATACAGCAGGGGTGTGATGACCCAGCGGTAAAGCATAAAGATCGATAGGGAGATCAAAAACTGGGCGAAATTCTGGCAGACC
>JANXMY010000123.1 GCA_025354405.1 Armatimonadota bacterium
GGGCGTTTCTGAAGGCGATCGATTTTGCGTGGTGACTTCCAGGGGATAGACACGGCACAGCAAAAAGCGGCGTAACGAGTGAAAAGGAAAGTTTATGGCACAAAAAACCATCGTCGTCATGGAAGGCGATCAGACCGGGCAGGAATTGTTAGTGGAAGGGCTGCGCGTCCTCGACCCCGCAGTCACGAATGTAGACGTCAACTTTCTGCACTTTGACTTATCCCTGGAGAATCGCAGAGCGACCCAGAACGAAGTCGTCCACGCCGCTGCGCGGGCGATGAAGCTGCATGGCCTCGGCATCAAAGCGGCGACAATCACGCCGGAAGTGAAGGGCGATGTCGGCTCCCCGAATGCGATCCTTCGGGCGGAGATCGACGGCACGGTGATCGTTCGAACCGGGCGACGGCTGCCGGGGGTGCTGCCTGTTGGCGGCGTCTCTGCCCCGATGTCCGTGGTGCGGATGGCCGTTGGCGACGCCTACGGTGCCAAAGAATGGCGTGAGGGCGAAGGCTACGGGGAAACTGCGCATCGCACGGAAACGATCGACCGGGGCACCTGTCGCATGGTCTCCGAGTTTGCGTTCCGGCAGGCCCGCCAGATGGGGGCTAAAGTGTTTGGCGGCCCAAAGTACACGGTCTCTCCTGTTTATGAGGGTATGTTCAAAGAGGAGATGGATGCCGCGTCCAAACGCTTCCCCGATGTTCGCTATGAGCCGCAGCTGATCGACGCCACGTATGCCCTGCTGCTGGCGCGGGCATCGGAGCCGCTGGTTATTCCCGCACTCAACCGTGACGGCGACTGCCTGAGCGACCTTGTGCTGGCGTTTTACGGCAGCATCGCCGGGTCTGAATCTCTGCTGCTGGCATTCGACGAAAACTTCGAGCCGAAAGTGGTGATGACCGAGGCCCCGCACGGCACGGCCCCCTCACTCCAGGGCAAGAACATCGCGAACCCGCTGGCGATGATCCTCGCCGGAGCCTCCCTGCTGACATTTCTGCAGACGCCGGCTGCTACCCGTGCCTCGCGTGCGATCTACGAAGCGGCCTTTGAAGCGATCCACGATGGCATCCGAACCTCGGACTTAGGGGGGGGAGCAACTACGAGTGAGTTCACCGACGCCGTAGTGCATCGTGTCCGGAGCAAGGTCGAAGTGTGGGAAACGCTGGGGCAGCGGTAGATTAGCGAAGATCGCGCACCCTTTCGGGAAGAATATTCTAGAAAGCCTTGATATGCCACTCATTGCCGATAATCCTTTTGCCAGCCTCAGCCTCATCGCCGCACCGGCGGTCTTGACCAACGCATCGTCGGTGCTGGCACTGGGCACCAGCAACCGGTTCGCTCGTGCGATCGATCGAGCACGCGCGTTATCGGTCCTGCTGGAAAAAGAGCAGATCAATGCAGACCCGATCACCATTATGCGAGTACATCAGCTGAATCGTCTGGAACGGCGTTCGCTGATACTGCTGCATGCTTTGCGGCTGTTTTACATGGCCCTGGCATCATTTGCGGCATCGGCGCTCATCTCGCTGATCGGCGCCAGTCTGATTTCCTCGACACATCACCTGCTGTTTCGTATTATTCTCGCCGTGGGCGTCGCGACTGGGGCGATCGGAGTCGGAGGCATTGTCTTCGGCTGTTCGCTGCTGGTCGGCGAAACGCGTCTGGCAGTGCAGAATGTATCGGAAGAGGCTAAAATGGTCCGTGCGCGATTTAAAGACTATTTGACGGCCTCGGAAAACGCGGGTGAGCCGGGTTAAGAGGAGGCAGCGATTTGGCAAAGGCAAAGATTGGCCTGATTGGAATTGTCGGCGAGGAAGCAAATCAAGACTTCTGGGGGACGATGCAGCGTGTCGCCGAGATCGGCTACCGGGGCATCGAAGCTCCAGGCGGCCTGATGGAAGGTGACGTCGAAGAGAACTTGAAGCGGTTCCATGGATTAGGGCTTGAGGTGCTGACGGTGAGCACAAGCCGCGAAGGCTTGCGAGACGACCTGCCGGCGCTGATCGCCCAGGCAAAGGCACTTCAATCGCCGCGGGCTACCGTTTGGTGGGCGCCCTGCGATACGCGGGAGGCGGTTTTGGCGGACGCAGTGCTCTATAACGAGGCTGGGGCGAAGCTGGCGGACGAAGGCATCACCCTCTGCTACCATCACCACGAGCATGAGTTTCGTCATATTTTTAACGGCGTCTGTGCGTTTGACGTGCTGGCGGAGCATACCGACCCGCGCGCTCTGGCCTTCGAGATGGACATCGCCTGGATCACCTTTGGCGGCGCAGATCCCGTTTCTACCCTGCGGCGGCTGGCAGGACGGGTTCCCGCTGTCCATGTCAAAGACCTCTATGGCCTGAGTGAGCGCGGCCAGTTCACCGCCGTCGGAACCGGTGTCGTGAACATACGAGACTCGGTGCAGGCCGCCATTGAGACAGGCATTGAGTGGGTCGTCATCGAGCAGGACACACTGCGCCATTTGACGGCGTTTGAGACCATCACCGTGAGCTATCTTAATCTTAAAGAGGCCGGTCTGGTTTGAATCAATGAAGTAGGTGACGGTCGAAAAGCCCTGCACGTCAGCCTGCAGTCGTGGAGCGGCGGTGTAGGTATCTCTCGATTAGGGTACAATCGGTCCATGCTTAATTCTCTCTCATTGCCGTCCCGGGATTTCATTCGGGCCGGCTTTTTCCTGGCTCTGGGCGTCGTGCTGATGGCCCTCCTCGCGCTGACCGCGCGGCATTTCCTCGACGCCACACTGGCCGTACTCACCCCCTTTGCGGTCGGCCTAGTTCTTGCCCTGCTGCTCGATCCTCTTGCGGATAAACTCATGCACCGTGGGGTGGGGCGCTCTGCGGCGGCCGGGATTGTGTTCGGTGTTTTCCTGCTGCTGTTTGCCGGGATTGGCTGGCTGACGGTTCCCGCACTTATTGCGCAGGCGGGAAATCTGGCGCAGCATGGGCCTGAGTATGTACACAGCCTGCAAATTCACACCGATACGTTTTTGGCGGCACATCCAAAGATCGGTCCCTTTAAGCTGCCAAGCACCTTCCAGACTATGACCGCACAGCTCTCCGATAGAGCTTCTGCTTATGTTCAGGAGGCCGGGGGGAAGGTGGTGGGGTTCCTGGTCGGGTCGGCGACGGTGCTGATCCAGTTTATCCTGACCCTGATCATTGCGTTCTACTTGCTGGTGGATATTGACCGCCTGCGCGCCCGTCTGTTATTTCTTGCTCCGGAGGGGTGGCGGGCTAAAATGGGCCAGATGGGCAGCGACATTGGGGGCGTTTTTTCGGACTACCTGCGCGGCCTGCTGATCGTCTGTGCCCTTTACGGTGTCACCACGATTGCTTTGCTCTATGGCCTGAGCATCTTTCACCACTCTCTCATGCAATATGCATTGCTGGTCGGCGCGGCGGCGGGAGTGCTCTATGCGGTTCCCTATCTGGGGGCATTCTCGATTGCACTGGCCACTTTTGTAGTCTCTTTCATGGCGGCGACGGCAGATCATCAGAGCGGCCTGGCTTTCGGCGGAGTGGCATTGCTGGGGACATTGCTTTTGAACCAGGTTTTCGATAACGTTGTGACACCGCGTGTGGTCGGAGGCGGTGTCGGTTTGCACCCGGTACTGGCACTCTTCTCGCTGGTGATCGGCGGGGAGATGTTCGGACTGTGGGGGATGCTGCTCTCCGTGCCCATCGCCGGCAGCATCCAGGCGATTCTGTTTCGTCTTTATCCCCGCTTCACACAGCCGACGCCGCCGCCATTTCTGACCGCTCAGGGAGTTTCTCTTGACAGGGGAGAGTCCAGCAAGATACTCGAAGGTGACGCCTCGGTGACGACAGTGCGGCAGCAGGAAGAGTCTCAGAAATAAAGGACGAAGAACTCAAGTCGGAGAGGGCTTCGAGGTGCGTTCCACTTGACTTCACCGTCGCGAGGTGAGTATACTACTAGCACAACTTTATTTTGCAAAAGCGATGACGAAGACGAGTACGCTGCAATGACGCTTTGACAGAGAGCCGGGAGTGCTGAGAACCGGTAGGCGACCTGCGGCGGAAAATGACTTCCGAGCTGGGTAAGGGAACCGTGCTCTGGCACTCAGTAGTTTACCCCGGGGGGCTCCCGTGATTGGGCCAGGGTCGAAAGACCGCGCTCATTCGCGCGGCACTTGCACCCGACAAGGCGGGCCGCCGTGAGGTGCCCGCGAAGCAAGGTGGTATCACGAAGGCAAGCCCTTCGTCCTTGACAAACTTATTGTGTGGGACGAAGGGCTTTTTTAATGGCTTTTGTGGAAGGGAACCAACCGTGTCAGGGAAAAAAGTAGTAGGGCTGCGCTGCCGCGAATGCGGCAAGCAGTATGAGAAAGCACCGATCCATGTCTGCGAGCTGTGCTTCGGGCCGCTCGAGGTCCAGTATGATTACACGGCCGGGCCGAAGATCACGCGGGAACTGATTGAGAGCGGTCCGCTCACCATGTGGCGTTATGCGGACCTGCTGCCACTCGATGGGCCGCCGACTGTTGGCAAGCAGGTGGGCTTCACTCCATTGGTCCGAGCGGAAAACCTGGGGCGAGCACTGGGCCTGCGCGAAGTCTATATCAAGAATGACGCCGTCAGCCATCCGACGCTGTCGTTTAAAGACCGCGTCGTGGCAGTTGCCCTTTCCAAAGCCCGTGAATTTGGGTTCCAGACCGTGGGCTGTGCGTCTACAGGTAACCTCGCAAACTCCGTCGCCGCGCATGCCGCGGAAGGTGGGTTCGAGTCTTACATCTTCATTCCCCATGATCTCGAACAAGGCAAAGTCGTCGGCACGCTCATCTATGGGGCGAATGTGCTGTCGGTGCAGGGGAATTATGACGAAGTGAATCGCCTCTGCTCGGAAGTCGCCGGAAAGTATGGCTGGGGCCTGGTGAATGTCAACCTGCGTCCGTTCTACGGCGATGGCTCCAAGACCTTCGGGTACGAGATCGCTGAGCAGCTGGGCTGGAAGGCCCCGCAGCATATCGTCTGCCCGTCGGCGGGGGGCTCACTGGTCACCAAGATCTACAAAGCCCTGCAGGAGTTCAGCCAGTTTGGCGTGATCGATGGCGTTCCTACCAAAATGTATGTAGCGCAGGCTACCGGCTGTGCGCCAATCTCGACAATGGTCAAAGAGCGCACGGAGATCATGAAGCCGGTGCGTCCGAACACCATCGCGAAATCCATCGCGATCGGCAACCCGGCGGATGGCTACTACGCCGCTGAGACCTGCCGCAAGTCAGGCGGCTGGGCAGAGGACGTCACCGATGAGGAAGTCATCGAGGGCATTCAGCTGCTGGCGCAGACGGAAGGTATCTTTACGGAGACGGCAGGCGGCGTGACCGTGGCTGTGACACGCAAGCTGATTGAGCAGGGGATTTTGCCGAAAGACGAAAGTATCGTTATCTGTATCACCGGCAATGGTCTCAAAACCATCGATGCCGTGCTCAGCACGCTGAACAAAACGATTCCGATCCTGCCTTCACTGGCATCCTTGGAAGAAGCTTTGGCGAGCCGTGCCCACACCGTACCGACAGCGCCCGCCAAGCGGCAGGAGCTGGTGTCAGCATAGTCTCTGTGTCTGCGCAGGAGCGGGGCTTGCCCCCGCCCCTACAGGCGAAATTAGAAAATAATACGTCCATGAGAGCTTATCGAGAAAATCTGGCGCCCGACGAAGAGGCGAAGTATTTAGAGATGCGGGCCGCCGACGCCGAGTCGCCGCGGCAGTTCGTCAACTTTGCGTTTTACAAATTAGACCCATTGTTCCGGCGGGAACTCTCTGAAGCGGAGAGGGCCGAAGCGGCGCGCGAAGTTTCCGCCCTGGTGACGGAGGCCAAAAGCAAATTTTTGGTGTATCCGTTCAGCACATTGGGCATCCGCCCAGAGTGCGACTTCTTGCTCTGGCGCATCTCCTATCGCCTGGAAGACTTTGAAGAGATGACGACGGCACTGCTGCGAACGCGCATGGGTCAGTATCTTTCCACGCCGTATTCGTATCTGGCGATGACAAAGACCAGTATTTATGTCGACGAGCACGACTTCGAGGATCGCGAATCGGGCCGCAAGCAGATCGTCATCGGCGGCGGCAAGTATTTATTTGTGTATCCATTCATCAAGACACGGGCCTGGTACCGCTTGAGCGATGATGAGCGGCGCCGCGCGATGCGCGAGCATATCACGGTCGGGCATGACTATCCGAGTATCAAGCTGAACACAACCTATTCGTTCGGCCTGGATGACCAGGAGTTTGTAGTCGCGTTTGAAAGCGACTATCCGCAGGACTTTCTGGACCTGGTCCATAAACTGCGCGAAAGTGAAGCGAGTGCTTACACGGAGCGCGACGTTCCCGTTTTCACCTGCCTGCGGCAGGATATTGAGACAATTACCAAGCATGTCGGCGGCGTGAAGTAAACGTGCCGGCCCCGGCGGAAAGAATGAGGAGAGACAATGCCCGTCAGCGTATTAATACCTACCCCCCTGCGTAATCTGACGCAAAACTTGGACACCGTCGATGTGACGGCGGACAACGTGACCGGCCTGGTGGATGTGCTGGAAAGCACCTACCCTGGCATGGGCGGCCGCCTGCGCGGCGAGGACGGCACACTGCGCCGATTTATCAATATTTATGTCAACGATGAAGACATTCGTTTCCTCGCGGGGGCGGAGACGCCGCTTAAAGACGGCGATCAAGTTTCCATCGTCCCGGCGATTGCGGGAGGGGTTTAGTTTCTATGGCCGTCGAACGATTTAATCTGACTTTCAATACGCTGATGTCGAACCAGCCGATTATCTATAATCTGGGCCAGAAATACCGTCTGGTGACAGTGATCGAGCGGGCGAATGTCTCGGAAGAAGCGGGCTGGATGCAGATAGCATTCAATGGGGACGGCGACGAAATCCAGCGGGCGATCGCAGATTTAAACACAATTGGCGTCGTGGTGACACCTACGGATATCGACGCACTGACCTGATTCAACGCACTGACCTGATTCAACGCATAAAACGAAAAAAGCCCCGGCACGGATGTGCCGGGGCTTTTTTCGTTCCGTCACTAAAGCGTAGTTATGACGCGCTGCCATGAAATGATATCGTAGTGGGAGCCGGTCGTCGGAAAAAAGGGAGGCGGAGTATCCGCCAGCCGGCTGTCATAATGGTAGATTTCATTGTAGCCGTTGATGATTGTTCCATTACTATTTGCAGTTGCAAACAAGCCGGAATCTTTCGTAATAACTCCACCAACGCAGATCATATTACCTTTGATGCCGCCGGTACCATAGTTTGGGTAATCGAATGTGGACGTGGCAAAGATGCTGCCGTCAAACTCAAGGTTTGCGGGGGCACTGGACGCAACTTGAACATGGTGGCTTAAGATGCCGAAAATACCTGCCTTCTGGTTGAAGGCAGTGTCTGCTGCCTGGGCCTTAGTCAGGTCACGGGCTGTGTTGTAGGTAATGGAGTCGATAAGCGTGACATCCTTGCTATTGGCGATATCTGTGGCTATCGTCATATGCGAAGGATTGATGATGTTACCACTTGCATCCGTGACGTTGTCCGCAAGCTTTCCGCTGAGCGCGGTGATATTCCCATCCGAATAGACCATTCCATTGGGAACGCCGATCAGACTTTGAACGTGGTGAGTTACAACTCCTCCACTTACCGTCGGGAGGTCGATGGTCGTGCTGTTGCTCGCCATATTAATTGTGACGGTCTGCGTAACGCCACCCTGTACGACCAGAATTTGCTGGTTGCCACTCCCATCCAATTGCAAGGTCATGGCATTGTCTCCATGAATGTACAATCCCCCGGTGATGTGCCCATTCGATTGGTTGAACCCAGCGCTAGTGCTGATATTGATACCATTTGTCGTCGGGGCATTTCCATCCGGGGAATTGACACCTGCGGGAGCAGGATCACCCAGAGCCGCATATTGCTGCTGATAACTCGTAGTCGGCAGAGGGATTGGAGGCGATTTTGGGATTTTGTTTCCACCTGCATCCAAAATTGGGTTTCCACTGGCATCGGTTTGAAAGCCATATGTCATCGACGCCAGACCACCTACGGCAACACTTTTAAAGTCTGAAGCAGAGGTTGGCGCACTCACGTTGCCAATGGTGTCTTTCCACCATTTGACGTCATCCGAGACTGAAAAAGCATCCGACCCTGTATACGTGAAAATCGGCGTTGGTGTCGGGTTTTGCCATAAAAACGTGCTCTGGCCGGTGTCACCATTATGGCCGTCGTTAAAGTGCACCGGGCCTTCAAAGTGATTGTTGAAATCCCAGAAGCCGCCGCCGTCGTTGACGGCAAAGTAGGCGTATTTGCCGAAACTCGATTGCTGGACGTACTCACGGACAATCTGGATCGCCCCACTTGGCATGGTCGCCTGGCTTTCGATCAGGTAATGCTTTTGTACCGAGCCTGTATTCGTATTATCCACATTGATCGTGATCTTCAGTGTTGCGCCAGCCTGCGAAGCAATACCGAAGGGATTGGTTATCGTTCCGTTCGTCCCATAGAAAGCGTTGTTGTTTGGGAAATTCAAGTTCGAGTAAATGGGTGGGGTGCTTTGTTGTGTCAGCCAAGTTTTTGCGAGGTCCAGGCCGGAGTCTGCCATATTGAACGCTTCCGTCGAATCCGTACGCTTTTGTGCCGAGGTGATTGCTGTGCCAACGAGATTCAGCAGGCTCGCTGTTGTAACGCTCATCAGAAACAGCAAGATCACGGTCGTGATCAGTGCCATGCCACGCTGACGTGATTTTTGGTGCCGGGTGCCCGCCGTGAGGAAAGTCTGGGTGTGTATCATTACAATCATCCTCCAAAATACAGTCGTTTGCCATTTGTACCGCCGGGAACAATGGGTGATGGGTTATGATCACGGAGATAAACGCACTCGCCAGTCAGCGCGGTGCTGCTCCCCGCGGAGGAGTCCGATGTGGCAGTCCCATGGATTGGGTCATACTGCCCGCTGATGATTTTGATCTCGGCTTCATTGACGACGGGAGTGACACCATCGGCGAGGCGTGGAATGATAAACTGCACGGCGTCCGGAGTTGGTGCGATCGTCTTGATCACGGGGCCCGGTATGACAGCTTGGCCGTTCTCTGTGCCTGTGACCCAAAGGCATTTCCCGGTGTTTGGGTTTGGCGTGCCGTCTGCCCCCTCGGATTGCTGCCAATTTGCGCGGTAAAATGTGACTACCGAGGCGGTAGTATCCGGTTTTGCCGCAAGGTCATAGGGACTGTTTGCCGCCGTGAGCGCTTTACTCACTCCGGTGCCTGACGTGTAAGTGATCGTGGATTTCCATGGGTTGGGAGAAGTAATGGTGATACCTGTCACAAGCGTGTTGCCTAGCGAATCGGTTGCATCATGGACGACATCATCGAGCAGCACAAAGCTATTCGCTTCACGCAGGTCGGTGCTGATGCGCTGGATTGCATTCGATGCATCCTGGGACGAGGTCATAGACGCAAGAACGCTTCCGCTGAGACCCAGCATGAGATTGAATATCCCGATCACGCCCAGAAGCAGGAGCGATAGGAGGCTAACGCTGATCATCAGCTCCATCAACGTATACCCACGCCGGAAGCGTGAAGTTCGGGACTGTGTCTGGCTCAAAATATTTTTCGGACGAGATTTTGACGGCATCGGATTTTCCTCAGGTGGGTGATACCACCGTGTGTGTTGTGAATGAACCGCTCCCTTGTGGTCCGCCGTTCCAGGAAATGATGACGGTAACCATTGTGGTTGTCGATGCAGCTACCGCTGTGTTGACTGCATGGTAATCGACAATCGAAATGGTGCCGGTACTTCCCACTGGATAGAAGCCGGGATATAACACGCTGCCTTTGGTATTGGCTACCAGGTTATCCGTCAGGGTGAAGTTATAGGTGACTGCCGTGCCAGGCTGCCCGACAGGATTTGCCACGACAATCGGTACTCCGCTGCTGTTGGTGTCGATCAATCCCTGACTTGCCAGAGAATTGACGTCCAGCTTGGCAAACCCGATATCCCGGAGCTGATCGACTTTATGCTGAGCGATAAATGTGGCCTGCGAATAGTTGCTGCCGACGTGCCCGGCCCGCGTCGCGACGGGGAACGTTGCGCCGAAGAGAATCAGAATCATAAAAAAAACAAAAAACGCCAGCATCAGTTCAACGAGGGTGAAACCACCATCCCGCGCCTTTCTGCGTCTTCGTATCAGTTTATCGTCGGATACACTTCGTATTCTTGAGCATTGAAATTTCATAGTGCGGTTCGCCTTTTCGAGTACAGGAGGCTAACGTTGATTTTTGGGAGATTTATGTAGATTATGGCGTTTCAGGCGTTTGGCATTACCGGCAAATGGACGGGGTTTGGGAGCCGGGACTCTCCCTGCGACTTGCTGCGAGCAAAGTGCTGTTAGTACCCGTGGTACCATTTGCCGCCTGATTGGAAATCCGTGCTGACCGCCGCCGTTGCCACATCACAGGTGGGGGGCGTCGCCACCGTGCCGGAAGAGTAGGCGCCACCGGAGGGGCAGCGGGGGATGCCGCGCATATAGTTGGAACTGCCTCCGTACGTGACGAGTTGGTAGTTCCCATTTGGCCCAAGCGTGGTGGCTGTCGTGCCGTCCAGGCTGAAGGTTGCCGTGGAGCCGGCCGCCAGCTTGTTTTCCATACTGCACTGCATCTTTGCACTGTTGATCTGCGCCAGGCTGCCCACGCATGCCTTGGCGCGGGCCGACTCGCGGGCGCTGACGAAGCTTGGAACGGCGATGGCGAGCAGGACGCCGATGATCAGAACGACGATCATGATCTCGACGAGGGTGAAGCCATAGTGGATGCGGCGCGAGCTGCGTGAAAGTTTTTGGAAGAGCTTCATGGTGTAGGGTTTCCCGACTTGGTATTTCAACCGGATAATTTGATTGTCGGCGGCGGGTGCGCGTGTCTTTAGTCCTTGCTGCTCTCCCCAAATGCTGTGACACAGGGCGTTACAGAACCCACCCCGTCACTCCGTTCCGACCCTCCCGGAACGGGAGGGTCGGTGGGAAGGGGGCAACGTGTTTGGCGATCTTAGTGAGAGGCTTTTTAAGAGCCTGGTTCATATCTGATGTTACGCGGTGGATTTCAATCCCACGTCTTGCCCGTTTCACGTCTTTCCCACGTAACATCAGTCAAGAAGACAGAACCCAACAAATCCCTACCCGCCGACCCTCCCGTTTCGGGAGGGTCGGAACGGAGTGACGGGGTGGGTTCCGAAAGACCCTGCGTTACAGCATTTGGGGAGAGCAGGAGCCGTCACGCAAAAAAAGAGGATGCCAGTCGCCTGGCATCCTCGGGATCGGTAAGTGCAATCGGCTGCGATTTACAGTCCGTGGTAGAACTTGGCACCCGAAGAGTAGTTCGTATCTGTGCTGTTCGATCCAGTGACTGCTGTTTTGTTGGTTGCGTTTCCAGAGATGGCGCAGTACGGCGAATCGCTGATTGTCGGTGCAACACTGTAGGCACCGCTGGCCGGGCAAACCGGCGTTGTGCGAAGGTAGCCACTCGTCGATCCACCGGCACTCACGAGTCCGGTCAATGCCACTGTGTTCAGGGTAGGGAGATTGGAAATGTAGCTGGTCGCTCCCGTGGAGGCGCCGCTCAGCTTCTGGTCCATACAATACTGCTGTGTCGCGCTGTCGATCTGCTTCAGGTTGCCGATACAGGCTTTGGCGCGGGAGGACTCACGGGCCGCGACGAAGTTCGGGATGGCGATGGCGAGCAGGATACCGATGATCAGAACGACAATCATAATCTCAACCAGCGTAAAGCCGGCTTTGTTTTTTGGCTGAAAAATCTTCATAGCGTAAATGGTCTTCTTTCTGGACAGGTGGTTAGTATTATCACTCTGCTGCCCTGCACTTGCTTGTTATCGCAGACTGTATCAGGTGACACTTTTAATATCGGCGAGGAGCGGGGGACTCCTTAGGGGAACATGCTCCCGAAATATACGGGGATTTTGTAAATAAATCTAAAATGGGGCGCATCAACCCCGAAGACGGGGACAGGGCGAGTGCGCTGCCGGCAATTTTCGGTCCGGGGAGATGCTGCACCCTAGGCTGCGAAAAATTCAAGGCGTGACAAAGAACAACTGCTGACGGCAGGTTTGCCTCGTTCTCTTGCCGGGTAGATTGTCCATGCGATGGTCAGCCGAAACAAGGCGACCACTAAGACGCAGAAAACAAAGGAGTTTCAACCCATGGCACATTTGTATGCTTCGTTTGCAGATGCTTCGCTGGCGGAAAAAGCGGCGGGAGCACTGCTCGATTACGGCGTTCGTCAGGAAGATCTCAGCCTGGTTGCTCACGACGATTACAGCAAGACACGTCAGACGACTTACGGGGCGGAGACGGCGGTCGGAACAGCCTATGGCACGGAGATGGCCGGTGGTGCTTACAGTGCGGTTCCGGTCACGACATCAGGCGATATGAACCCGCTGGATCAGGGCGGGCCGGACTCTGCGGCAAACAACTCCGACCTGTCGGCGAAGCATGGCCTGAGCACCACGACCCCGGAAGATGCCGGTGAGGGCGCGGTCAAAGGGACAGGCATCGGACTGGGCGTGGGCATACTCGCTTCACTGGCGGCTCTTGCAATCCCTGGTGTTGGCCTGGTGCTCGGCGGCGGGGCGCTGGCGGCGGCCCTCGGTGCGACGGCGCTGACGGCGGGTGCGGGCGCGATCGCGGGCGGTGCGACTGGCTATCTGAAGGAGCAGGGCGTTCCGGGGGAAGCGGCGGAGCGCTACCACGGCACGGTGCAGGGCGGCGGCGCAATGCTGTCGGTAAACCTGCCTTCAGGCGACGTCGATCAGGCGATGGCACAGGATGTCCTAACTAAGTATGGGGCGTCAGACATGAGCGCGTACTAGTACGGGGCAAAATATTCGTAAAACAAAATTGAAAGTTGCTTGACAAGAAAAAGCAGACGTGATAGAATAGGGGGACGTGGAGTTTTTCACGTCCCCTTTTTCACGAGGTAACCCTATGGCCGCTACACCCGTTATTGGACTGGACATCGGATCGCAGCAGATCAAGATCGCCGAACTACGGCCGGGCAAGACCGGGCTGACTATTTCCGCGCTGGGAATCGGTCCGACTCCGCAGGGAGTGATCCAGAATAACATCATTACCGACCCCGCTGCGATGGGGGCTGCGATCAAGCAGATCATGCGTGAGAGTGGCATCACCGTCAAAAAGGTGGTCGGCTGTATCTCCGGCCAGAACGCCGTTGTGATTCGGATCATCGAAGTCCCACGCATGACGGATGCCGAGCTGAAAGAGACCATGAAGTGGGAAGTGGAGCGCCATGTTCCCTTCGCTCCCAGTGAGACTATGCTGGATTACCAGCCGCTGGTCCAATACACTGCTGAGGCCCGCACTGCCCCAAATATGGAAGTGCTGCTGGCAGTCGCCCAGCAGGACGCCGTCAACAACTATCTGAACTCGATTTACGCGGCGGGTCTGGACCCGGTCGCCATCGATATCGAGCCGCTGGCGACTGCGCGTGCCGTGCTGGATATCGCTGAAGGCGGTCAGCCGCTGGCACGGCCGCAGTTTCTACCGGGTATGGAAACCATGCCGGAAGGCCCTCCACCCGAGACGGTTGCCATCGTCAATATTGGCGCCGCAAACACGGATATCTCCATTTTTCAAGGCGACCAGCTCACCTTCCCACGCTCTCTTCCTCTGGCCGGTGACAGCCTGACACGTGCGATCGCGGAGGCCTTGCAGTACACTCCCGAGCAAGCAGAGCGCGTCAAGCGTGAGTACGCCGTGGTGCAGCTGGACCGGATGGCCATTTACACGGGAACTCACTACGAGGGCGAGGGCGGTTTCGACAATACACCCCAGTTCGAGGATGAAAATGGCTTTGATCTGAACGATGACGGTCAGGATCACCCCTTTGATATGAATGCCGGAGATGATGCTGGGTTCGGAGAAGCGGGACATCAGGGGAACCCGAGTGGACGACTGGGTGAGACGCGCTTTGACGACGTTGAGCGCACGCAGCCGATGTCGCGCCGGACACTAAACCTGGCTAAGCCGCTGTCGTCAGATAACTCCGGGGCTTTCCTGGGAGCGGATGCAGATGGTTTCGGTCTGCCGCCGGTGGAAGGCACAGTGGACGCTGACAAGCTGCGCGACGACATCTTTGAGGCAATTGCGCCGGTGCTTGGCGAGATGGCGTCGGAATTACGCCGCTCTCTGGACTACTACCGCAGCCGGGGGGCACAGATCTCCGTCGACCGAGTTTTGCTAACAGGTGGCACGGCGATCCTGACGAATTTTGCGGCCTTTCTGCAGAATGAATTGCAGCTTCCGGTCGCAGTCGCCAACCCGCTGGCCGCGCTGCCGGTCACGGCCAAGCAGTTTGATCCCACCTATCTTTCGGTGATCGGGCCGGCCTTCACTGTGGCGGTCGGACTAGCGGCACGTGATGCCGTCTTCGGCGCAAATCCGGTGCCGAAAGCACCGAAAGCTCCTAAAGTGTCTCGTAAAGAAGCGGTGGCTGCCGCGTCCAGCTGAACTCCCTGAAAAAATACTATGCTCCGAATCAACCTACTTCCCTCGTATGTCAGTCAACGGCGTCTCACAAAACGACTCGTCGTCGCGTTCGCTGCACTATTTGTTCTCTGTGTCCTGGCTCCTCTGGCGATCTATGCTTCGATGGTGCACCATCTGAACGATGTCTCTGCGCAGGCCGACAGTGCAGAAGCAGGAAAAAAGATAACAGACGCTCGTAAGGCACAGGCCGCGGCCGCAATCGCTTCCATCAAACCGATCCAAGACAAACTGGATTTTGTCACCGCAGTGCATGCATACAACCGCCAGCAGGTTGCACTTTATAACACGCTGGCCGATACCAGCCCGAAATCCAGCCTAATTTATACGGATGCTTCCTACAGTGCTTCGACGATGAGTATCAAAGCTTATTCGCCAAGTGTCGGCGTGGTAGGCCGCTACCTTCAGGCGATGTATCAGGAGCCGGACTTTCAGACTGTGGCGGTGGACAAAGTCCCCGGGTACCCGGACAATGTTCGCCATCTGTACTATTTAAACGGCAAGATGGTTTTTGCCGACGGAGCATCGGGCAGCACCAGCACTGGCGGTCAGCAGGGCTCCCAGAGCAGCAGTCAGGGAAGGGGCCAAGGCGGCTTTCCCGGTGGCGGACCCGGTGGCGGCGGCAGCCCCAGCGGCGGCTATGGGGGAGGGCAGTCTGGAAGCAGCACTGGCCCAGCTGGTTACACTCTGGCGAATCTTGGTCCGAATGGGCCGACGAATCTTCCGGCCGGTGTCGGACCGCCCCCGGCTGAGCTGACCGGCGGCGCGACGGCATCGACGCAGGGTGGGGGGCAAGGCGGTGTTGGTCAGGGCAGCGGTGCCGGGCAGGCCGGTGGCTATAGCCCGGCGTTTCTGGCAATTGCTGATCGAAACCTCAGCCCATTCATTCTTCCCGAGGCGCGCGAAGCTATTCATCGGCAATTCCTACGCCGAGTTGTTATGGTAAGTGCCCCAAAAGGCTTTGATATTAATGTGACTGCGACGCTGAAACAACCGTTGACTGCACCCACGCTGCCGGGGTCCGCACCCGCCGCCGGGGCGGGACGAGGTGCTGGATTTGGCGGCCCAATGGGCGGTCCTCCGGGCGGTCCTCCGGGCGGTCCAATGGGCGGCCCTCCAAGCGGTTCACCTGCCGGCTCATCTGGCTAAGGCTCTGAGATAACCATGAAAACAACTCAATCAAATCCACTTTTGGTCGCGATCATCGGTATCGTACTGAGCCTGATGGCCGTCGCCGGGATCGCCTTCGGACTCATCAAGCCGACGCAGGATAAGACTGTCATTGCGCAGGCTCGCCTCGATGCCGCTCTGCCCGACAGCTTATTGCCCGAGCAAAACAAAGCACTCAAGACCCTTAACGCCGCAAATCTGCAGGTGAAGATGGTGCAGAACGTCTGGGCGCAAAAAGATGCTGCACTGATGCCGCGCTACGATGTCAGCAATCGATTTGGTGCACTGAAGCAATTGACAACTGAGCTGACACAAAATCTCGGTCCGAATTTGGAGCACCATGCTCGGCAGCCCGGGGTTCGTTCAACATCAGCCTTTAATCTGCCGGCTCCGCCGGTCAATCCGAACGACATTACGAATGCGCCTGTTGTCATTCCGCTGGGAACGCTCACGGATGTCGGTCCATTTCGAAGCATCCTGACTAACGTTTACAACTGGCAGTATTTCAACCGTCTGGTGCTGATCGATAACCTGGCATTGCATGGGAATAGCCCTTATATGCAGGGCACTTATACGGCAACTCTTTTCCTGTTCCCACAGAATGATACCAAGCTGCCGCCGGTCATTGCCGCCGCCGGCGGAGCGACTGCGACGACAAGCGGACGCGGTCCTTCCTCGTTCGGCGGACCAGGTCCCTCCGGACAGGCTTTCGAAGGAAGAGGTCCGACCGGATCATCGAGGGCGCCAAACGGCGGCATGCCGCCCGGTGCTGGCGGGATGCCGGGACGGTAGGAGATTTAGTGTCAACGAATTATGAAGTCTTTTCGGGTAGAACGACTCGAAGGCAGTATCACACTCCGATAAGCGAGGACTGGGTTGTATGGACTGGCTAAAAGATAAGAAAAATCTGCCGACCGTGGTTGGCCTTGCGGTATTTGTGCTGGTAGTAACGGGCTTGCTGATCGCGTTTGAGACCGGGCTCTTTAGTCCGGCACCCGCTTCGACTCCGATTACGTCGGGTCCGGGTATGGGCCCACCTTTAGTGCCAGGAAGCCGTCCTTCCATTGGCCCTGGCTCTCCCACCATGCCGCCGTCCATGGGCCGGCCGCTTGAGGGCAGCCGCGGTCCTACTAGCATGCGCAACCCTCAAATGGCCTCGGCCCTGACTAAAACCACAGTGGCACCGAAGCTGGTGAATCCGGCGATAGGTCCAGATCCGTTTAGCATTCCTAACGGACAGAAAAACTACGCGAAACAGGTGAATGCGGCACTTGTGGGAAGTGCGTCTGGAATGCCGCCACTGCTGCGCGACATACTGCCGCGAAATGATCTGTTCACGATTTCTCCGCCCTCCCCACCGCCAGTCGTGGTGGGACCTAACAGCGATCCCGGTTCACAGAACTACAAGCTGACGGGCGTAATGAACTCGGACGGCAGCATTCTCGCCATTTTAGAAACGAATGGCCAGTCCCAGACGGTTAAACCCGGTGATAGTCTCTCCGATGGCGGCAAAGTTGTTTCGATTCAGGACACGAGTGTCACACTGCGTACACCCAGCGGCTCGACCGTTTCCATCCCGCTGTCTACAGGAGCCGGAGCGCCGGACCAGTTCCAAAATGGGCAGAACGAACAAAATGGGCAGAACGGGCAATATGGCCAATATGGACAGATGCAAAATCAGCAGAACTACCCTGGCCAGCCGTTTGGCCAGTAGATTCAGAGTGATCTAAGCGGAAAGGCTGCAAGGAATGGCAAGATTTTTCTGTCGGATGCCGATATGGATAGTCACACTTACAGCGGGAACGCTGCTGGCTTCTTTCGTGCAGGCGCAATCAGACTCGTCTTTCCAAAAAATCAGTTCGGATGGGTATCGATTTACAAAGATTCGTATCAGGCACTACGATGCCGGTATGATCGCAGACCTGATCACGCGGCCTGACGGCATAATCGTGGTCCCGCCGAATTTTGTCGTTCCCGCGGGAGCGACGGTGCCGCCAAAAGCTGCACCCAATGTTCTGCCGGAAGGTGTGCGAAGGATTTTCGTTCTTGAAAGTGATAATTCTCTGGTGATCGAGGCAACACCCGAAGGGCTTGCTTCTCTCACTCTCGCCCTTTCCCTCTTGTAGACTATAAAAGGAAAAAACCATGAAAATGATATCTGGCCGCCGGACCATTGCCCTCGCACTGGGCGGCGTCTTTCTTCTCAGCAGTGCGATGATCGCTCCCGTCGTTCGGGCGCAGGATGCAGGCACAGGCGAGCCTACCAAACCGATTTCCCTGAACCTGCACAACGTGCCGATTCAGACTGCGCTTCAGCTTTTATTCACCGGAGCCGGTATCCGCAACTCAAGCATCGCAAATGATGTACAGGGTTACGCGAATATCACGGTGAACGAAGTTCCGTTTAGCCTTGCCCTGCGCACCTTGCTTAGCTCAGTCAACCCGCCTCTGACCTATGATGTCGTTGACGGTGTCTACCAGGTTAAAGTACTTCGCGCAGCCGCGCCCGCCCCGCCGGTCGTCGCGCCGACGCCGACAGTCGATCCAAACAGCACGGGCAATGCCCCTGCGGATGGTCCCAAGCGTTTTTACCGGATCCCGATTGAGAAGTATGATGCCTATTATATCGCGCGTCTGCTTGGGGCACAGGGCATCGTACAGGTCGGTGTCAATGATGTCATACCGGCGGGCGGCGGCCAGGGAAATAACGGCGGTGGTAACAATCGCCAGGGCGGCGGCTTCGGTGGCGGCAGCGGCTTTGGCGGCGGCGGTGGTTTTGGCGGCGGCAGCGGTCCGAACATCACCTCCGTTGGAGGCAGCTCCGGCGGCTTCGGTGGTGGCAGCAGCTTTGGCGGCGGCAACAGTTTTGGCGGGGGAGGCGGCCGCTATGGCGGTGGCGGCGGCCGCGGCTACTAATTTCAGTTGTGTTTTTGCACGAGAATTGACAGAGGAGAACTCGATATGCGCTTTACTCAAAAACGGCGGGGCTTGACCACCGTCTGCTGCGGTCTTCTGACACTTGGCGGGCTGATGGCGGCGGCTGCTCCGCGCCCGGCTGTCGCTCAGAGTGCGGTGCAGAGCAGCACCGTCAATATCGATGTTGTCGGAGAGAAACTCCAGACTGTCCTAAATATCTTAGGCCGTCAGGCAAATATCGAAACGGTGGTACGTGAAGGCGATACCCCCTTTAAGCTGATCAACGTCCATCTGTCGGATGCTGCTCTGCCGAAGGCACTGCGCACCATTGCGCTAAGTGCCGGGGCCCGAGTCAGCCGAAACGAAGACGGTGTCTACGTCTTCAGTTCGGATACTGACAGCGCATCGGCACCGGGTGCCGCGCCAGTGTCGGCTTCAGCTCCTGCATCCGTTCAGAACGCCGCAAACCCGCAGAGTTCGCGCAGCGAAAACCCGGAATTGCGATATGCGCCGGGTGAGCTGCACTGGCAGGCTCTCGTACTCCAGCATGCCGTGCCCTCCGATATCTTGAAACTCATGCAATGGGATCGGGACCTGGTCGAAGTCAATCCTTTTGTGGCTCTGCGCATGCCGGAAGCCCGTCCGGTGATTTCGTCTACGCAGCCTTTCAATTCTTCGCAGACCCCGCAGCAGCAGTCACCGTATTCCAGCTATCCTTCGGTACCGATCGGGACCGGGAACATGCAGAACAACGGCGCAAACTATGCCCGCCGCAGCGCTGATCCCGCCTCCCCCGAGCAGGCCAATCAGTTCCCCGGTGGCTTTCCCGGCGGCGGTTTTAATGGCGGCGGCGGTTTTAATGGCGGCGGCGGCTTTCAGCAGGGCGGCGGCGGTTTTAATGGCGGCGGGGGCTTCCAGCAGGGCGGCGGCGGCTTCCAGCAAGGCGGAGGCTTCCAGCAGGGTCAGCAGGGGCAAGGCGGCCAGCAAGGCGGCGGCGCACTCCCAGCCGGCGTGGCCCGAATCTTTGCGCTCCAGAGCAACAACTCTCTGCTGATTGAAGCAACTCCGGATGGCTACAACCTGGTTAAGCAGATCGTCAAAATTCTGGACATCGCCCCGCGTCAGGTGCAGATCAAAGTTGAGTTCGTTACAGCCAGCGTCGCCGATGTCGACAACCTCGGTATCAACTTCGATCTGGTGCCCTTCCCCGGAGTCGAGCTTGCCTCCAAGCAGGGCGACTCTACCATTGTCAGCAATGTGGCACCGACCTTCCTGCAGTATGCGACTGGTAATATCGTTGCACAGCTTTTCCAAACTTTGACCCGTTCGCGCGGCAAAGTCGTTCAGGCTCCGCTGATTACCACGACAAACAATGTCACGGCCAGCATCGAAGTCAATACGCAGATTCCGTTCTTCACGACTACCGTCGTCAACACCGGTGGCAACAACAACGGCACCGCGACGGGCCAGCAGGCCAACTTCCTGCAGCTTCAGACCGGTCTGACCGTAACGCCGCGCATCAACAGTGATGACTCCGTCACACTCAACCTCGCCCCGCAGATCACGGACACCACTGGGCAGTCACCGGTCGGGGGCATTCCGCCCACGATCACGCAGCGTGTCACGACTTTGCGTACGGTCCGCAGCGGCGATACGATGGTTCTCGGCGGCCTGGTTCGCAAGCAGGAGACCTCTTCGACCCAGCGTATTCCGATCCTGGCAGACCTGCCCATTCTTGGCAATCTGTTCCGCACTCGCTCCAAGCAGACGAATGATCAGGAACTGCTGATTTTCGTCACGCCGACTATTATCGGCGAGAGCAACGATAGTGCGACCGCCAATGCAAACGGCGGCCAGAGCGTTACCGTTACTCCATAAGCACAACCTCGTAAAACCCGGTCCGAAAGGGCCGGGTTTTTTTATGTTTGGCCCCGTGTTTTATGCCCCGTTTCATTTTCAGGTATAATAAGTATTATGTTTAGATTCCTCACCGCCGGCGAGTCTCACGGCCCGGCCTTAACCGCAGTCATCGAAGGTGTCCCTGCCGGACTAGCGATCACCGCCGAACCTATCAACTTCCAGCTCAAACGCCGTCAGGGCGGGTATGGGCGAGGTGCACGGCAGAAGATCGAGTCGGACACGGCCGAGATCTTGTCGGGTATCCGTTTCGGCCTGGCGATGGGCAGCCCGATCACGCTGGTGGTTCGCAACCGGGACTGGGCTAACTGGACCGTCAAGATGTCGGTCGAGCCGCTCACCGAGGGCGAAGCGCCGCCCGAGATCACTGTGCCTCGTCCCGGCCATGCCGACTTTACGGGCATGATGAAGTTTGGGCACGATGATCTCCGGAATACGCTGGAGCGCTCGTCGGCCCGGAACACGGCAACGCTGGTAGCGGTTGGTGCCGTCGCCCGTATCCTGCTGGCGGAGTTCGGCATTTCGGTGGACTCCCATGTCGTGAATATCGGGGGCGTCAAAGTAAACGCCGAAAACATCGACCTGCGCCAGATTGGCCTGCTGGCGGAAGACAGCCCCGTGCGTGTGGCTGACAAAGAAGCCGAAGCCGCGATCATCGCCGCGATCGATGCCGCCAAGTCCCGGGGCGACACGCTGGGCGGCACGTTCGAAGTCGTGGCCCTGGGCCTGCCGGTCGGCCTCGGCTCATATACCCAATGGGACACGCGTATCGACGGAAAGCTGGCACAGGCACTTATGTCCATCCAGGCTATTAAAGGCGTCGAAGTCGGGATCGGTTTCGGGGCAGCTGATATTCCCGGTTCACAGGTGCATGATGCTTTTTATTACGATCAGGCCGAGGGCGAGGAAGCGGCCCATTTTCGGCGCGGGTCCAACAACGCCGGCGGCACCGAGGGCGGTATTTCGAACGGTGAGCCTCTGGTGATCCGGGCGGTGATGAAGCCGATTGCAACTCTGATGAAGCAGCTGCCATCGGTCAATCTCCAGACCAAAGAAGGCGTTCCCGCTTTCGCCGAACGGTCTGACGTCTGCGCCGTCCCCGCCGCCGCCGTTGTTGGCGAAGCGATGGTCGCCATTGTCTTGGCCGACTTGATGCGCGAAAAGTTCGGCGGCGACAGTATTCGTGAAATGCGTGCCAATTATGACAGCTACCAGGCGACGATCGCACTCCGGACTGCTCAAAAATAGGAGAAATCCCGGTGACCGTCGCGCCTCCAAATCTGATGCAGCAGAACCGTAGCATTGTCCTCATCGGCTTCATGGGCACTGGGAAAAGTGCCGTCGGCCGCGCACTGGCCGGCCGGCTTCAGTGGAGACATCGGGACACGGATACCGAAATCGAGCGTGAGGCAGGCTGCTCCATTGCGGACTGCTTTGCCGCCGAGGGGGAAGCGGCGTTCCGCCAGCGCGAAACCACGATGCTGGCCCGGCTTTTGACTGATCTGCCTTCAGAGCGATTAATTCTCTCGACCGGAGGCGGGACCCCGCTGCGGCTAGAAAATTCCACTCTGCTGCAGCAGGGTGGGACTGTCATCTGGCTGCAAGCTTCACCGGAGGCGATTTTGTCTCGTATCGGCTTGAATCTCAGCAGCCGGCCACTGCTGGCAGACTACCTAGATAACCCGAAAGAACGAATCGAAGATCTTCTCGCCGCACGCTCGGCGCACTACGCCGCGCTGGCTGATTTTGCCCTCGACACGTCGAAATGCGCTGGACCACTTCGGGCAGCGGAAGAAATCATCAGCCTTTTGGGCCAACAACAAGAATGACTCAGCAAAGATACACTGTGACGGTTCACCTCAGCGACCGCTCCTATGATATACTCGTGGGAAGGGGCCTTCTTGCCTCTTTGGGCAGGGAGCTGGCAGCACGGCTGTCGTCGGCCTCGACTGGGCCGAGGCAGGCCTTGATCGTTTCCAGCCCCGAGATTGCCAATTTGTATGGGCCGAAAGTGCTGCAAAGCCTTGAATCGGCGGGCTTTCTCGTGCGCAGCGCTTTCATTCCTGCCGGGGAGCAGTCCAAATCGGCGGAGTCTGCTGCGAAGCTCTACCAGGCACTTTATGATCTGGCTGCCGACCGCCAAACGATCGTGGTGGCCCTCGGCGGCGGCGTGATCGGGGATCTGGCGGGGTTTGTTGCCGCAACATATACGCGCGGGCTGGATTTTGTGCAGGTGCCGACGACTCTGCTCGCACAGGTAGACAGCAGTGTGGGGGGAAAGACCGGGGTCAATTTTGGGAGTGCGAAAAACCTGATCGGGGCATTCCATCAGCCCCGCCTGGTCGTCATTGATCCCGAGACGCTGAGCACGCTTTCCGCGCGTGAACGCCGCTCCGGTCTTGCGGAAGTCATCAAGTATGGTATAATAGCCGACAAAGTATTCTTTGACCTGCTTCGGAGCGAAGTCGCCGGTCTGCTGGACCTGACTTCGGAGCATCTGGCTTTTGTGCTGGCCCATTCCTGTACTCTCAAAGCACGGGTCGTCGAGCAGGATGAGCGCGACGAAGGCCTCCGGGCGATCCTGAATTTCGGCCACACAGTCGGCCATGCCCTGGAAGCCATCACTCTCTATCAGACCTACACCCATGGCGAAGCGATTGCCCTGGGTATGGTTTCGGCGGCGCTGATCGGCGAAGAAGCAGGCATCACCCGGCCTGAAGATACGCTGGCGGCAATCGGACTGCTTCGCGCGGCCGGGTTTAACATTCGTTTGGACTCATCTCACTCTGTGGACGAGCTTGTGCGGCTGATTGCCTGGGACAAGAAATCGGTCGGCGGGTCGGCGCGGTTTGTGCTCATGGAAGAGATCGGTCATGCCACTCCCGGCCACCGAGTCCCAGAAGCCGCGATCCGGCGGGCTCTGGAGCGGCAGGCGGCACTGGTGCTATGACCGAAAAGCCGCCGCTCTGGGCTGATATCTCTCTGACCCTCTGGGTGATTTCTGTCGGCGTCTTCTTTTTTGGTGGCTATTTCTTTCCCGCCCAGATCGGCGTTTATACCCAGGCTGGGGCTGCACTGTACGCACTGATGGTGCTGGTCTCAGTGGGGACGCTGGCCTGGAAGTTTTTGTTTAGAAAGTAAGAGGGGCAATGCTAAACAAGCATTTGTCGTTTCTGAGTATCTTCTGGCTGCCTCTTCTGCTGACAGCTATTTCTGCAATGGCGACCCCGACATACCGAGCGTCCGGGATCGCGATCCACCAATGCTCCTGCGCTTACGCCTGCCCCTGTATGTTCGAGAATGGCCCGGATAACTGCGCTCTGGCGGCGATATACCACCTTGAAGCGGCCCGCTACGCTGGAGTGGATATCAGCGGGCTGAATATGATCTCGATCGATGGCGCTGTCGACAAGCATGGCAATGGGGCATGCTGTGCGAAAACGCATTCGGAAACAGCCAAAACAAACGCTCCCTTCGGGGTCGTCTACCTGGATGTCCGGGCGACACCGGCGCAGCGGTCTGCGCTGCTCGGCCTGCTGGAAGCCCATGGCGAATGGCCGGGGGCGGGTCGTCCAGTCCGCAGCGTCCCGATCTCGTTTGTCAAGACTGCGGATGGTTACAAGACAACGGTGCCGGGCCTGTTTTCGGGTGAGGCAAAGAGCGTTTTGAGCCGAAAGGGTGCCCCGATTATTGTGGAGGGTGTTGGGTTCGTGGAAGGGCCGCGCTGGGTCGTTGGACGAAGTGTTGTCAACGATCTGCACGATACTTCCCTGGGCCTGCATTGGCACCTGCCCGGTACGAACGGGTCGTGGTCGCAGTTTGACTGGAGCCATTGAGCTTCGGTGGAACCACTGAGGAGAATTCTTTACTTGTCAAGTCAGGCCATCAGTCCGCGCTATGAAATTCTGGAGACGGCGCCCAGTGCAGATACGCCGCCTTTTCTCGTCTCCAAGGCCCGCGACCTGGAAGAGGGTCGTGTGGTCTGCCTGCTGGTCCTGCCGGCGGAGAGCCTCGGGGCAGCACAGGCGGATTTTCAATCGGCGGTGCGTCAGGCCCAGGAGGTTGAGGACAGCGGCATCCTGCGTGTCTACGACCAGGGGATTTCTGAAGAGACCGGAGAAGTCTTTGTCGCCCGCGAGTACATGCGTGGGATCGCACTTCAGGAGCGCATTCGGCGGATTGCACCTTTTTCTCTGACCGTGGCCGCCGATATTGCCGCTTCAGTCGCGGACAGCCTGACCGCCGCCCACCGGGTCGGCGTCACACACGGCGATCTGCGTCCCCTGCGCATTCTGCTCAGCCCGGAGGGTCAGATCAAAGTCGCTGACTTCGCGTATGGGGCGATTGCAGCTTCGCGTACGGAAGATGTCACGCGCCTGGCCTATCTGGCCCCCGAGCTTGGGCCCGAAGACTCGTCGTTTGCCGGTGATATCTACGCTCTGGGTGCGATCCTCTACGAAATGCTGACCGGTACTTCGCCTCTGGTGGGGGGAACACGCGTGAGCTCCCCGCGTGCGATCAATCCCAGTGTTCCCCCCGCACTGGACGGTATCGTGCAGAAAGCTCTCCACCCGGATCTGAATATTCGGTACCGCTCGGCGAGTGGCCTGCTGGCGGACCTGCAAGCTGTGCGCGAAGCATTGCGCGCCGGGAAATCATTAGCGTGGTCACCCCTCATGCAGAAATCTACGGAGAAGCGGGTCCCCCGTCCGGCGGCTGCGGAGCCCGTTTTAGCCCCCCCTTTGATCATTGCCGCCCCCGGATCAATTACGGCCGCTGCGCAGGAGCTGGATGAGGAACGTGCCAGAGTGCCGGTGTTCGAGAAGCACGAGATGGAGAACCGAGCGGATATGCGGGATGATAAGCGACGCGAGCGAGAACCAATTTCGGTGCTGAGCATCGCGACATCGATCATGTTCGTGATCGCTATTTTGGGTGTGATCGGCCTGACCTGGTACCTGACGAAGTTCATGCAGCCGCCGAATGATGTCCAGGTCCCTAACTTAATCGGTAAAACGTTCGACGATGCCAAGCGGATCGCGGAGCAGCAGCATTTCACGCTCGTCGAAAACCCCGGCAGTACTTACAGCGACACGATGCCGGAGAACCAGATCTACGAACAGTCCCCGTTGTCCGGCCACACGATTAAGGCCGAAAAAGAGGTGACAGTGTTCCGCAGCCTCGGCCCGCGCCTGCTGGTAGTGCCTGATCTGGTCGGCACGACACAGGATCATGCGACTCAGGCACTGGAAAGCGCCAAATTTCCGTCTCCCGGAACCGTTGCGCAGGAATTCAGTGAGACCGTCCCGTCCGGGATCATTATCCGTCAGTCGCCAGACCGGCAAAGTCGAGTCGCACGCAACACCGCCGTCAACTTTGTGGTCTCCAAAGGCCGTCAGCCGCCTGAAAGCCCGACACAGGTGCAGTCCATCGCTTCCGGCCCAGATAAAGTAGATCTGAACTGGGAGGCGGTCACCCGTGCCCAGTCCTACACTATCCTGCGCTCACTCGATGGTGAAGTTGTCACGGTTGCGCGGGCACTGGCCGCGACCCATTTTACCGATACGGGCCTCAAATCCGATACGACATATTCCTATACGATCAACGCCGTCAACTCTGCGGGTGAGTCTGGTCCCAGTGAGTCGTCCCTGGTGACAACTTCACCGAAGGTGGAAGTGCCGGTTGTGCTGCCGCCGAATACAGTGGTCACGCCGCCGGTGGACTCGTCGACGTCTCCCTCTGATGTGACGCCATCGACAGATCAGCCGCAGACTGCCAGCCTGCGGCAGTTTACGATTGAGTTCCGGGTGCCGCGCCGTCCGCGCCGCACCCGCCATGTCCAGATCGAGATACAGGACACGACGGGGACCAACCTGGTCTATGATGAAAACCACGATGCGGGTGAGACCGTCAGTGCCCCGGTGCAGGGAATTGGCCACAAAGTCACGTTCCGCATCTTCTTAGATAACAAGCTGGTCAAGCAGCAGACGTTTTAACTACTATTATGTCAATCAAAATTGCGCCTTCGATCCTCTCGGCCGACTTCGGCGCCTTTGCCGAGGCGACGGAAGAGCTGGCCGCCGCCGGGGCGGACTACATCCATATTGATGTCATGGATGGCCACTTCGTGCCGAACATCACCTTTGGGGCGCAGCTTGTCCGCGCCCTGCGCCCGGTCACGGGCGTTCCCTTCGACACCCACCTGATGATCGAAAACCCGGAGAGGTATGTCGCCGAGTTTGCGAAAGCGGGCAGCAACCTCGTGACCATCCACCCGGAGACGACATTCCATTTAGATCGGGTTCTTCATCAGATCAAAGATGCTGGGGCAAAGGCCGGGGTCGCCCTCAATCCTGCGACTCCCATCAGTGCGATCGAATGGACTCTGGGGCTGCTCGACCGAGTTCTGGTAATGACGGTCAATCCCGGTTTTGGCGGGCAGGCCTTTATCCCCGAAATGCTGCAAAAAGTTCGCGCTCTGGCCCAGCTCCGGGCCGCTCAGGGTCTGCGATTTGAGATCGGTGTGGATGGCGGCGTCAATGCCGATACTGCCCCGCTGGTCGTTAAAGCGGGTGCGGATACGCTGATTGCCGGGAGTGCGGTTTTTCATCATCCCGAAGGCCTTGCCGATGCCATCTCCGAGCTGCGCCACCTCGCGAATGCCGCCGCCTCGGAGAATCCGCACCGAAATGGAGGCCGCTGATGCCCTCCGGGCTGCTTTCCCGCCCTCTGCTCATTTTTGCCCTATTGGCTGTCCTCGCCTATGGGGTATGGGAAGTCCGCCGCTGGTCCACTCCGACTGGCCTCGAAGTTATCTCTCCCAAGCAGCGCGTTCTCCGCGCCTGGGGCCTCTTTTTCCTCCTCGCCGCTCTTGGCCTTTGCCTGGGCTGGACCTACATCCCGATTCCGCACACTCGCCGCGCACTCATCCGCTACGCGCAGTACATCATTTTGATCTGCCTGTCCGTCCTGCCGCTGGTCCCGCTGGCCCTGCTGGACTGGCGCGAGAACATCCGGCATCTTGCCGCTTCGCGCAGGAAGCTATTCGAGGAAACGCTAGGGTCGATGGCGGGGCAGCGGGGTGATGGTTTGGAGTAGGACGGATTGGAATAAGCCACGGATTGGAATAAGCCACGGATTGGAAATCCGAGGCTTGGAACGGCCCACCGTCGAAGCGACGTTTAGAGAATAACGTGAAGCCTTTTCGCGGCTTTCTTGCGTCCCCTGGACGCCGGGCTTTTTTCAGCCTCGGATTTCCAATCCGTGGCTTCCTGCCGCTTGCCGCTTGCCGCTTGCCGCTTGCCGCTTGCCGCTTGCCGCTTGCCGCTTGCCGCTTGCCGCTTGCCGCTTGCCGCTTTGGCTTGATAGAGACCCATTTTGCACCTAACTGACCAAATTTACATGCGCCGCGCTCTCCGCCTCGCCGCTCTCGGGCGTCACGCCAGTCCCAACCCGATGGTCGGCTGCGTGATCGTGAGCCCGGAGGGCCTAATCGTCGGCGAAGGCTTTCACCCGCAGGCCGGACAGCCGCATGCCGAGGTGTTTGCACTGCGCGAAGCTGGAGACAAGGCGCGTGGGGCGACGGCGTATGTGACCTTGGAACCGTGTGCCCATTACGGGCGAACTCCTCCCTGTGCCGATGCACTTTTGGCGGCGGGGGTGACCCGCGTCGTGGCGGCGATGACGGACCCGGATCCGCGCGTGGCCGGCGAAGGTCTGGTGCGTCTGCGGGCGGGTGGGGTGGAAGTGGTGGAGGGGATTTTAGAGGCCCAAGCCCAGGCGCTGAATGCGGCCTATTGTAAACATCGAATGACGGGGCTGCCCTGGCTTGTTTTGAAGACTGCGATGACGCTCGACGGCAAAATCGCAACGGCCACAGGCGATTCGCAGTGGATTACATCGGCAATCTCGCGGAAGGCCGTGCATCGGCAGCTGCGCGACCGCTGCGATGCGATTTTGACCGGGGTGGGGACGGTGCTGGCGGATGATCCCTCTCTGACCACGCGGCTGACACAGCGTGCCGGAAGAAATCCCTGGCGTATCATAGTCGATAGCCATCTGAGGACGCCGCTGACTTCGAACGTCGTTCGACTGGCAAAGGGCGATGGGCGGACGATATTGGTGACGACGTCCACAGCCGACCCGGAGAAAATCGCCGAGTTCGAGGCTTGCGGCTGCGAAGTGCTCCTTTGCGCTTCGGTCGACGATGGGCGGGTCGATCTCACCGACTTTGCCCATCAGCTGGGAACCCGTAAGGATATTATTAGTGTTCTCTTAGAGTGCGGTGGCACACTGGCCGCTGGTCTTCTCAGCGCGGGACTGGTCGACCGCTGGATCAGTTATATCGCTCCGAAAGTCGTGGGCGGCTCAGGCGCCCCCGGCCCCTTAGGCAGCCTTGGCATCACGCTGATGAGCCATGCTCGCCCCGTAACATTTCAGAAAGTCCGTCGCTGCGGCCCGGATATCGTGATTGATGCCCGCTTTGGGTAGAATAAAAAAAACAAACAGAAAAACCACTCGGGGAGGTGAGAAAGAGGCACTATGTTTACGGGAATCATACAAGAAGTCGGTTTGGTAGAATCGATCACACGCGGCGAGCAGTCCGCACGGTTCACGATTCGTGCCGGGCACATCCTTGACGACGTTAAGCTGGGCGACAGCATCACGGTCAACGGGGCCTGTCTCACCATTGTCGAGCATGGGGAGGGGACGGTTTCCTTTGATGCGGTGTACGAAACGCTGCAAAGAACCGCACTCGGCGCCCTCGCCATTGGCGATGCGGTCAATCTGGAGCCGAGTCTTGCGGCCAGCGGCCGCTTCGACGGCCACATCGTCCAGGGACATGTGGATGGTGTCGGCACCATCGCCAGTATCCGCGAAGTGGACAACTCTTACTACATCTACATCACCGCCTCGTCAGCCCTCACCCGGTATATAGTACGTAAGGGCAGTATCGCCATCGACGGCATCTCGCTGACTGTCGTGGATGCCGACGAGAAAACTTTCTCCGTCGCGATCATTCCCCACACCTGGGACCATACGAATTTGCACATTCGCCGTGCCGGGGATCAGGTCAATCTAGAGACCGACATCATCGGAAAGTATGTCGAAAAGCTTATCGGCGGCGATTATACCCGCTCCGAGGCCCCCGTTCGCATCGCCGACCTGGAGCGCTCTGAGCCGTCCTGGGCTGGTCCAGTAACGGCTTACCGGGAGTAAACTACGCATCCTGCAGCGGCATCGTGAGCCGCTGCATCCGGGCAGTCCATATCTTCAGTCTCTCAAATACCGTTAGAAACTCCACTATGATCGAAACACACTTCAACACAATCGACGAAGCTGTCGCTGACCTGCGGGCGGGCAAGATGGTTATTCTCGTGGACGATGAAGACCGCGAAAATGAAGGTGATTTTGTGATGGCGGCCGAGTTTATCACGGCGGAAGCGATCACCCTGATGACTCGCCATGCCAGTGGGATCATCACGGTTCCTATGCCCGAAGAGCGGCTGATCGCGCTGAACCTGGAGCTGATGGTCCGCGAGAACAGCGAATCCATGCGGACAGCGTTTACGATCACGGTAGATGCCCGCGAGGGGACAACCACGGGGAGCAGTGCGGCGGACCGGGCATACACAATTCGAAAACTCGCTGACCCGGGTGCCCGTGCCTCGGATTTCAACCGGCCTGGACATGTCAACCCGCTGATGGCCCGAAACGGAGGCGTCCTGAAGCGCGCCGGGCACACGGAAGCCGCAGTCGACCTCATGCATCTGGCGGGCCTGCAGCCCGTGGGTGTCATCTGCGAGATCATGGGTGACGGCGGCGAAATGGCTCGCGTCCCAGAGCTGGCAGAGCTGGCGATACAGTTCAGCTTGAAGTTTATCACGATTGCCGAGCTGATCAAATACCGTCGCCGGATGGAAAAACTGATACACAAAGTGGCTTCGGCTCGCCTGCCGTCGCGCTACGGGGAGTTCACCGCCCACGCTTATGAAAGCGAGGTAGACCCGTCTCCATATACGGCATTCACGATGGGCGATATCGCCGATGGCAAAGATGTGCTGGTGCGAATTCACTCCTCGTGCGTTACAGGTGACCTGCTCGATTCGCTCAAATGCGACTGCGGTGATCAGCTGCATCTAGCGCTGGAGAAGATTGGGACCGCGGGGCGGGGAGTGCTGCTCTACATCGAGCAGGAAGGACGCGGTATCGGGATCGCCAACAAAATCCGTGCTTACGCGCTGCAGGATGCCGGTGCAGATACGGTCGAGGCCAATGTCCAGCTTGGATTTAAAGCCGATTTGCGCGACTACGGGATTGGGGCGCAGGTGCTCGTGGATCTTGGGGTCAAGCGGCTGCTCTACATGACGAATAACCCGGCTAAGCTGGCAGGGCTTGAGGGTTATGGTCTGGAAATTGTCGAGCGCATCCCGCTGATCTCTGAGCCGAATGACTCGAACCGCCATTATTTAGAAACGAAGCGAGCAAAAATGGGGCACTTTCTTGCGCTCGACGAGCAGGACGTGCCCGAAGCGGCATAAATATTCTTGGGGGAAAAGTAACCGACAGTATGAAGACACATGAAGGTACGCTGATTGCATCCGATACACGGATCGCCATTGTTTTGAGCCGGTTTAACTCGCTGATTGGAGACCGTCTCCTGGAGGGCGCACTTGATACTCTGAAGCGTCACGGAGTCGCGGACGACGAAATCTCACTGGTGCGAGTTCCTGGTGCATTCGAGATACCGCTGGCGGCCTCAGTGCTGGCGAATACGGGCCGGTATGATGCCGTTATCTGCCTCGGAGCAGTTATTCGGGGCGCGACCGCTCATTTCGATTACGTCGCCGGGCCGCTGGCATCCGGGCTGGCTTCGATCGCAGTGGATACTGGAGTTCCGATACTGTTTGGAGTGCTGACAACTGATACCATCGAGCAGGCTCTGGAACGAGCAGGGACGAAAGCGGGCAACAAAGGCGCGGATGTTGCTGCCGCCGCGATTGAGATGGTGAACTTATTGAAGACAATCCGCGTATAAGTAAACGAAGACACTCAACCTAGCACTCTACAACACACTATGAGGAAATCTGAATATATGAAGAACGCAAGCTCTTATGTCGCCGTGTTCGCCGTCGGCGTTGCCGCCTGCGCCGTCGGCTTGAAAACATTCGGTGATCCTATCGCCCTCCTGTCCGGCAATGTTCCGTCAAAGCGTGCTGTCCTGGCATCACTCGATACGACTCCCCCAACACTTAAGCACTTTACTGGGGATACAGTTGTCGCCGATGCCGCCGCCAAAGTGGACCAGGCGGTGGTGACGGTCCACACCATTGGCAAGGCAGTGCCCCAGCAGACAAGCCCATTTAGCGAAGACCCGATTTTTCGCCGTTTCTTCGGCGGCGGCGGGGGTGGTGCGCAATCCACACCGCGCGGAGCCGGGTCAGGCGTCATCATCAGTACCGACGGGTATATTCTCACCAACAACCACGTTGTTGAGAACACGCAGACCGTGACGGTGAATGTCGGGGATAAAGGCTACGATGCGAAAGTCATCGGCGCGGACCCGATCTCGGATATTGCTGTGGTTAAGATCGATACAAAAGGTGTGAAGCTGACCGCAGCGCAGCTCGGCAATTCCGATGATCTGCGGATCGGTGACTGGGCCATTGCAGTCGGCAATCCGCTGGACATCGGTACCACGGTCACGCTCGGTATCATCAGTGCAGTCAATCGAAGCGGCCTGAATGCCGACGGTGGTCATGCCCTGAACTCGGTGATCCAGACTGATGCCGCAATCAACCCCGGCAACTCCGGCGGTGCCCTGGCAAATATCAACGGCCAGGTGATCGGGATCAATGAGGCGATTTACTCCCCGACCGGCTCGTATGTGGGTATTGGCTTCGCTATTCCAATCAACTCCGCTAAGAAAATTGCCGCCGAGCTGATCCGCAGCGGAAGAATCGTTCGCCCCTATCTTGGCGTCTCGTATGCACCACTGAAAGCCTTTCCGGCCCAGGCTCGCGCCCAGATGGGTATTACACTGGACTCCGATAACGGGGTTATCGTACAGCAGGTCTATCCCGGCTCTCCGGCAGCCACGGCGGGTGTGAAAACCTACGACGTGATCCTGGAAGCCAATCGAATGCCGGTCACCAATCAGGACAGCCTGAACAATGTGATCAAAACGCTCAAAGTTGGCGATTCGCTGGTACTCAAAGTGTCGCGTAACGGCACCGATCGTATCCTCAACGTCACCCTCCGCGAACGGCCTGCGACCTTCGGCGAGACCCCGTCTCAGCAGGAGCAGGCGCCGCAGCAGCCGCAGATGCAGCCCTTCGGCCAGCCGTAGTGAAATCCTCCCCTTCCCCGCTTTCGGGGGAGGGGTCTTTTTTTGTCTGTCGGGTACAATCTGTGCTATGAGTGATGATTGTACTTTGAGCGATGATACTGCGACAAAAGATGCGCTGACACTGACCCTGCATCTCTCTCGACGGGCGGTCGAAGTTGATGATGCCCAGGCCCTGCTGGAAGAGATCAATCAGGCCGCCATGGAAGCCGTGGGAGCGGATCGCGCGTTTGTCGCTCTCGCCCATGATGCTACGGGCGAGCTGGCACTGGTGGCGACGGCTGGAATTGGCTGGAATGACCAGTTCCGTGCTCTGAGGCTCAAGATCGATGACACGGGACGGGCGGCAAACAGCAAGACAAATGGAGAAGGACGCAGCGGGATTACCTCACACGTTGCTTCGACCGGATTACCATACATCACTGGGAATGTCGACGCTGACCCTTACTACTATGCGTTTTTCGATGATGTGTACAGTGAAATCGCCGTGCCGCTTTTGGACGGCAACGGGCACACGCTCGGGGTCATCAATATTGAGAGCTTCCAGCCGAACCACTTCCACGACTCGCATCTCTCTCTGATACAATCCCTCGCAAATATCGCTTCTCTGCGCCTTCTCATGGACGGCTACCGTGCCCGCGAGGCCGCGCTGGTCGAGATCGGCAAAGACCTTTCCGCGATCGCCGACCCCGATCTGCTGATGCGCCGGGTCGTGGATGTCGCCGCCGCACAGCTGCGGTTCGAGGATTGTTCTTTGTTTGTACTCGACCGGGACCGTCAGCAGCTGATTCTCCAGGCCGCACGGGGTGCGCTAGTCAGCCGGATCGGCAAAGCGGCCTATCCGCTGGGCGAAGGTCTGACGGGCTGGGTCGCGCAGCACGGAGAACCGATCCGTATCGGCAGCCCGCGCGAAGACGTGCGCTGGAAAGGCCGCTTTGAGGAGTTCCCGGCTACGGACGTCGGAGCTTTTCTGGCTGTTCCAATCTTCGGGCGCAGCGGCATTCTGGGCGTCCTGCGCGTTCTGCGCCGCAAGAGCGTGGCCCCATGGTTCCGGCGCGAATTCACGGAAGACGACGAGAGCGTCTTGCTGACCATCGCTTCTCAGCTCGGAACCGCCATTGAAAACAGCCGGATTCTGGACCGTCTGGTCAACACGGAGCGCATGGCGGCCTGGGGGGAGCTGTCCGCCAAAGCGGCGCACATGATTGGCAATCGGACTTTTGCCATCAAGGGTGATTTGAACGAGCTTGAGTATCTCATGTCGGAGCCGGAGGATAGGCGCACGGAGTTTCGTATCCTGGCCGAGGGAATTCGGCGCGGCATCTTTCGATTGGAAGAGATTCTGCAGGAGTTTCGCGACTTTGTCCGTGCGACCCAAATCGCGCTGGCTGAACAAAATCTGAACGAGATTATACGCCAGTGTGTTGAAGAGAGCTACCCAAAGCGCAGCCGCGTCGCTCTGACAATGGAGCTTGCCCCGGACCTGCCGCCGATCATGGCCGATGCCGCCCGCCTCAAGCGGGCCTTCTCGGAGCTCATCGAGAACTCGCTTTCATTCCAGCCCGAGGGCGGCTCGCTGCTGATTCGAACCTCCCGGACAAAACCCTCCCGAATCTCTACGCTGGCCCGTCTTCCGCGTGGCCGCGTTTATCTTCAAGCCGAGTTTTTGGACGCTGGTCCAGGCATTCCTGACGACATCAAACCCCGCATTTTCACGCCTTTCTTTACCTCGCGTGCCCGTGGCCTCGGGCTGGGCCTGAGCATCGTCAAGGGGATCCTCGAGGCGCATCGTGGGACCATTGTCGAAGTCGGCGCGAAAAGCTCCGGGGCACACTTTATCGCGTTTCTGCCGGCAAAAGAGGATTAGGCTTCCCATGTCCTTAGTATTGACTTTTTCTTTTAGGCGTCTCAAAAATATGGCAACTACCGCACTTCTCTGTTTTCTGACTTGTCTCAGCTTTATCGTGCTCGGGGCAAGTGTCCCAGTGTCAGCCGAAGACCGCGACATCGTTGCGCCCGGTGCGAAGCTGACCCTTCTCGTCGGCGGCTTCTCTTTTACAGAAGGACCGGCCTGTGACAGCCAGGGGAATGTCTTTTTTACCGACCAGCCGAATAACCGTATCCACGAGTGGAGCGCGGACGGGAAGCTTTCGACGTTTTTAGAGCCAAGTGGCCGCTCGAACGGCCTCTGTTTCGACACGCATGGCGATTTATGGGCCTGTGCGGACGAGAAAAACGAACTCTGGCGTATCAGTCCGTCCGGGCGGCATACGGTTGTCGCCGCAGGCTATGGCGGCAAGCTGCTCAATGGCCCCAATGATATCTGGATCCGGCCTGATGGTGGGCTGTATCTCACCGACCCTTACTACCAGCGCGATTACTGGAAACGCGGGCCGATAGAACAGGATTCACAGGGCGTCTTTTACCTGCCTCCGGGCGGCCATACCTTGAATCGCGTCGATGCCGACTATAAGCAGTCCAACGGTATCATCGGGACACCGGACGGGAAAACGCTTTATGTGTCGGACATTGGTGGGGGAAAGACTTACGCTTATGACATTGCTAAAGACGGCGGCCTGAAAAACAAGCGTCTCTTCTGCGGAATGGGTTCCGACGGCATGACCATCGACAGCGAGGGGAACATCTACCTCACTGGGCACGGGGTCACCGTGTTCAGCAAATCGGGGAAACAGATTTTGCAGGTCCCCATCGCGGAAAACTGGACCGGCAACATCTGCTTTGGCGGAGCCAACCGGCACACGCTGTTTATCACAGCCAGCAAAGGCTTGTATGCGCTGGAAATGCGTGTCCACGGCGTCGGCAGTCAGTGAAATATCGGCGGCTATTTTGCTGTTTCAAAGCATTACAGCAAAAAGTTCTCGCAGTCATTTTATTATAGCTCTTTAAATGTCCCTGACTTGGCAGCTGCTTCCTTGACTGACTCATCGGTCACAACGCCCCCAGCTTGCGTGTCGCCGGCGTACAAACTGCCATCCATATTTGTGGCCCACGCCTTTCATAGTACGCAACATCCCAACCGAGTCATCCCAGGCGAACCAGCCAAGGCTTCATCGCGTGTTGCCGATGAAACCACTCTGCCATCAGACGAAAGCGGCTGCGCTGAGACAAACGATTGCGTTCAAAGTGTTTCGGGGTTTTCACCGCGGGACCGGAATCTTCTCCAGGGCTTCCTCGATCATCTGTGCCCCGGAAATGCCGCCGTATTTTGTCTTCGTGTCCAGCATCATCCGATGAGCCAGTACGGGGACGGCGAGGGCGCGAACGTCGTCAGGCAGGACGTAGTCACGGCCCTCGGTCAGGGCGCGGGCCTGGGCGGTGCGAAACAGGGTGAGCGAGCCGCGCGGCGAGACGGCCAGGCGGATACGCGGGTCGGTTCGGGTCCAGTCCACCAGGCGCAGAATATACTCGGCCACAGCACGGTCCACCGTGACCGCCCGCACCTGTTCCTGCAGTGCTAAAACTTCCGCGCCGGTAACGACAGGGACAAGGTCATCAAAGGGGTGGTGGCGGTTTTGACTGTACAAAATCTCCATCTCGTCGGGCAGATCGGGATATCCGAGGGTGACGCGCACGGCAAAGCGGTCGAGCTGTGCTTCCGGCAGGGGATACGTGCCATGGAAATCCGTCGGGTTCTGCGTCGCGATGACAAAGAATGGCCTGGGCAGGTCCCGCCGCTGACCGTCCACCGTGACCTGCCCTTCGCTCATCACTTCCAGCAGGGCGGATTGGGTGCGGGGCGAAGTTCGATTGATCTCATCGGCCAGGACGATGTTGGCAAACACCGGCCCTTCGCGAAATGTAAAGGAGCCGTCGCCCGGGTTGTAAAAACTGCTGCCGGTGATGTCAGCAGGCAGCAGGTCCGGAGTGAATTGAATACGTCGAAAGACGCCGTCCATGGTGCGCGCCAGTGACTTCGCAAGCGTCGTCTTACCCGTGCCCGGCACGTCTTCAAGCAGGGTGTGGCCCCCTGCCAGCAGCGAAATCAGCAGCAGACGAATGCTCTCGGGTTTGCCCTTGATGACTGAAGCAAGATTGGCCTCAATCCTCTCCACTGGCCCGATAAATGTCTCGGTCATACGGTCTCCTTTTTCGCACTGAATTCCAGCGAACGAAGTGCCCTCTCTAGTTGGATGATTTCTGGGCTGCTGGGCAGGGGGCCAAATCGAAATCGACTGTATTCGCCGACGAATGCCTCCAGTGGAACCCGGTGTGCTTCGATAAATTCCTCGGTGAGCCGCAGATGCTCATTCCAAGTACGTCCCTCCGGGCAGGGCTGACCCAGCCGTGTCAGCAGGCGTTCGAATCGCTGCGCGAGTGCCGACAAGGCCTCCTCAGGCTGAGAATATCGAAACTTTGTCTGCGCCTGCCGTCGGCGCTGCCAGTAACGATAGATCTGCGGGATCAGCAGGCCCAGAACCAGAAGAGAAAAGACGGCGGCCTTCTGAGTCCAATCGGACGTCGTCACCCAGCGTCGAATCACTCCCAGCAGGTCCTGCATCCGCTCCCAGACGCGCCACCAGGGCGGGATCGCCCCGGCCAGGGCATCAGGGCGGCCATTCCCCGGGGTCGCATCCACGGTGACCCAGCCGGACCCATCGATCCACGCCTCGGCCCACGCATGGGCATCACGCTGGCGGACAAGTGTCGTGCCATTCCCCTCAGACTCATGGGCGTAGTAGCCGCTGACATAGCGGGTCGGCACATTCAATGCCCGCAGAAGTACGACGGCCGCAGAAGCAAAGTATTCACAGTGGGCGTTTTTGTGCTCAAGAATAAAGGACGAGATCGGGTCCCCGTGCCCGGGGTCTGTGGTCAGGCTGTACTGATTATTGCTGTGCAGGAACAAGACGACCGCCCCCACCTTTTGTGCATCAGTGGTCAGGCCTGCCCCAATCTCCTTCGCTTTCTCCACGACGCGGCCATCGATGTCGCGTGGAATGACGAGATCACTTGCGCGTTCGTCGGAAGTCGGTGCGGCGTCGATCTGTCCATGTGGGGCGTCACCTTTGCCCGGAGCGATCGTGTAAGTGAGCGGGTCGGTATCCGTCGGCGGTGTCCGCAGCGGTCCGTCTGTCCGGGGCGCCCATTCCAGAAAATGCCCGCTGGCTGTCTGCACCCCAAGGCTGTGCAGCGGGGCAAAAATCAGCCCGTTGGCATCGTCCAATCGGTCCACGGCGATTGCAGACTTCTCGCTTGCTTTTGGAATTGGGGAACTCTCTCGATACGGCACAAAGATTCGCTGATCCAGCCCCAGCCCCCATGCCCGCTGAGAGTAGCTGTCGAAAACCATGCCGCGCAGGTAAGGGTCGTCGCCGATGTTTCGAACGCGCAGCACCCGTGTCAGCGAGTCGCGCAGGGTAAAAGATGACCCCAGTATCGGCCGGCCGCTCATGCCAATACTGGCCGTCGCGTGCTGGCCCGAGAGCATCTTAGATCCAAACGCATTCAGGTCGCTCTTGTAAATATAAAATCCGGCGTGGCCCGCTCCGCCGATCAGAAGGGCGATCAGGGTGGGAACCACGGTTAAGCGCAGGGGGATAGTCGATCCCCGAAAGCATGGCAAAGCCAGGGTCAAAAAGAGAAAGTAGGCCGGGGCCAGATACCAGAGGTAGTGGTAGGTGTCGTCAAGGGTAGAGCACCCGGCCAGAAAGACCAGTCCGGAGAGCATCACGGTCAGCGGGGCACGTGCTCCTCCGGTCGGCTCGCGCCGCCAGAACTGCAGGACGATCTCGCCGGCGGCGGCCAGGGCAAACGAGTAGCCGTAGCGCATATCCAGAAAGGCGTTGTCGTCTTTAGCTGCTGTGATCCAAAAAGTGAAGATCAGGCTGCCGATGACCAGGATGCGCAGGGTCCACTTAAGGAGCCCTTGATTTTCGTACCGTGCCGAAAAGGCATAGGACGCCAGGAGGCCGAAGCTGAGTACCGCCAGCGCCACGTATGCCCCGGAGCTCAGGGCCAGCGCAGCGAAGGCCAGCAGGGATGCGATCGCGGCCGTCAGTGGCGGTCGAATGCTCTGTGGGTTTCCCATGCTACACTGCCTCCACGCCGGCGTCCACCTGAGCCGACGTCAGCACCGTGAGGTCGGCCATCCCATGTTCGGCAATCGGTGGCAGCGTGCAGGGGGTATCCCGCACTATAATCACTTTGACGCCGCTGCCCTGCTCCCGCAGCCGCTCCACAAAGTCCCGGCGTGTGGGGTCCCAGTCGAGAAAGAGGCAGACGACCATCGCGATCTGCCCCAGATGCTCCATCAGCTCCAGCTCCAAGTCGTCAAATGCTTCCCGGTCGCTGGTGTCCACGCAGGCCAGCAAGTCTAAGATCTCATCGAGATAGGCCAGGCTGCGACCTGCGGTGAGCTGATGCAGCTCCGGCCCGGCGGCGAATAGATCTACTAAATACTCCGATCGGGCCATATAATCGCTGACTGCCGCGCAGACTGAGACCGCTCGCTCGAAGGCCGGCGGAATGGGATATCCCGGCGGTACGGGGACGTAGGTGTCGAGTATCACGGCCGCCCGCAGGAAGTATTCCTCGCGGAACTCACGCACTACCGGGCGGCCAAGGCGGGCCGTGGCTCGCCAATCGATGCTGCGGATAGGATCCCCATCCCGATATTCGCGATTGCCGATAAACTCAAACGAATCCCCCAGATGGGAAGCCAGCGCAACGCCTCCGGGTTGATAGCGTCGCCCCATAGGCGCATCCAGCCGGGCCAGCGGCGTAAAGTGGGGATAGACCAAGAGCGGGCGGTCCTCGGAGAAGACCCGCTGAGTGATCATCAGCCCCAGCGGAAACGCCGTTTCCACCCGAAACCCGCGCAGGCGGTACGCCCCGCGCTGACGGCACAGCAGGCCCAGGCGTACGTGCCCCGCTTCGTCTGGTTCGAGTACCGGCAGGCCCACACCTTCTTCCGGCACGGCATCCACCCAGGGCGGCAGCCGGTCCGGCAGCACCGTGAGGCCTACAGCGCGGCGGCGAAGTGCCGTTACCTCGATCTCTACCGGAAGCGTTTCCCCGGCACTCACCCGGGCGGCATGGGTCGCTTGCAGAGTGATCGCTGGCCGCCCAATCCACATGCCAACCAGTGCCGTCACCCATAATCCGCAGGCGTAGGTAAACGGCACATACCACTGCTGGTCTAGAGACAGCGAGCCAAATGCGCTAAAAAATAGTGTCGCGACTAGGAAGTAGTGGCCCGCCCGCGTAAAACGCTCGGTGTAAACCCGCCAGACCCAGGGAAAAAGCAGCCCGCGAAATACCGGGTGGTAGCTGATGTCTTTGGTGCGCGTGAACTGCTTCAGCGGCGGCAGCCAGCTGTTGAGCGCCAAAGGTGGGCCTTTGCGGAAGTTATCTAAAAGAACGTGTTTCGGCAATCGGGTCGGCATCGGGTATCCTGTTACTACTTATCGGCGAGATAGCCGTCTCAATAGTAGTATAACTGGAAAGAGAAGTAAAATGGTTCGCGTCCTGTTTGTTTGCTTGGGAAATATCTGCCGCTCACCGATGGCCGAAGCGGTCTTTCGGCATAAAGTGCGCGAAGCGGGGCTGGAACGGGAGATCGAGGCCGACTCGGCGGGGACAGGCGACTGGCACCTCGGCAGCCCACCACACCCTGGAACGCTGCGCCTGCTGGCCGACAATGCCATCGAGTATGAGCACCTGGGCCGGCAGATCACCCCCGCCGACCTGCAAGATTTCGACTACGTGCTGGCGATGGACAACGCCAACCTGCGCGGCATCTTATCGCTGGGGCAGGGGAAGGCCGTCGTGCGCCGCTTTCTGGAATACTCCCCCAACAAGAAGGTGCTGGAAGTCCCCGATCCCTACCTGACCGGCGGTTTTGAGGGGGTTTACAAGCTCATCAACGCTGCAGCGGATGGTCTACTGGCGGAGATCCAGGCGACACATAAGTTCGAGTGCTAGTCAAAGTGACCGCAGCCCATACCCGATCCCGCGCCGGGTCTCCAGAAGAGCGGCGGTCTGGGGGGGCATCTTGGCGCGGAGGCGGCGGACATGGATATCTACCGTGCGCTCGCCGCCCTCAAAGTCCACGCCCCAGACCATGTCGAGCAGGCGGTCGCGGGCGAAGAACTTTCCCCGGTGCAGGGACAGAAAGCGCAGAAGATCGTATTCGCGCGGGGTGAGCGGTAGGAGGCGGCTGTCGGTGCCCCGGACGCAGCCCCCGGCAAGGTCCAGGGTCAGGTCGGCGATCTGCAGCGTTTCACCGCCCAAAACATGACGCTTGCGGAAGGCCAGTCCCGAGAGGCGTGCCAGCAGCTCTGAGGGAGAGTAGGGCGGCAGCAGGAAGTCATCCGTGTAAGCTGGCCAATCGGGCTGAGTGAGATGTTTGGGTGTGAGCAGGGCCAATCGGGTTGGTGGGGGGGCATCCTCGCCCCAGGCGTGCTGGATCAGGCGCGACGCATGTCGCAGAGGAAGGCAGTCGGGAGCGGCCGACAGGTCTGCCAGCAGGACGTCCGGCGGACGGCCGCCAAAGGCGCGGCAAAGGCTTTCGACCGCCGCCGCCCCGCTATCCAGAGAGCTCGGCGTGACAGCATATCCCGCTTCGCGCAGGGCATAAATTAGCCCTTCGGCTGAGCCAGTCCTATCGTGTGGTGCAAGGACGAGAACATTGAGCATGGCGAGACCAGCTTCCGGGTCGAGTCAGCTTCTGTGCTGTAAAGTGTAATTTTGGCATGAGAGAGGGCCAGGAGTCAAGAGTGGTTCGGTGTTCTATGAGGCGAAACGGGCGGCTTCTCCCAAGAAAGTCAGCTCAATATCGCCAGACTCCGTTAAATGCACCGGGTAAGTCTGCAGGGCGCATGACCCCATCTGCGGCTCGCCGGTCTTCAGATCGAACTTCCAGGCATGAAACGGACAGGTCACCTGCGTACCCCCGACCAGCCCATCCGCCAGTGGGCCTCGCCGATGCGGGCACTCGGCCTGAGTGGCGTAGATGCCCTGCCGGGTATGGAAAATTGCGATCTCAGTGTCGCCGATCCGAAAGTTCCGCCCTTCCCCGAGCGGTATCTGGGTTACGGAGCCGAGAGCGTATTTGGTTTTTTCTGATATCATACTGGGCCTGTTTTCTGGTGTTCATGCCACGGATTGTCAATCCGTGGCTGGAAAGTGCTCACCGTCGAGGCGACGTTCAGACAGTAACCTGTAGGCTGTGTAATCACATCTTCTGTCCCCTGGACAGTGGGCTTTTTTGAGCCTCGGATTTCAATCCGTGGCTCCTATTTTGTTCAATCATTCTTGATCTTGCAATCACTTCTAAGCCTGCATCACCGGTCTAAGCCTGCATCACCGGCAGGGTCGAGACGAACTGATTGGCGGTCGCTGGAGTGTCGGCCTCCAGCCACGGGTCGACATAGGCATCGACGCTGGCCTGGATAGCGGCATCCAGCCGGGCGGCAATTCCTTCGCTATCCTCCACGACAACCGCCCGTATCTTGTCCATGCCGATCCGCTCCACGAAGCTAGAGGTCCGCTCCAGATATTTGGCAGTTTCGATGTAATACTGCATAAAGCGGCCCATGATTTGCAGAACCGCCTCATGCGAGTCGACGATGCATAAAATGTCGCCCTTACGGATGTGTGCTCCAGCGGCCCCGCCGACATAAATTTCCCAGTTGCCGCCCTCGACCGCCACCGCGCCCAGGTCTTTCACCATCGCCTCGGAGCAGTTCCGTGGGCATCCCGCCGTCGCCAGCTTCAGCTTGCCGGGGCTTTCAATGCCCTGGAACCGCTTCTCAATCTTGATTCCCAGGCCCGTCGAGTCCCCGACGCCGTAGCGGCAGAAGTCCGTGCCGACACAGGTTTTGCAGGTCCGAAAAGACTTCGCATAGCCATGTCCCGAGGGCATCCCTAAATCTTTCCAGACTTTCGGCAGGTTTTCTTTCGTGATACCCAGCAGGTCGATCCGCTGGCCGCCCGTGAACTTGACCATCGGCACATTGTATTTCTTAGCGACCTGCCCGATCTTGATCAGCTCATCGGCGGTGGTCACGCCGCCGAAGATGCGCGGAATGACCGAGAACGTTTTATCCTTCTGGATATTGGCGTGAACGCGGTCATTGATGTAACGGGCATCGCGCTCATCTTCGTATTCCGCACCCCACAGGGACTTGAGCAGCGATGCCAGCCCCATCTTCGACCCGGCATCTTCAACACCGTGTGCGAGCGTATCGAAAACGCTGGACACCGACTTCAGACCCCGAGCCATAATCACTTCAACCAGCTCGGACTTAACAAGTGCGACGCCGGGAACGTAAAAGTGGATGCTTGGGTCTTCCTCGATCTGACCCTCGGCAGCCCATTCGACGACCTCCGACACCAGCTTTTTGCAGGAGCCGCAGCCCATGCCTGCACGAGTGGCTTCCATCACCATCTTCAGCGAACGTTTGCCGCCTTCGACGCACTTGCGGATCTGGCCTTTGCTGACTCCGTTGCAGTTGCAGATCTGGGCCGTGTCGGGCATCTCCAGCATTGTCGCTTCCACGGAGGGTGCCCCGATATCAAAGAGCAGCGACAGCCGCTCCTCCGGCAGGGGCGTGCCACGGTCGAAGGCCTGCATCAGATAGGCGACTTTATTCAAATCGCCCAGCATCATTGCGCCGATGAGTATTCCGTCTCGGATAATCAGCTTCTTATATGTCCCGCGCTTCGGCTCGGAGAAGATAACCACTTCATCTCGGTCGTCGGAGGCTTCGGTGACGCCCATCGACGCCAGCTCGACTCCCATCACTTTCAGCTTGGTGGCGATCTTGGAGCCGTGGTAGGCGGCGTTCTCGTTACTGCCCGTGATATGGTCGGCCAGGACCTGTCCCTGCTCCCAGAGCGGCGCGACCAGGCCATAAACACGGCCACGGTGCTGGGCACACTCGCCGACGACGTAGATATCCGGGTCGTCTACCGAGCGCATCTGATTATCGGTGACGATGGCGCGCTCCACGGTCAGGCCGCAGTCCCGCGCCAGCTCGTTGTTGGGCGTAATGCCTGCGGAGATGATGACCATGTCACAGTCGAGGATCGTGCCGTCTTTGAACTGCAGCCCGGTCACACTGTCTTCGCCGAGAACCGCCGCCGTGGCTTTTTCGAGATGGACATGGACGCCCATCTTTTCCATGATTGAGGTGAGAATTTTGCCGCCCTGGGCATCGAGCTGATTATTCATCAGCCAGGGAGCGAGGTGGATGACATGGACTTCGACTCCGTAATTCAGCAGGCCGCGGGCCGCTTCCAATCCCAGCAGGCCGCCGCCGATGACCGCCGCTTTGCGGCATTTGTTGGCGTAACCTGCGATCTTATGGCAGTCGTCGATGGTGCGGAACACGAAGACGCCGTGCTTATCTTCGCCCTGCGGACCTTTCAGACCCTCCATCGGGGGGACGAATGGACGACTGCCGGTCGCAATCAAAAGCTTGTCGTAGGAAGTGACTTGACCGTCGTCGCTGCAAATCTCTTTGCGTGCTCGGTCAATTTGCGTAACGCGGGCTGGGGCATGGAGTGTGACGGTATTTTCCGTGTACCATTCGAGGGGATTCAGGAAGATGTCGGCGGGGTCCTGGGTGCCGTTCAATACATTGGAGAGAAGAATGCGGTTGTAGTTGCCATACGGCTCGTCGCCGAACATGGTGATATCGAACTGCTGACCGCCGCCGCGTGCCAGTATCTCTTCGACGGTCCGGGCACCGGCCATGCCGTTACCAATCACGACCAATTTTTGCTTGTCACTCATCATTGCTGCCTTTCGGAGACACAAAATTGCCCGTGTGGGCGAAAAGTATCAAGAGAAAGGCAGCATTGCCGGGGAAAAGCTTCAGTGCGGAGGGTAAAGCAAGAGCCGCGTCATTGCGGCTAAAGCTTATGAAGAGAGTATACGATACAAATGTTTCCATCATGTTTCGGATACTGGATTAGTTAGGAACCCGAGTGGTTTTCAAACACTCGTTCTGCTCCAAATGAACACGCCGCCGTCGCTATACCTCAACCAAACCAATATCCAAAACTACTGTGCCCGAAACGCCCTCGGGAGCGGCCAGATAAGTTTCCAGCTTCGTACCGGACATCAGATCCTCAACCACGGCGAGGGCGACGTGGACATCGCTGCGGGCTCCGATGGGGAAGTATCGCATGGGTGAGCCGTCCCGCATTAGCACAACATAGATCATCTCGGCGGACGAATTTCCCGCCCGAAAGTAGACGAACTGTGCTCTCTTGCCGACCGGGATGACATAGGTCAGCTCGGCGGAAAGCGAATGTGGGCTGTTCAGCCCATGGCCTGTGAAGGGATAAACGCCCTGTAAAAGTTGCGGTTTGGAATACATATCGAGCTCCTTGAAAGTAAATATTGAAGCGTTTCTTACACCGGTTCCATCTCCGACCCACCGGGGGTGACCAGAACGCGCTCACGGACCGGTTCACTAGATTGTGCCACGCCGCCTGCGCCTAGCCAGGACCGCTGCCAGCCGGGGGCGACGGCCCGCAGGACTATGAACGCTACCAATGCAATTCCCGCAAAGGCAAAAAAGCCGGAGGCATAGGTCGCCGTTGCATCTTTCAGATGCCCCAGGGCGAAGTTCAGGTAATATCCGCCGACGCCGCCGGCCGCACCGACAATGCCGGTCATCACCCCGATCTCTTTGCCAAATCGCTGCGGAACCATCTGGAACACTGAGCCGTTGCCCATGCCCAGACAGGCCATCAGTACGAAGAGGCAGATGAATGTCGCCGGCTGGCTCACGGTCATCAAAAGACCGACCCCGATGGCGGAGACGATCACCGTGGCATAGAGCAGAGTCAGCATCCGAATGCCGCCCAGTTTGTCCGCAAGCAGGCCTCCTACGGGGCGAACCAAAGAACCCGCGATGATAAAGATCGCCGTTGCCGCGCCGACAGTTGCTTTAGCATAATCGAACTGGTCTACGAAGAACGTGTTCAGGAAGCTGGACAGGCCCACGAAGCCGCCGAAGGTGACGAAGTATAACAGGCAGAACCAGAGCGTGTCGGGCTTCGCCAGGGCGGTCACGTATGCACCCGTACCCGCAGGTTTGACATGCCCCGGGGCATCCTTTGCCAGCAGGCTGAAAACGATGAAGGTCAGCGCGACGGGAACCATCAGCAGGCCAAATACGATATGCCATCCGAAGGCTTTTGCCAGCAAAGGCGCAAACAGAGTCGCCAGTACGGTTCCCGAATTTCCGGCTCCGGCGATGCCCATGGCAATGCCCTGCATGTGGGGCGGATACCAGCGCGAGGCCAGGGGCAGCGATACCGCAAATGACGCTCCGGCGAGGCCGAGGAAGAGGCCGACAAAGAGCAGCGAGTTATACTCCGTGGCATATTGCCATCCGACTACCAGCGGCAGCAGGGTGCAGAACATAGAAGCCATGCCGACCCGCTTGGAGCCGAACCGATCCGCGAGGACGCCTAAACAGATGCGCCAGAACCCGGCGGCCAGCAGGGGCAGACCGACGAGAAAAAGCTTCACTCCGGCCGGGTAGCCATTGGCGAGCGGCTGGAATACCTTGCCGGCTTTTTGCAGCGCAGCTAGCGGCTTCAGGGCAAGAACATTTTCATTCGGGACACCGTGTGCGCTCGACGCCGAAGCGACCTGGATCAGCTTGGACTTGGCATTGATATTCGCCAGGGATGCCGCAATCGTGGCTGGGCTGGTGCTGTCCAGAATATACTTCTCGGTTGGTTTAACACTGTTTTTGGTCGCAAGAGTGGGGTCGCCGGCTTTGATCAGCAGGTGACTGGTCGTCTTCGGTTCATGTTTTGCGGCATCAGGCCCCTTGATCACCAGCGTGTACGGTGTCAGCTTGGAGATCATGGCCGAGGGGGTAATTCTCAGATTTGTCCCCGTAAGGGCGGGGTCCGTGGCGATAAAAGGCATCAAAGCGCCAAGTATGACCCAGACCATAAACGAGATGTCGAAATGCAGAAACGCGCTGAACAGGGAGGGCGCGTGACCACTGGTTTTCAGATCACTGAGTTTCATCGAAGTGTCTCCTTTCAAAAAGACGAAAATACTAAAATCACCGAATTGCTTAACTTGAAAGGAAGACGCAGCACTGCGTTACAGGGGAACTTGAGAGGCGAAGAAACTTACGCTCGTTCGATGCGCACGGCGCAGACCTTGAACTCCGGCATCTTCGAAGTCGGGTCCAGGGCCGGGTTCGTGAGATTGTTGGCGCATGCTTCACCGCCCCAATGGAACGGTGCGAAAATGGTGTCCTGACGGATCGTCGCAGTCAGGCGTGCCTTCATTCGCGCTTCCCCGCGCCGGGTCGTCAGCACGATGGGATCGTTGTCGGCGATCCCAAAGCGCTGGGCCAAAGCCGGATGTATCTCCGCGAAGGGTTCCGGGGCGATTTTCAGCAGGGCGTCAACACGCCGGGTCTGCGTCCCCGACTGATACTGCGCCATCACCCGCCCCGTCGTCAGGTAGAGTGGGTAATCGTCATCGGGCTCCTCCGCTGCCGTGCGATGATGCACGGCATGAAATTTGGCCCGTCCATCCTCGTGTGCAAAGTTATCGTGGAAGAGCCGCGGAGTCCCCGGGTGATCTTCCGACGGGCAGGGCCAGAAGACGCCGTCCTCCGCTGCGATGCGTTCGTAGGTAATGCCCGAGTAATCGGCGGCCCCACCAGCGCTGGCGCGGCGCAGCTCCTCAAATATCTCAGCTGGTTCCGCCGTCGGGAAATACTTGCCCGCACCCAGCCGCTCCGCCAGGGCGGTGACGATCATGGCATCGGTCCTAACCTCACTAGGATGGGGTTTTGCGGCATTGCGCCGGAGAACCCGGCCTTCCAGATTCGTCATCGTGCCGTCCTCCTCCGCCCACTGCGCGATTGGCAGGACCACATCGGCCATCTTTGCCGTTTCCGAGAGGAAGATGTCGGAGACGCACAGAAAGTCCAGTGCTCGCAGGCGCTCCTGAACGTGCAAAGCCCGGGGGGCGGAGACGGCGATGTTGGAGGCCATCACCAGCAATGCCCGGACACCGCCCCTCTGCCCCAGGGATTCCAGCAGCTCATATGCCGAGCGTCCCACCCCCGGCAGAGTGCTTTCATCGACGCCCCACACCCCGGCGATATAGGCGCGGTGGGCGGGGTTATCGATCTTGCGGTAACCAGGAAGCTGATCGGCCTTCTGCCCGTGTTCGCGTCCGCCCTGCCCGTTGCCCTGCCCCGTGATGCAGCCGTAGCCGCAGTGGGGCTTGCCGGCTTTGCCGATCGCCAGCATCAGATTGATGAATGCCAGCGTGTTATCCGTGCCTTTGGACTGCTGACCGGCTCCGCGTGCCGTCAGCGCCATTGCTGTGCCTGCCTCGCCCAGCAGGTGGGCCGCTTTGATGATCTGACTGGATGGGACTCCGGTGATACGCTCTACCCGGTCGGGCCAGAAGCTAGCAATAACGCGCCGGACACCTTCCCACCCGGTGGTTCGTGATGCGATAAACTCATGATCCAGCAGGCCGTCGGCGGCGGCGACGTGCAGCAGACCGTTTGCCAGAGCTAAATCTGTTCCCGGCGAAAGCTGGAGATGCAGGGTCGCCAACTCCGCCGTGGCAGTTCGGCGTGGGTCGGCGACGATCAACGCCCCTCCGTTCTCGCGCTGCCGCTCGAAATACTGCATAATCGGCGGCATGGTCTCGGCAGGGTTACCGCCGATGAGTAATATCGCCTCGGCCCCGGGAATATCTTCCAGCGGAAATGGCAGGCCGCGATCAATCCCAAACGCCTTCAGGCTCGCTGCCGCTTCCGAGGCCATGCAAAATCGGCCATTGTAGTCGATATGCGGGGTCCGCAGGGCAACGCGGGCGAACTTGCCCAGCCAGTAAGCTTTTTCGTTGGTCAGGCCGCCCCCACCGAAAATACCGACTGAGTCGCTTCCGTAAGCGGTCTGCGCGGCTAAGATCGCCGCCGTGACCCGGTCCAGCGCTTCGTCCCAGGTGGCAGGGCGCAGGGGACTGCCTTTCGAGTCGCGCACCAGCGGCGTCAGCAGACGTTCCGGGTGTGAGAGGAGGTCCGCCGCCGTCCAGCCCTTTTGACAGAGGCCGCCTTTGTTGGTCGGAAAGTCGGGGCGTGCCTGTACGGACAGCAGACCATTGGCCTCTTTGGCCAAATTCATGCCGCATTGCAGGGCACAATAAGGGCAGTGGGTGGATGTCATGGCTGCAGTTGGCTTCATAGTCGCTCTTCCAGGATTCCAATATCCACGACGACGGTTCCAGTCAGGCCGCGCGGAGCCGCCAGGCAGACCTCGATCCGCGACCCGGCTGGGTAGAACTCAACAATGGAAAGATGCACGTGGAAATCCGCTTTGGGGCCAACGGGGAAATAACGCACGGGGTGACCATTCAGCGACAGAGTTAGGTAAAGCAGGTCGTCCGAAAGGTTTCCGGCACGGAAGTAGATCACTCCAGCGGTTGTGCCTGCCGGGACTTCATAGCAAAGGGCGTCGTTGAGGGGGGCCAGGTCGAAAAAACCGCGGCCTGCAAACGGGTATACTCCCTGCAGGTAATGCGTCGTCGCCTCCCCCGTCCGTATCAGCCGCTGCTGCCGCGTCTCAGTTGTAATCGTGTTTGTTTCGGAATCTTGCTGGCTCATCAATTATGCTCGCTTCATCAGAAAATCTCCAGAGAGATTTCAATTTGTTCGGGCAGCATTGCCGGGAGGAGCCACAGGGCGGTGTGGGGAAAGGGGACTGCATCGGTGCAGAGGTTCTTGCTCCTTAAGAATACCTGCCGATTGTTTCCACAATGTTTCGTGAAAGTGATTACTTATGCTAACTGCAGCTATTCTTGCCGGAGGAGCAAGCCGCCGTATGGGCCGTGATAAGGCGAGGCTGGAAGTGGACGGTCTGCCGCTTCTGGAGCGCACGGCCGCGTTAGCCCTGGCCATCGATTTGCCGGTGCTGATTGTCGGGCGGCCCCAACCCGCGGACTGGCCACTGGAGGCGGTGCAGTTCGTGGAAGATTCCCAGCCTGGGCGCGGCCCGCTGGGTGGCCTGCATAGGGCTTTGACACTGGTAAGGGGGCCGGTTCTGTTGATCGCCTGCGATATGCCGCGGCTTTCCGCAGCCGCACTTCGCTGGCTTCTGGCCGAGGGTCAATCGGAGAGGGCCGGGGAGAGCGGGCTGATCACAACTAACTCCGGGCGCTGGGAACCGCTTTTTTCGGTATACACCCCTCTCTGCCTTTCGCTGATTGAAGAGAGAATGCAGCAGGGCCGACTGTCGCTGCATGGCCTGATTGAAGCGGGAGATTTCAGATACTTGGCGGCCCCGGACTGGCTTAAACCGCTGCTTCTAAACATCAACACCCCGGA
>JANXMY010000127.1 GCA_025354405.1 Armatimonadota bacterium
CAATCTTTAACAAGTTGCGTATGTGTGCCGTTCGTACGAGGGAACGTTCAGCTAAATGATGCGCTTGAGCAAACAAAGATGCCGTACAGCTTGATGGTGTGTTTTAATAGCCGATGGCGAGAGACACAGACCTCACAAAACGCTATCAACCTGACAGTAACATGAACAGACAAGCCGTTATGACTCAGTTCCGTCACAGTCATCAGAATCCTGATGAGCTTTTTGATGACTCAAATTAAGGCGACCAAGCAAAGGATAAATTCCTTTTAATTTATAAGATACCCCGTAAAACAGGTACACAATCGCGGGTATGATCGTCTTCTGACACAGGTCCTTCATCAGAGCATGCTCTCACATGAAGTTGAGCGTAACCTCGCAGTTCTCCGAGAACTGGATGGTGCCGTCAGGCAGACAAACGTAGAGATTTGGTCGACAGCCGCCGATGACCTGTGGGCTGAAAACTGGCTCAAAGATAGAAATACAGCACCGGATCGGCCTTTGATTGTGTTTGGCCCTTTCGCCGGAAACAATGCCCTAAAAAAATGGCCGCTCCAAAATTTTGCCCAGTTAGGCCAGTGGCTGGCGAACAACTCTGGGGGACACATTGTGATTGTAGGAGGCCGCGGTGATCAAGATCAAGCGCAGGAAATCTGCAAGGAGATAGGAGCAAAAGCATCAAACGCGGCGAGTCAGTGTTCTTTGCCCCAGACAATTTCCCTGCTCAAACGCTGCTCTCTTTATATTGGTGTGGACTCCGGCCCGATGCATCTGGCGAGTGCCGTCGGTGTCCCGGTCATTGCGTTGTTTGGCCCTTCTTGTCCCCATCGCTTCCAGCCCTGGACGCCCAAAAAACAAGTGCTCTGGACTCAGCTTGCGTGCAGCCCCTGCAAAGCTCAAGACCATGCGGATTGCTGCACTGTGTGTATTTTTGCACAACCGTATTGTATCCAAAGTATCACCGTGGAAGAAGTCCAGGAAGCAGTGAAAAAAGCGGGGTTTTTGAATCACTCGTTTTTTTTACCTGCATCTCGGCAGCATAGTTGTTGAATTGATAGTATCCATGACACGCCCCCTCTTCACAATTATCACGCCCGTCCTGAACCGCGCCGCCGAGATGGAAAAGACGCTGGCGTCCGTGCTGTCTCAGCCCTCCGATCTGTACGAGTACCTCGTTATCGATGGCGGCTCGACCGATGGCACTGCGGAGCTTCTGCGGGCATCCGGCGAGAAAACACGCTGGGTTTCTGAGCCGGACAGCGGCGTGTACGATGCCATGAACAAGGGCCTCAAAGCGGCTTCCGGTGACTTTATTTATTTTCTCGGGGCAGGTGACACGCTTCGGGAGGGAGTCCTGGAGAAAGTGGCTCAGGTCATTCCCCGAGGTCCGATGACCTATTTCTACGGCAATGTTTTCTCCGAAGCGCATCACCGGGTCTACAATGGCCGGTATTCGAATTGGAAGCTCAGTCGCATCAATATCTGCCACCAGGCCGTATTCTGTCATCGGCATCTGTTCGAGATCATCGGTCCCTTCGATACGCAGTACAAAATTATGGCGGACCATGTGTGGAACATGAAGGCCTTCGGCACGCCGGGTCTGCACAAAGTCTACACCGATCTCGTGATCGCGGACTTTGCGGCGGGGGGCCTGAGCCATTATCAGACGGACCCGCAGCTGATTGCAGACCGACTGGAGCTGATACGGCAAAATCTGGGTCCGTGGGCCTATGCCCTCAACAAGAGTGCTGCGCTGCTGCCGGCCGGGCTGAAAGAAGCCCGGTATCAGGCTTATCAACGCCTTCGGGCACGGCTCAGAGGGAAATAGCTCGCATGCGTATCGGAATTGATGCCCGCACACTCTCGGGCCGCTACACGGGCGACCGGACGTACTGGCGCGGCCTCATCGGCGGCCTGGCGGCGGTCGACAGTGTCAATGAGTATTTTCTCTACACCCGCCTGCCGCTGGAAGGCGATCCGCCGCCGGGATTAGGTCCGAATTTCCACTGGCGCCTGCTTCCGACCCCCAGCCACGATGCCCTCTGGATGCTCCGGGCGTTCCCGAAAGCCCTCCGGCAGGACCGCATCGATATCGCGCATACTCAGTATAATATCCCCCTGCTGGGAGCCCCCTGCCCGGTCGTGACGACGGTCCACGACGTCTCTTTTCGGGTGCATCCCGAGTACTTCCTGCCCAAAGACCGCTGGATCCTTAACACGCTGGTGCCGCGCTCCATGCAAAAGGCCGCGCGGGTAATCGCCGTCTCCGAGAGCACACGCCGGGATATTCTTCGGAATTACAAGCAGATTCCGAAAGAGCACGTCACAGTTATCCTGGAGGCCGCCGATCCCCGCTTTGCGCCGCCTCTCGGGGGGCAGGAAACGGCCCGGGCGGCGTCGAACAGACAGCTGGGCCTGGACGACCGGCCTTACCTGCTGGCGGTAGGGGTGCTGCAGCCGCGTAAGAATCTGGCCCTGCTGCTCGATGCCTTCGCCCTGCTTAAGCTCGGCCCGAACCCGCCGCCGCACCGATTAATTATTGCCGGGAAACGCGGCTGGCTGGACGAGACCGATTCCCAGCTGGATGCTTTGCCGGAGGAGGTCTCGCGGGAGATCGTCCTCCCCGGGTATGTCGCCGACGAAGACCTGCCAAACTTGTACGGCGGCGCGGATGCCCTTTGCTATCCGTCACGCTACGAAGGATTCGGCCTGCCCCCCTTGGAAGCGATGGCCTGCGGCTGCCCCGTCCTGTGCAGCCGGTCGTCTTCACTGCCGGAGGTAGTCGGCGATGCCGGGATCCTGCTGCCCACCGACGATTCCAACGCCTGGGCCAATGCGCTGGCTAAGCTGCTGTCTACCCCGACCGTGCTGGCCCGCTGGCGCGAACGCGGCCCGGAGCGTGCGGCCCTGTTTTCGTGGAAGACGGCGGCCCAGGAGACTTTGAGTATTTATGAGGAGTGTATGAAGTGATTTTAGACCCAAAATTTTTAGCCGTGCTGGCCTGCCCTGCCGATGACGACCGCCCCCCCTTGCGGCAGGTTGGCGAGACGCTGGTCTGCGACAAGTGCGGCCGGATTTATCCCATCCGGGACGGCATTCCCATTCTGCTGCCGGAAGAGGCGACGATTCCCACCGCGTAATTACCACGCACGATTGAATTTACTCGGAAAATGGCCCACTTAGAGAGGAGAGACCCATGCAGCTCACACGCAGCGGCCCGATCCGCATTTCGCTGATCCACGGCCCCAACCTCAACATGCTCGGTGTCCGCGACCCGGATATATACGGCAAGGAAACATTCGAATCGGTCAACCGCAAGATCGAATCCCATGCGAAGTCTCTGGGCATGGAAGTCAAAATCCAGCAGTCCAATTCCGAAGGTGCGATTGTAGACTTTGTGCAGGATGCGCTCGCCTGGGCCAGCGCCATCGTCATCAACCCGGCGGCTTATACCCACTATTCCTACGCCATTCGCGACGCCATCGCCGATTCGCGCCTGCCAACCGTGGAAGTGCATCTCTCGAATGTCCATGCCCGCGAGGAGTTCCGCCGCCACAGTGTCATTTCCCCAGTCGCCACCGGCCAAATCGTCGGCTTTGGTCCGTATGGCTACCTTCTGGCACTGGAAGCGGCGAAAAACCTGATCGAGGAAAGCCACCGGTAGAGGCGTTGGCGCATCGGAGATGGGCCGGAGGCTTTCGGAACCCACCCCGCAACAAGTTACGACCCTCCCGCCCCTGCTCGCAGGGCCTCGGCAGCGGGTACAACGGGAGGGTGAGCGAGTGGAGATTCGTTAAGCTTCATCTTCTTGAAAAAGCAATCGACAAGATAGGCAGACGCTTTATCCCCTTCTCGTCGACCCTCCCATTTTGGGAGGGTCGCAACTTATTGCGGGGTGGGTTCCTCTCGGCATATGGTTCCCCTCCTACAGCGTCGCCATGTCGATCACAAACCGATACTTAACGTCGTTTTTCAGCATCCGCTCGTAGGCTTCATTCACCTTGCTGATCGGCGTCATCTCAATATCGCTGACGATCCCGTGCTCGGCGCAGAAGTCCAGCATTTCCTGGGTCTCCGCGATGCCGCCGATGTTCGAGCCGGCCAGAGAGCGGCGCTTCCCGGCCAGCGGGAATGCCTCAACCTTTGCAGGATCTTCGGGCAGACCGACCAGGACCATGCTGCCGTCGCGCTTGAGCAGGTTCAGATACGTATTCAGATCGTGCGGCGCGGAGACCGTGTCGATGATGAAGTGAAATGTTCCGGCGAGTGCTTTCAGGGCTTCGGGGTCACGTGTCAGCACGACTTCATCGGCACCGAGGCGGCGGGCATCTTCTTCTTTGCCCGGAGATGTCGTGAACTGGGTGACATGCGCACCGAAGGCATGTGCGAACTTCAGGGCCATATGCCCGAGGCCGCCGAGGCCGACGACGCCGACTTTCTGGCCCGGCTGCACATTCCAGTGCTTCATCGGGGAGTAGGTCGTGATCCCCGCGCAGAGCAGGGGGGCGGTCGCTGCGAGGTCCAGCTTCGGAGAGATATGCAGCGTAAAGGCTTCGTCTACCACGATGCTATTTGAGTAGCCACCGTAGCTCGGCGTCCCATCCGGGAACCGGCTGTTGTAGGTAAAGACGATCTGGTTGCGGTCGCAATACTGCTCCAGCCCGAGGCCGCAGCTCTCGCACTCCCGGCAGCTATCCACCATACACCCTACCCCGGCCAGGTCGCCGACGGCAAATTTTGTGACGCCGCTGCCGACCGCCGAGACTCGCCCCACAATTTCATGGCCTGGAACCATCGGATAGATGGAGCCGCCCCATTCATCGCGCACCTGATGCAGGTCGGAGTGGCAGACGCCGCAAAAAAGTATCTCGATTTGCACATCTGTCGTCCCCGGCTCACGCCGCTCGAATTCGAATGGTGCGACTGGCGAAGTCTTAGTCTGGGCGGCGTAACCTTTTGTCTTGGTCATAAATTTTCCCTCTGTCACTATTTTGGTCTTTCACTACATTCACAGGGAGAACAGATTTTCGAGCGAGAAAGTTTCCGGGGGAGCGGCATAAATATTACCCTGCCGTTTGGAGCAGGGATGATTTCGTGATGAATTTGGGCGAAGGCATTTGGAACCCACCCCGCAGGATATGAACCCACCCCGCAGCAAGCTGCGACCCTCCCGAAACGGGAGGGTGGACGGGAAGGGGGCAGAGTGCTTACTGAGCTTATCGAAAGGCTTTTCCAAAAGGCTATTTCAAGAAGACAAAACTCAACAAATCTTTTCCCGCTCACCCTCCCGTTCCGGGAGGGTCGCAGCTTGCTGCGGGGTGGGTTCCGAAAGCCCCTATCTCTATCCCGCCACCCTTTCTTCCTTTACCTCTGCCCCATCGAAGCTCTTTGCCCTATCGAATATCTCCGTCCCGTCCGGCAAAGGCCGCGCGTCTCGATGACGTTTTCGTTCATTTCGTTTCCTTCCCTGCAGCCAGCGGCAGCATCTGCGCTAGCTTTTCGCCCAGGCGAACAAAAATCTCTTCGTAGTCAAAGTCTAAAAAAGCCACCTCGCGAACGAAATCGTCCAGAGCCGACTCCAGCCGCCGGTGCCGCTCCTCCGTGGATAGCACCCGGCGGCGCGGGGCAACGGTAAGGCCCTTGCCGGGCTGGGTCAGCACAAAGCCGTCCCGCGCCAGTTCAGCGTACGCTCTTGCCACTGTGTTGGGGTTGATTACTAATCGCTCCGCCGCCGCTCGGACGCTCGGCAGGGCATCTCCCGGCTCGAGCTGCCCGGCGGCAATCGCCATGCAGACCTGATCGACAATCTGCCGGTAGATCGGAAGATTGCTGCCGGTCGCGATACTAAGTTCTAGGGCCATACGCTTGATCCCCTGACTGTATTAACCATATTAGTACACTATAACACAAGTCAGTTTTTCTGTCAAGTGGTATACTAAAAATATCTTGAAAGGAACCCGATTATGCCAGCTGAAACGTCTCCCAATCGCCTGCTCAAAGTTCGCGAGGCTCTTGCCAGCCGCGACGTGTCGATTGATGCCCTCTTGCTCACCGATCTAGACAACATCGGCTACCTCACCGGATTTACCGGATCGACGGCGCAGGTGGTCGTCACCCCCAGTGAAGCGCTGTTCATCACCGACTCCCGCTACACAGTGCAGGCTGCCCGCGAATGTACGGGCTTTACTCAAGTCGAGACGCCGCGCGGCAGCGGCGGCTACGGGGAAGCCTTGCAGAACGTCTTGAAAGAACGGCCCATCGTTCAAAAATTGGGCTTCGAGGCAGGAAACGTCACGGTTGCGGCCTGGGAGAAGCTGCGCGAGCTTTCCCCGAAGCTGGAGTGGATCGGTACGGAGAATCTCGTGGAAAACTTACGGATGGTGAAAGATGCGGGCGAGATTGCCACGATCCGCCATGCCATCGCCGTCGCGGAGGCAGCATTCCTTTCGGTGAAGCATTTGCTGGTTCCCGGCACGCGGGAGCAGGATTTTGCGCGGGAATTAGAATATGCGATGCGTCGGGGGGGAGCGGAGGGAACGGCTTTTGAGAGTATCGTCGCGTCGGGGTCACAGGGCGCGAGGCCGCACCATCATGCCGGCCCGCGACCATTCGTCACCGGCGACTTTGTCACCATCGATTGGGGAGCCTGCGTGGACGGATACAACTCCGATATCACCCGCACGATCGGGATCGGGGCGGTGACCTCCCGCCAGCGCGAGGTCTACGCCGTGGTCCTCGAAGCCCAGCGTTTAGCGATCGCCGCCATCCGGCCCGGGGCGACCGGGAAGGAGATTGATGCTATTGCCCGCGACTACATCACCGCACAGGGCTTTGGTAACGCCTTCGGTCACGGTCTCGGCCATTCCCTGGGCCGAGATGTCCACGACGGCCCGGGCCTGTCCGTCCGCTCGGACAGCCTGATTTTGTCGCCGGGCATGGTCTTGACCGTTGAACCGGGGATCTATCTAGAGGATTGGGGCGGTGTGCGCATCGAGGAGGATATTCTCGTAACCGAGGGCGGCTGCGAGGTGCTGACAAGCCTGCCGAATGGTCTGGAAGTGCTTCTGTAGGGGCGGGGCTTGCCCCCACCCTCTTCTCATGCCCCCGTCCACATCATGACGGGTGAATTTTATCCGACCCCGGCTCGGCACAATGGGCACAAACGGGGCACAGGAGGCTCGCCTGCGGCTTCCAGGGCCGTATTGGGAGTGGGAGACGTCAGCCCCCCGCAGCGGGGGCAGGGAAGCCAGTGACGGCGTTTTCGCCACTCCTGAGTGCGGGCAGCGTGGCTCATGGTCCGGCGCATACGAGCGGACAGGAGTTCGTCTGTGATGCCGACGAGGGCAGTTTCGATGCGCTCACGTACGTCTTTGGGCAGCACAATCTTCGCGAGCTCTGCCTCAGTCGGGGCTTCCACGACCGGTTTGACGGGCTTTTTCACCTCTTTGGCTAAGCCGCCGGCCTGAAAGTGAATATCGCTGAGTACTCGCCCGCCCAGGGCGGAATTGAGGCGGCGCAGCATATCGTCTTTGAGCAGAGTCAGCTCATTGGCCCAGACGCTGTTTTTGACGCGCACGACCAGCACGCCGTCGCGGACTGCGGAGACCTGCGTCACTCCGGCAACCTGCGGGCCGACGACTTCGGCCCAGCGGGCCTTGGCCAGATGCGGGCGGAGTATCTTCGCCAGCTCCTGTCCCTGAAAGAACCCGTCCACCGCGCCGCCGGCGGAAGTCAGACCACGCATTTTTTTCATTGTGTCTCACTCATTGTTTGGCGACTTCCCCTGCCGAGACGGCATACACAGTGGCACGTTCCAAAGCCTCGGGTGAGAAGGCGCGGAGATTCGTGCAGCTGAGAAACGTCTGGGACCCGGCCCGGGCGGTCAGCTCGAACAGCAGTGCTCGCCGGGCATCGTCGAGATCGGAGAGGACGTCGTCGAGCAGCAGCAGGGGCGGCTCGCCGACCAGCTCCTCAATCAGCTGCCGCTCGGCAAGCTTCAGCGAGAGGGCGACGGTGCGCTGCTGCCCCTGGGAGCCGAAGAGGCGGCAGTCCTGGCCGTTGACCCGAAAGCCGATGTCATCGCGCTGCGGCCCGCGCAGGGTGGTGCCCCGAGCCGCTTCTTCCCCGGCAACAGACGCCAGTTCTTCCTGAAACCGCGCCTGAATGTCTCCCACTTCCGAAATACCCTCCAGTGCGAACGATGGCAGGTAGTTTACCTCCAGCGAATCACGTTCATCGCTCAGGGTCCG
>JANXMY010000016.1 GCA_025354405.1 Armatimonadota bacterium
GGCGGGTGACCGATTTGCCGCTTCCGTATCACGGCCCACAACACCTGCCGAGGTCTTTGTCGGCGAACACCAGATTACGCATCTGAATCAGCCCTGGCTCGACGAGATTGCACTACAGACGCCGGAGCCGTTTGCGATACCGAATGGCAGCGGCGGCATCGTCCCCGGCTGGTTCCTGACACCTCCTGGCTTTCAAGCCGATGGCAAAGCGCCGCTGGTGATTTACGTGCATGGAGGCCCGCACCTGCAGTACGGCAATGCCCTCTTCCACGAGCTGCAGTGGCTGGCGGCCCAGGGCTACGTCGTCGCGTACGCCAATCCGCGCGGCTCCAAAGGCTACGGCGAAGCGCATACGAAAGCCATTCAAGGCGACTGGGGCGTCCCGGCTCTGGCGGATATCGAGTCTCTCACCGATGAGGCTATCAAGCGTGGCTACGCCGATCCCCAAAAGACTGCGATCATGGGCGGCTCCTATGGCGGCTACCTGACAGCGTGGGCCATCGGCCACACGGACCGTTTTGCCTGCGCGATCGCGGATCGCTTAGTCAACAATCTGCAGTCCATGGCCGGGACCTGCGACTTCCCCTGGTCGCACGGAACCTACTACAAAGGCAACAGCTGGGACGATCCTACCGACCTGTGGCTCCATTCCCCAATGGCCTACGCCGGAAAGATCAACACGCCGCTGCTGCTGATCCACTCCGACGGCGATCTGCGCTGCCCGATCAGCCAGGCCGAAGAACTTTTTGCCGCCCTCAGGCTCCAGCGCAAAGTCGTCGAATTCGTCCGCTACCCAGCGGGGACCTCTCACGGCCTTTCGCGCAGCGGCCCGCCGGACCTTCGTCTGGATCGACTGCAGCGGAACTTGATGTGGCTGGATAAGTATTTAAAAGTTAGTATTTGATCGAATATTCTAAGGAGCTGTGACTAGTGATCATTGTGATGCAGGCTGAAGCAACGTCGGCCCAGGTAAGCGAAGTCGAAGGCGCACTTCAGGAGTGGGGCTATGAGATACATCCGATTTACGGGGTTGAGCGGACAGTGATCGCCGCCGTCGGCGCGCCGACGCAGGACGAAGCGCGGGTAGCCGAGCAGGTCGAGTCGCTGCCTGCCGTCGAACGAGCCGTTTTGATTCTGAAACCCTACCGCTTCGCCAGCAAAGAGTATCGGCCGGAGAAGAGCGTCGTCAAGGTCGGAGATGTCGTGATCGGCGGGGAAGGCTTCGTCATGATGGCCGGCCCGTGTACCGTCGAATCTGAAGCACAGCTGATGGAGACCGCCCGCGCCGTCAAAGCCGCCGGGGCAACCGTCCTGCGCGGCGGAGCCTACAAGCCCAGCACATCCCCCTACTCGTTTCAGGGGATGGGCGAGGACGGCCTGAAGCTGCTGGCTCAGGCGCGCGAAGAAACAGGACTGCCGATCATCACCGAGGTCATGCATGTCGGCAATATCGATCTGGTCTGCAAATACGCCGACATTCTGCAAATTGGGACGCGCAACATGCAGAACTACGACCTGCTGATCGAAGTGGGAAAGCTCAAAAAGCCGGTAATGCTGAAGCGCGGCATGTCGTCCAAGATCGAAGAGTGGCTGCAGGCCGCCGAGTACATCATTAAGGGAGGTAACGAAGCCGTCATGCTCTGCGAACGCGGAGTTCGCACCTTCGAGACGTACACCCGCAACACGCTGGACCTCTCCGCCGTGCTGGCCGTCCGCGAGCTGTCCCATCTGCCCATCATCGTTGACCCATCCCAAGGCACCGGCAAGTCTTCCATGGTTCCGGCCATGTGCAAGGCCGCCCTCGTCGTCGGTGCAGACGGCCTGCTGGTGGAAGTCCACCCGAACCCTGAAAAGGCGCTGAAAGACGGAGCGCAGAGTATCACCATCCCCGCCTTCCAGACCTTGATGCAGGAAATGGCCGTGATCGCCTCGGCGATTGGGAAAAAAATGGTGGAGAAAGACGCATGAACATCGGTGTGCCGCGTGAAGTCAAAAACAACGAAAACCGTGTTGCCGTCGTGCCGTCAGGTGTCGAGACGCTGACGATGGCGGGTCATGCCGTCTTTGTCGAAGCCGGCGCGGGACTCGGCACCAGCCTGACGGATGACGCTTACCTCGCCGCCGGAGCAACCTTGCTGCCCACAGCACGGGAGGTCTGGGCGGCGGCGGACATCGTCTGCAAGGTGAAAGAGCCGCAGCCGGAGGAGTATTCCTATATTCGGCCTGAGCACACTCTCTTCACCTACTTCCACTTCGCCGCCTCCCGCAGGCTTTCAATCGCGATGCAGGACACGCGGGCAATCTGCCTGGCATATGAGACCGTCGAAGCCTTGGATGGCACCCTGCCCCTCCTGACTCCCATGTCCGAGATCGCGGGCAAGATGGCGATGCAGGAGGCTGCCAAGTACCTCGAGAAGCCGCAGGGCGGACGTGGAATTCTGCTTGGGGGGATCCCTGGCGTTCCGGCAGCGCATGTTGTTATTCTGGGCGGCGGAGTCGTCGGCATCAATGCCGCCAAGATCGCGGCGGGCATGGGCGCGAATGTCACGATTATGGATATCAACCTGGAGCGTCTGCGCTACTTGGACGACGTTCTGCCGGCAAATGTCACGACCTACTTCTCCAATCCTCTCCATATACGCGAGATATTGCCGTCGGCGGATGTCGTCATCGGGGCAGTGCTGATCAAAGGAGCTCGTGCCCCGATTTTGGTCAGTCAAGCCGATCTCAAACTCATGAAGCCCGGCTCAGTGATCGTGGATGTTGCGGTTGACCAGGGCGGCTGTATCGAGACCATGCACCCGACGACGCACGCCGTACCCGTGTTCACCGTAGACGAAGTTATCCACTACGGGGTCGCGAATATCCCCGGCGCTGTCCCGGCGACTTCAACATACGCGCTCACCAACGCCACCTTTCCTTACCTACTGACCCTTGCCAATAAAGGAGTGAAGAAAGCCCTGCGCGATGACGCCGGCCTGGCGAAGGGATTAAATTCTGCCGACGGGCAATTTTTCCTCAGAGAAGTGGCCACGCCTTTCGGGCTGCCACTGGGGAATGTTGGGGAGTGGGTTGGGTAAGGGCAGTATCACCCGGATTAGAAATCCGGGTCTTTTGAAGTGCAAGTGCCCGCCTACGCGGACAAAGAATAGCACGATAACGACAGGTCTTATGTCCACGCAGTGGACAATCGCTTTATCGAAGACCCGGATTTCCAATCCGGGTGATCCATACTTCAGAAGAATCAGGATGCTTTAGAAAGAATCAGGATGCTTTAGAAAGAATCAG
>JANXMY010000147.1 GCA_025354405.1 Armatimonadota bacterium
AGAAGACCAAGCTCAACAAATCTCTTCCCGCTCACCCTCCCGTTTCGGGAGGGTCGCAGCTCGCTGCGGGGTGGGTTCCCAGGTGTCGGGGTGGGTTCCCAGGTGTCGGGATAGGTTCCCAAGGATCGCAGCAATCTGCGAGGCCTGATCCCTGCAGCAGAATCAAATCTTTTTCGAATTTTACTGAAGTGCAGCACTAAATGAACTTCTCACAACTCATCGGCAGCCGGGCAGGGGGCATCTCCTGGCTCTCGGCGATCATCGGGATCTTGCTGTTTGCCCTGCTCAGCCTCTTTCTGACTCTGCTGCTGCCGGGTCGCTTTGCCCATTGGAGCTACGCGACGGTCGCCATCGACGGAGTCGCCGCCGTGCTGGCGATCGTTCTCGCGCCGTTTCTGCTGCGGGCATTTGACCAGATGCAGAAGGAGGTGACGCGGCAGAGCAGTGAGCTGCGCAGCCTCCATGCCATCGATGGAGCGATCACCGCGACCTTGGACATCCAGACGGTGCTGAAAGTGGCCGTCAAAGAAGTCACGCTGGCGGTCGACGGCGAGCTGGGTGCCCTCTGGCTGCTCTCCGAAGACTCAGTTTGGCCGCTTCCGACCTCCCAGGCATTCTACAATCTGACGCCCGGAATGCAAATTCTTCTCACCGAGCAGCTGGGAACACAGCTGACGGACCTGGCACGGCGCACGGGCTTAACCCAGCGCGGGCAGGGGATGGAGGAGACCTGGAAGACCGACCGGGTCGCGGCCACGCTCAGGCTCCGCAACCTGATTGTCGTCCCCATCAGGCAGCAGGACACCGTGCTGGGCATCTTTCTGGTCGGCAACCGGGGCGGGGCGCTCAATCCCCTCTTTGGCTTTACCGATGAAGACCAGATCCTGCTCGAAACCATCAGCGCGACCATCGCCGTGGCCGTGCAAAACGCCCAGCTTTATCAGGAGACCAAACGCCGCGACGAAATCCTGCGCACCCTGGTCGCCCGGACCGGCGACGCCATCGCGGCCTCCTCGGATGCCCCGCTGCTGATGCAGATTCTTGCCGACGAAGCCGCCCGCATCCTCCAGTGCCGCCGGGTCGCCGTCTATGCGTACGAGCCGGAAGCCGAAGAGTTTGTCCCGCTGGCCGCCCACGACGATCAAGCGGCCCGGGACGAAACCGGGCAGGGCCGCACGCTGCTTGAAGGCTTCTTCGGCCGGTCTCTGCCCCGCGCCGTCTCGGACCTGTCTCCCGCCATTACCGGCGACCTGCCGCTGTCGGCGGACACTCCCGCCCATTACGTCGCGAATGCACCCGCCGCCCTCGGCCTCACGAGTGCCGAGGCGGCGTTTCTGGATAGCCCCGGTTACCTCTTTGTCCTTCGCTCCCGGGACCGCAAAGGCATTGGCCTGCTCTGCCTGCTGGACTCCGCCCCCCGCCTGCGCCTGCCGGATTCAGCCGCCTTCGCCCGGGCACTGGCTTCGCAGGCGTCCGTCGCGCTGGAGAACGCCAACCTCTTCACTGAGTTGCAGGCTGCCTACGACCGCGAGAAGAAGATCGCCGAGACTATGCAGAACCGCCTGCTGCCGGACGTTCCCGCGTCGGTGGACTCCATCGAATTCGCGCACAAATATCAGGCCGCCCTCGGAGAAGCCGAGGTCGGCGGGGACTTTTTCGACCTGTTTGATCTCGGCGAGCACCGGCGGGGGGTCGTCATGGCCGATGTTTCCGGCAAGGGCCTCAAAGCCGCCGTCCAGACCGCCATGATCAAGTACACCCTGCGCGGATTCGCCCTGGAGACCCCGAATGCCCCCGGCCACGTTCTGGCCCGCGTCAACGATGTCCTGTGCAGCTCCATGAGCAGCCACGACGGTTTCGTCACCCTCTTTTACGGCGTTCTTAACACGCAGACCGGCGAGACGACCTACGCCAGCGCCGGCCACGAGCCGCCGCTTTGCCGCGACGCCGACGGCACCGCCTCCGAATGGCCCGCCAGCGACGGCATCGCCCTGGGCTGCCTCCCCGGTGCGGATTACGAGGAGCAGACCGTCACCCTGGCCCCCGGCTCCCTGCTGCTGCTCTACACGGACGGCCTCACCGAAGCCCGCGCCG
>JANXMY010000036.1 GCA_025354405.1 Armatimonadota bacterium
ATTCTAACGAAGTGACAGCAATGTTGGCTCAAAACAGCAGCCCTGATCCACAGCCTGGTGTGGAGGGTCAGCCCCTGATAACACTGTATTCTGCCACATTTAGCGGTACCAAATACACCGTGCAAAAGGATGGTAATCCGGCGACATATGCAAGTAATGGTGCAGGCGGTGTCCGTTCGCCGGAAATACTGCAAAATCAATATGCCTCCCCACTCTGTTACAAGTTGGGGACGACACCCACTTGTACCGCCGTATTTAATCTTAACATTTCCGGTTCCGTGACGGCCCAATTCAAGTTAAATGCCGTATTGGCAAGCACTGGATTACAATTCAGCTACGTCTCGCAGCAATATACGCTTTCTGGCTCCTCGGTATCAGTTGCATTTCCGACAGAACTCAACGGCACAGTTTTGCCAGCACGGATAGACAACACAAACTTCAAAGAAACGTGGCTCGTATCTTATGATGGGGGCAACAGCTACACACAGATAGCTAATACTTCCAACACAATGTTTGCAGTCGCCGGAACGCCAAGTGGTGGTTCATTGACAAGCATGAGAATCAATCGGGTTACAAGCGATTGCCGGACACTGTCGGCACCGGCTGATGTTGTAAACGCTATTTGGATGAATACGATTGGTCCTTTGACGTATAATTATCGAAATATGCAAAAGCCAATATGGGCAAATCTAGACCCTAGTGGTACAGGACTATGTTACGACATTATTACTTTGATGGATAATGCAATTAAGATGACTGGGCTTACTTCCCCGGGAACATTTGTTTACTGTTATCCTAGCGTAAATATGACTTCATTTGCAGTAAGTGCCCTAAATGCCGAGGATTTTCGCTCTTGCAAGATTGGTGATAACGGCCATACTGCTAAAACAAGCGGGTCACACGCACTTTTTGGCCCAAATGAACTCTTATTCTCGGTGGACAAGACAGGGCAGGGAACTAACATTTTAGAAGCTTGCTACCTTTTTAACAGGACTCTTTATCCGGGAGGAGAGGGAAGTACTACAACATATCCATATACAACTGAAGGTATTCAAAGAGTTGTAAAGACTATTACTTCTCAAACTGAATGGCATTACCTGTTTGATAATAGTGACATTACCAATCCAATTTATACAAATTGTATAACACCAGGGCCGTACCCTGAGGCGGTTTGGGGACCATGATCGTTCCAATTACTAGTGCAAATCGGAGAGTATATTAGATAGAGGGTGAACCCACTTATGAACTTTACTAGTTGCGTTTTAAAATTATTCAACGTATTAGTCGTAATGATTGTCTTTTTAATCAGCATTATTACGAGTGTTGCTGCGGATGTACCCAATAAGCACTATGATAAAGTCCTTTCAAGTTTGATGGGGCTTACAAGTAGAAATCCAAATGTTGCTTTAGCAAAGGATAATGCTTCTTACTTCACCGATTTATTTCTGTCCCCTGATTTCCCCCCCCCATTGGGTAGTTCTTACGTTCCAATACAGCGGGTTAGGGACGGTGATTGTGACATATTGCGTTTGACTTATAGATCTGGAGACTACTGGATAACCATATCTCAGATTTTTAGTATGTTGCTATGCCAAATCGATCTACCTGCATCTAAAAATGACAATCTGTTATCAATCAAAGAAGTTGAGGAATTAATGGGTCGCTGTCTTAATAAACGTGAGTTGAAAGGTTATTTTATTGTCAGAAACCCAGAAGATGGTATGGTCAAAAAACTAACTGACCCTAGCGGTAATGGCCGGAGCTGGTGGCAAAAACCTGGACATATTGGCTTTTACTTAGTCAAAGGTGATGGCAAACCCAGTTCCCGTCCGCTGACGTTGGATATGGGAGCCAACGCTCATTGGTTCACAGAAAGCAAACAACAAGAAAATAACCCTGGATACTGGAAGCGTTTAAATTCCCCAGAATTGGTTTTGACACAGATGATTGCACCGAAGTTCGACCCTTTTATACCATTGGAGCTAACGAGTGCATTATTGATTCAACGATGGGTAATAGATAATTCCCAGCCTCCGAAGGGTTTAAGGTATGTATCTATACCACTAGAACGTACAAATGGAAATGCTGTATTACAACTAAGTTACAAGCTAAATGGACAAACGATTACTGTTCGCCAAACCTCAACCGTGACGATTATTCAAGTAGAAAAACCTGGGCTTGATTACCTCGCCCCGTTATCCGATGAAGAAACAGAAAAATTAGTTCAACAATTATTCAGGGACTCTGACGGCGTGAAAATCCTGACGACTAATGCTACTGCGACAATGGCGGAAGGCTTTACAAAGGTTGCAGCGGAATCAAAAGCACCTTGGCTTAACCGGCTTCACTGGTGGCAGGATTCCGGGCGGGTCATCTTTTACCTGCCTCAGGATGCGACGAAGTGAAATCCACTTCTCCTACTTGGTTAAGCTTTTTGCAAAGGGCGCGTAAATGTTGATACTTACGACTGGTGGCGAGACCAATTGCTGGGAAAGCATATGCTGTAGTAGTTACATCCGACTGAGAAGTCACTTCACGGCATTCATGACTCCTCCCCAAAGAACGCCTGCACCTGCCCAATATCGAAAACTCGGCGGGCGGGGGGCAGGAAGCGCAGGAAGCGCTCGCCGTAGGTTTTGCGGACGATTCGGGTGTCTAAGATCGCGACCACGCCCCGGTCGGTGCTGGTGCGGATCAGACGCCCGAAGCCCTGCTTTAGCTTGAGCTGGGCCTGGGGGAGGGCGAAGTCGTTGAACCAGTCGCCGCCGGTGGCGGTGATGCCGTCGACGCGGGCCTTGTTCAGAGGGCTGTCGGGGACAGCGAAGGGGATACGGTCGATGATGACGAGCCGGAGGTCGGCCCCCGGCACGTCGACGCCCTCCCAGAACGACTGGGTGCCGAGCAGGACAGCGTTCTTCTCGGCCTTGAAGGTGGAGATGAGGCGGGCGTTCGGCATCTCCCCCTGACGCAGAATAGGGTAGGGCAGGTCGGACTGCGTGAGATGATCGTAGGCGGCGTTCAAGGCGCGATAGGAAGTAAACAGCAGAAACGCCCCGCCGCGGGAGGCTTCGAGCAGGGCCAGCATTTCGTTGGCCGTGTCATACGCATAGCCGGGATCATCGGAAGGGATCGGCAGGTGACGCGGGATGTACAGAAGACAATTCTTTTCGTAGTCAAATGGTGAGCCGACAATGGTTTCCGAGGCGGAATGATGACTGCCGGAGTCCGGCAATCCCAGTCGCTCGCGGACGTAGCCGAAGCCGCCGTCGGTGGAGAGTGTGGCGGAGATCAGCGCGGCTCCCACTTTGCGCGGCTCGCGCCAGAGGGCGGCTTGCAGGATCGGAGCGACGGAGATGGGAGTCCAGTTGAGGGTCGCCTGCGGGCCGCGCCGGGCCTGCCGCGACTGGGACCCCCAGCGAACAAAGTTGGCGTCATCGCCGCCGAAGACCAGCAGCAATTCTTCTTTGGCACGGGCACACTGGCGGCGCAGGCCGTCGACGCGGTCCTTGAGGGCAGGCTGACCGCCGGTATCCTGCTTAAGCAGCTCGGTGGCCACCGAGTCCAGCAGCGTCCCGATTGCGGACGCCTGGGCACGGGCGGTTTGCAGCGCCGAGTCTCCCGGCAGAATATCGGAGACGAAAAAGTCCTGCCGATTGGCCTGAACAAACGGCTCAAAGAGTGATTGAGAGTAGGACTCGATGGACTTCAACCGTTCGACACTCATATCCAGGGACCGGGCCACGCGCCGTACTTTGTCCAGAAGCGCGGGCAGTCGGCCCGAGGAGAACGCTACACCGAAGGCTGACGCGGCGGCGGTCTCGAGATGATGAGCTTCGTCGAAGATCACGAAGTCGTAGTCCGGCAGCAGCTTCGCCTCCGGGTCCCCGCTGCGCCGCATCGCGAGGTCGCTGAAGAAGAGGGCGTGATTGACCAGGAGTATTTCCGCATCCTGCGCTTCGCGCCGCATCCGGTAGTAGAAGCAGCGATCGAAAAAGCGGCATTCCTGGCCTTTGCAGGTGTCGGTATTGGCCCGAATATCATTCCAGCCGGGGTAGGTGAAGTCCAGCTCGGCGACATCCCCGGTCGGCGTCGTATTGCTCCAGGCCGCGATCTGCATAAACTGCGGGTCGCCGACAGTCCAGAGATCTCCACGGGCGGCATCCATATCCTGGAGACACAAATAGTTGCCCCGGCCTTTGACGACGGCAGAGCTGATCGGCTTCTTCCACACGGACTGCACCAGGGGAATATCTTTTTCGGCAAGCTGTGACTGGAGTGCCAGCGTGTGGGTCGAAACGATAATGCGCCAGTTTGGCTTAGCCTTTTGAAGTGCAGGGATCAAATAGGCGAGCGTCTTCCCAACTCCGGTTCCGGCTTCGATGAGTGCCAGCCCACCGGGAGTGCTGAGGGCAGCTTCGACTGCAGCTGCCGCTTCCTGCTGCTGCGGGCGGACGGAAAAGCCTGGCAGGGCTGTTTTCAGTATTCCCTGCGGGCCAAAATAACGCTGAAGATAAGGTTTTGTCGTCATGATTATCTATATTCTCGCGGCATCAATACCCGCCCCTACAATCCCCAAAGGAATATAACTTGGAAAGGTTTGATTTTTCGGTTTCAGGAGGTATAACAGACTTGTACTGCATCGATCTTTTTGCGAGCAAAAAACTTGCTAGCTGCAGCTTTAGTCTCGGCTGTATCCTGTAACACTCAGAAGGAGTATCCCCTCACATGCGAACACGCAACCTTTCCCGAAATTGGACAGTCGCCGCGGCAGTTGCCGCTATGCTCGCGGCTTCGACATCTGGAGTACGCGCTCAAGATGCCATGACACCTCCAGCCGCACCGGCGACTGGCAATATGGCTGCTGCCCCCATGGCTGCTGAACCTATGCCGGGAATGATGGCTACGGGAGTCATTGATTACACCCCGCTTAGCAATTCCTTGTACAGCTACGGCGATTTGCAGCTGGCAAAAAACCGCGGGTTTTCGGACAGCCAGATCGCAACCATTGCCAAGATTTCCAAAAAGACTTATCTCCCATTTAGCGTCGTCTCGGCGGCGGTAGAGCGTGGTGAGACCTTTCCAACCCTCGCCACTCAGTACGGCCTGAACCTGGGCGATGTTTACGAAAATGACAAGGAAAAGACGGAGATTGCTAACTACAACACCGCCTATGAATCCTTGAACGCACAAAAGCCCATGATGGCCTCCGATATGAGCATGCCTGTGATGGGCGGGGCAATGGCACCGGCAATGCCGATGGCTGCTGACAAGCCCGCCGCGATGGCCACGCTCGATATTGTCGACACCGCGATGGCGGCTAAGAATCTCACCACACTGGTGAAAGCACTCCAGGTCGCTGGACTTGTCGAGACACTCAAAGGAGCTGGCCCCTTCACAGTCTTTGCCCCGGACGACAAGGCTTTCGCCAAGCTGCCTGCCGGAACTTTGGATGCCCTTTTGGCAGACCCGGTAAAGCTCAAGTCGATTTTGACTTACCACGTTATCCCGGCCAGCGTCGATGCCGCCGCCGCGATGAGCATGACCAGCCCGACCTCGCCTCCAACTGTTCAGGGCGCGACCCTTCAGGTCACGAAAGGCCGTCGTGGCAAGCTGATGATTAACGACGCCACCGTGATCAGTGCAGACATTCATGCAACAAACGGGATCATCCATATTATCGATAAGGTACTGCTGCCCCCAGCGGACGCCACAGTCCCACCGATGTAAGCAGTAAACGCTTCGCTCGATAACTAAATTGGCCTTGGGAGAAAGTAATTTCTCCCAAGGCTTTTTTGGCTCTGAACAACGGCTTCACCCCAGAGCGGTACGAGGCACAGTGCCGCTGCCACGGTCCCCGCATCATTGAACAATAAACAAGCCGCGACTGCGACAAATCCAGCCATTGAGAGGGGCCTGGCCTGCCTCAAACAGACAATCCCGATCCAAAGAAGGGCAGCCCAGGTACTATGCCAGGCAAGTCTTCCCTCAACTGCCAGTTTGCGGATGATGATGCCCCGTGCTTCTCCAAAACCATCGCTGCGGATGCGCTGTATTGCTTCGCCCATATGCGACTGGTGCGATGGCTGCAACAGGGAATCTCCGAGTGCCACGACGCCGAGAAGACCGACGGATGCCATTCCTACAAATGCGACCATACGCCACGACCATTTCCCGCCGTGTTTTTCCCAGAGGAATATGCCGAAAGCAGACGACGCTACTAGCAGCCCGCCCGCTTTCGCCCCTGCCTGGGGCAGGCCCAGAAGAATAGTCACTCCGATCAACAAAGCGAGTGTGCAGACTTTAGAATATTTCCCCAACGGCCAAAGCCACGCAGCGACCACCAGCGCAGACCCCACCAGAAGGCCCATCGCCTCATTGCCGATCCCGTAGTAGCGTGCTCCCTCGACTGCAGAGTATCCCAAAAGACTGCTGTGCATCAGAGAACCACCCATGGCCAGAGCGACAACGAGTACAAAAATAATTCCTGACGCTAGAATAGAAACTGCACGTCTCCATCCACAGCGTGCGGCCACCCCGAAGCCCAAAAGTATCAACAGTGGAAAGTAGGCGCATGCCTCAGCCGCAGACCTGGCAAGAAGGAGTGCCAGTGTCGCAGTCAGCGGAATGGCCGCTGCCCAGGCTGGAAGTTTCCCCCGAATAAGCAGAAGGGTGGCGAGCAATATCCAAATGGCAAACACGAGGGCGGCATAAGGGAGAATACGCATTTCTCTCCCTTGTCGATAGGCCTCCTCTTCCAGAACACTGGTCTGTATTGCTGCAGTATGCGTCTCTTGGAAGGTCCAGGCAAAGCCAAAGGGCCGGGCGGGGAAATCGGCTCGGCTCAGCCCAAAGTAGTCAGCGACGGTAGGCGCGAAGTCCGTGTTTGTCACAAGACCGGGACGGCGCGTCGATGCCGATACCAGAAGTCCCCCAGGCACGGCCTTGCCATACTCCAGTACGGGAGATAGCCGCCGCCCTTGTGCGTAGTCAGCGTTGCTGGCAAAGGCAGCGAGAACAATTAATCGCCCCTTCCGTGTGTCTACCTGCCCTGCAGCATTGCCGATGAGGGTGTCGGCGGCTTGAATGTCACTGCCGGCATCCCAAATTGTGCAGCCTGGCGCAAGGGTCGTCAGTGATGCAGCAGAAAGTATTTCTCCGCTCTGGGAAGCGGCAACAAGAAGCGCATTTTCTCCTCCCCCGGTCCGGATGACCACGTGCGCTTTCGCCAGCGCATCCGTCAAATTTCCAGGTAGCACTCGGTAGCCAATGGCCTTTGTCGCCGTGGAAGCGGCTCTTGACCCGGCTCCGAGAGTGATCAGAGCACTTTGGGGGGACTCGCGCTGCGTGTCACCGGACTGACGAGCCGTACGAGTATTCATCACCGCCAGGGCGCCGAATTTCATAAGGCGATGCAGAGATGGCGCATCGGCATTCTGCCAGTCGCGCAGGCTTGTCCCCGGAAGTAAGATCACCACCAGCGGCCCCGGTTTCCCGAGGCAGGGTCCAGTCAAAAGCAGAAGAAGTAAGAGACTGAGCAGCTTCATCGGCCCGCTAGTGCGGCGTCCAGTGCCTGCCGTACCGTCTCTACCCCGATGACGTTCAGGCCGGTCGACCCGCGCAGGTTAGCCTTACTGCGTGCGCAGATGATCGCCTGGGTAAACCCCATACGGGAGGCCTCACGCAGCCGCTGCTCCATGTGACCGACAGCCCGTACTTCGCCTCCTAGCCCGACCTCCCCGGCCAGAACGATGGAAGGATCTATCGGACGCTCCTGAAAATTCGAGGCCGCGGCTACGGCAATGGCAAGGTCCGCGGCGGGTTCATCGACACGGACACCCCCCGCTATATTCACGAAAACGTCCTGGTTAGCAAGACTGAGCCCAACTCGTTTTTCCAGCACGGCCAGGATCAAGTTCACGCGGTTGGTATCTACTCCAGACACGGTCCGGCGCGGATTGCTTAAATACGAGGGAGCGACGAGGGCTTGGACTTCGATTAGCAGGGGGCGTGTACCCTCGATAGTTGCGGTAATTGCAGAGCCAGCGGTGTTATGTGTTCGCTCCGCAAGCAGCATTTCGGAGGGATTAGGGACTTCGATCAGCCCCTCTTCGTGCATTTCAAACAGGCCCAGCTCATCGGTAGAGCCAAACCGATTTTTGACTGCTCTTAAGATACGGTAAGTATAATGTCGATCACCCTCGAAGGTCAGCACCGTGTCAACCATATGTTCCAGAACTCGCGGCCCGGCCAGGGTTCCTTCTTTGGTTACATGACCGACCAGAAAGATTGGGATACCCTCACCTTTGGCAACCTGTGCCAGCTGGGCGGTAGCGGCACGTACCTGGGACACACTGCCAGGTGCCGATTCGATCTCCGGGTGCTGCATGGTCTGAATGCTGTCAATAATAACGAATGCCGGACGTTCCGCCAGGATCGTGGCAGTAATCAATGTGACATCGGTTTCGTTATGCAGAAGAAGATCGTTGGTCGTGATTCCGAGCCTCTCCGCCCGGAGTTTGATCTGGGTTGCGGACTCCTCTCCGGAAACATATAATACCGTGCCGCCGCGTCCGGCGAGATTTCCGGCGACCTGGCTGAGGAGAGTGGATTTCCCGATCCCAGGCTCCCCACCAATCAGAGTCAATGCGCCACGCACAATGCCACCGCCGAGCACACGGTCAAACTCCCCGATGCCAGAGAGTATCCGGCCCTCTTCGCTGGGGGAGGGGACTTCGCTCAGTCGCAGCGGCCGGCTGTGACCGACATAAGAGGTTGAAAGCGGGGAGCGGGCGGCTATTGACTTGGGCGACGCTAGGGAGATTGTTTCATCGAGTGTGCCCCATTCGTCGCATCCGGGACACTTGCCGAGCCATTTCGCACTTTCGAATCCGCATTGTCGGCAGATATATTTGGTCTGCACTTTAGCCATGATAATATTGTACCTTATAGGCAGTGATTTGACAGGGACAGAAGATTCTGCTAAAATCACTGGAGACGTGCAGGAATGAGGAGTACTTTCCCGATGGCTACTTTGTCGGAAACATTGACGGCCCTCTATGCTATTCAGCAAATAGATACCCGTATTCAGCGTGCAAAGCGTTTACAATCGACTTTGGATAACGGGATGGAGGCAGCAGCGCAGTCGGCGGCAGCGCGTGAGAATGCGGCTGCAAAGCGCAGCATTCAGCATCATGTCAGCGGGGACCTGAAAGACAACGAGCTGAAACTAGACACAGTCGAAGCAAAACGTAAAAGTTATCAGCAGAAGCTCTATCAAGGCTCCATCACGAACGTCAAAGAGCTGGCAAATATCGAGAAAGAGATCGAAGCGTTGGGACGTCAGATATCTGATCTAGACGAGCGTATTTTGGAGCTGATGGAGCAGGCAGAAGCAGCGCAGGCGGAGCTGACAGCGGCGGATGCCGAAGCGACAACTGCCGAAGGACATCGAACGGATACGGTTGCGGCATTTCGGGCGCGGTACGAAGAGCTCGGCCTGGAACTCACCGATTTGACCCGTCTGCGCGAAGCCGCTGCGGCCGGGACCGAGGACAAATCACTGCTGAAGCGCTACGATGATATTCGACTTAAAGCCGGCGGTGTCGGTATCGGTCGCCTCGACGGAAATGCCTGCGGTGGCTGCCATATGACATTACCCTCAACCCTAATTAAAGCCGTCAAAGAAAGCGTGCAGCTCCAAACTTGCGACAACTGCGGCCGTCTGATGCTCCCCTGATTTTTAGAAAATCTCGCTCACGATTGACGAGGCCGGACTCGCTATGCTATAATCAGGTCAGAGGTAAGCTGCTCTCCATGCCGCAGAATTCGCCGTCCCCATTTGGGTCAAATGAGCCCGATCCCCTTCCGACCGTCTATGAAGATCGGAAGCAGTATATCCAGCAGTTGGAACGAACCAACATCGACCTGGAACAGCGTATCCAGAGTGCGGAAGCGCACCTCCACGCCGCTGACTCGCCTTCCCCACCTTCCGTCCATCCGTTAGGTCTCCCCTCATCGGGAGAGTTCGAAAACACCTTGAGACGGCTCGTGGATAAGATCGCCAAGATCTTACAGGCGGAAAAGTGTGTCTTTATGCTCCATGATGCTGGAGCGGCAACACTTTACGCCACGCACCCGGCGATGGGTTTCGACCGCGACGAGCTGGCGCTTCTCGAGCGTCGCGTAGCGGAAGAGGGCGTGTCCAATGAAGTTTTCCGGACAAACTCTTCACTGATTACCTATGATGCCGCGCTGGACCCTCGTGCTGCAGCGGAAGGCCTCACACGTCTCCGTATCCACAATGCCGTTTCAGTTCCCCTGGTCGTTGAGAAGCGAGACGAAGACAACCGAGTTTTAGAGCGTACGACTGTCGGCGTTCTGCACGTCTTCAATAAAAAGTATGGCGGGATTTTCGTCGAAGAAGATGTCCGGCTTTTGGAACAGCTTGCCCGTCAGGGGGCGGCCGTCATCGCCTCTGCGCAGATGTACCGCGAAGTCGTCCAGGAGAAGCAGGAACTCCTCCACACGATCGATAGCCTTTACGCTGGCCTGATCATGGTGGGAATCAATGGCCGCCTCCTGCAGATGAACCCTTCCGCCCGTGCGATCTTAGGAATCAATTCCACTACGCCGCTCATCGATATGCCCTACGCCCGCGCGATTTCAGACAGCCGGATCCGGAAGATCATCTCTGCTGCCCTTTCGACGGGAAATGCGGAAGTCGCGGAGGAGGTAGCGTTTAACCTGCCTGACGCCGGTGTCGAGGAGCAGTTCCGAGAGCGCATCTATCAGGTGCAGTGCGCAACTGTTCGCGATGATGACGGAGCTCCTGCAGGCATCGTCGCGATTTTCAACGATATTACCGAGATCCGGGGGGTGGAGCGTATGAAGACAGCCTTCATCTCAACCGTCTCCCATGAGCTGCGAACCCCACTCACTAGTATCAAAGGTTTTATCTCCACCCTGCTTGCGGACAATGATAATTACTATGACGAACCTACTCGGCGCGAGTTCTATGGCATCATCGATTCAGAGTGCGACCGGCTGCACCGCCTGATCAAAGATTTGCTGGACATTTCACGCATTGAGCAGGGCCGAGCGATGCAAATGAACTGGGCCGAGGTCAACGTAGCCCAGACAACCGAAAAAGTTCTGGCGGCTCAGCGGGCCTATGCGCGCGACCACGAGCTGACGATGAACTTTCCAGCTGACTTTCCAGTGATTACTGCCGATCCTGACAAGATGGAACAGATTTTGACGAATCTCGTGAATAATGCCATCAAATATTCCCCGCAGGGCGGCACGGTCTGTGTGACCGGACGCGTAATCCCAAGCGATACAGATGGGGAAGAACCGAACTCTATCGAGCTGAATATCTCCGATGAAGGCATGGGGATACCGCGTGAGCATCTGCCGAAAATCTGGGATCGATTTTACCGCGTGGACAACCGGGATAACCGGGAGATCGGTGGCACGGGAATTGGACTCGCTCTGGTCAAGGCACTTACAGAAGGCCACGGTGGGACAGCCGCGGTCGAAAGTGAATTGGGGGTCAGCACAACATTCCTGCTGGTCTTCCCTATTCGCCGAGCCGAGTCTGGGGAGAACTAGGTTTTTGCAAATCTCTATTGAACGTGAACCCTCTGCTCTCGATCTGCCTCTCCCGGCCTATGCGACGCATGGATCAGCCGGGCTGGACCTGCGGGCTGCCTTAGAAACTGACCTGATACTGCTTCCGGGAGAGCGAGCTCTGGTCTCCACTGGAATCCGGATTGCATTGCCGGAAGATTGTGAGGCGCAGGTGCGCCCGCGCAGCGGCCTCGCCCTCAAGCATGGTTTGACGCTGTTGAATTCGCCCGGTACGATCGATTCGGATTATCGCAATACAGTCGGTGTTATTTTGATCAATCTGGGTCAAGAGCCTGTAACCCTGCGGCGCGGTGACCGCATCGCCCAGCTAGTCGTCGCGCCAGTGCTGAAAGTGTACTGGGAAGAAGTTTCTGCAAAATCGCTGCCGCAGACGAAACGAGGGGAAGGTGGCTTTGGATCCTCTGGTATCTGAGAATAATCCATTTATTCATGAAGCCGGCTTAACGCGAGAAGTGTATACGCTGCTTGCCCAGGCAAATCTTCTCCGGATTCGCGGATGCTGGGAAGAATCCGCTGAGAGCTGCATGGCAGCACTACGCCTTGCCCCGGAAAGCTCCTCCGCGCAAAGCCTTCTCGGTGATATTTACGAAAATCAGGGGCGCTACGACGATGCCGCGCAGTGGTATCGGATGGCACTTGATGTCAACCCGAATAGTCCTGCGGATCGGATGAAGCTGGACCTCCTTCAGCGGCTTCGCCTGGACCCTCAAACAGACGATACTGTTCCTCCGGTCCTCCCTCCCGTGAATGGACTTGTCAAGTTCATTCGGAATCCGGAAGTGGCTCTACGTTTAAGTTCGGCGGCAGCAGTACTTCTTCTCTTTTTATTAGTTGGCCTGGCTTATGCATCGGCACACCGACACGGCTCGTACAAGGTATTCGGGCCGCCCCACGCTGCAGATGTTCAGCTCCAGCCAGTCGTCGTCTCTTCGGACCAGGCAGCGTCTGATCCGCAGACTTCTGCACCGCATGATCCCGCAGAGCAGTCACTACTTGACTCGCTCAGATACTCAGCCGATCTGCGGGCACTGGGCATAGTCGTAATCGATGTAACCAGTGATCCACGTACGTCTCAGATTGGGCTGACGTTTGGACTAACCGCGCCACCGGAAGGCATCACGCGAGCCTATGTCCAACAAATGGCGGTGCGGCTGCTGCAATCGACGGTGACAATCCCATCTGCCCAGTCGGCAAATAGTTTTCAGGTGCGCTGCCTCGTCTTGAATCAAAACTCATCCCAAGGGGCGACATTGGTTTTTATTGGTGACCTTTCACACACTTCCGTTCCTACAGTTGATAACGTCCTGAGTAATGGTCACCTTGAAACACTGTTTGGTACGCCTTGGTGGTCCTCTTCTGTGCCGAACTGAAAACGCACCTTTAAGTAGGACTTGACGGGGCAGGGGCGACGGCAGTATAATCATCATAATGGCACGCTGTGATGAAATTCACAATCGCCTAACTTATGGTTAAAGCCGTCCGATGAGATATAACCCGTGAACAGCAGCAGCAGCAGTCCGAAGGTGCCGATCCCCACGCTGGAACGCTTGGCGACTTATTTACGCTTTCTGATTGACCTTGAAGCATCCCATGTGGAGACGATATCGTCAACGGATGTCGAAAAGCAGACGGGCATCAATGCCGCTCAGTTCCGCAAAGACCTCTCGTACTTCGGCGAATTTGGCAAGCCCGGGGTAGGATATAATGTTCAGGAGCTGCAGGCCCGGATTGCCCGAATTCTCAAAATAGACCAGCTTCAGCCGATTATGGTGATTGGAGCAGGTAATCTTGGAAGTGCATTGATCGGGTATCCGGGATTGACCGAACATAAATTCCATATTGCCGCTGCATTCGACCGCGATCCCGCAAAAATTGGCTGTCTGCAGGGAAACCTTATGATACTCGACGAGGCGGATGTCTGCACTGTTAATGCCGACATCGGAGCGCGGATTGCGATCATTTGTGTTCCCGCTTCGGCGGCTCAGGGTGTGGCAGACACGGCCATACTTGCCGGCGTCAAAGTGATACTTAACTTTGCACCTATTATTCTCAGAGTGCCGGAAAGAATTGTAGTTCGCAACGTTTCATTCCTACAGGAGCTAGCTGTACTTTCCTACCACCTTTCCAGCGATACGAAAAAATAGATTTCAAGCAAAACTTTTATGACTAACACACGCATTGAAAAAGACTCGATGGGCGAGTTCGAGGTTCCTTCAGACGCTTATTACGGGGCGCAGACAGCACGTGCTGTTGCGAATTTTCCTGTTTCCGGCATCCATTTTTCTCGTCCTTTCATCGAAGCGCTGGGCGCGATTAAGCATGCTGCTGCCGAAGTTAACGTGGAGATGGGGCTGCTGGATCCAGAGACAGCATCGGGAATCTATCGAGCCGCAGATGAAGTAATTGCTGGAACGCTTGATGATCAGTTCGTGGTAGACATCTATCAGACTGGTTCCGGAACTTCCACGAACATGAACACCAATGAGGTGATCTCTAACCGTGCCATCGAGATTATGGGCGGTGTGATCGGCTCGAAGATTCCGGTTCATCCGAACGATCATGTCAATAAGAGCCAGTCCTCTAATGACGTCATCCCGACGGCGATCCACGTCGCTGCGGCCAATGCGATGCACCGGGAACTGCTCCCTGCTTTACACGATCTGCACACAGCACTCCTTGACAAAGCTAAACTCTGGGACGATATCGTGAAGATAGGGCGGACGCATCTCATGGATGCCACTCCGATACGCCTTGGGCAGGAAGCCTCGGGCTGGGCACGTCAGATCGAGCTTTCGATTGCAAGGCTCCAGTCGGTGCAGCCCCGCCTTTGCGAGCTGGCGATCGGTGGCACGGCGGTCGGAACGGGTATCAACTCGCCAGAAGGCTTTGGATCCGCGATTGCCGCAAAACTTGCGGCAAGATTTGGTCTGTCGTTTGTGGAAGCAAGTAACCACTTCGAAGCCCAGGGCAGCCAGGATGCGGCGGTTGAAGCGGCCAATCAGCTTTCCACGGTTGCGACTTCACTCCTGAAAATCGCGAATGATATCCGCTGGCTCTCCTCCGGCCCGCGCTGCGGTTTAGGTGAGCTCTCACTGCCCGCAGTTCAGCCTGGGTCATCTATCATGCCTGGGAAAGTCAACCCGGTGATCTGCGAACAGCTGATCATGGTCTGCACCCAGGTGATGGGCAATGCGGTCACAGTCTCGATCGCCAACACGCACGGTAATCTGGACCTGAATGTTATGCTGCCGGTTATGGCGCGCAATCTGCTGGAATCAATCACTTTCCTCGCGAACTCGGTGCGAGTTTTCACGGATAAAGCCGTAGTCGGAGTAGTCGCGAACAAAGAGCGGGCCGAAAGCCTGGTGGAGTGGTCGATGAGTATGGTGACCAGCCTTGCCCCGGTAATCGGCTACGATGCGGCGGCAAAGCTAGCAAAACGCGCTGTCGATGAAGGACGGACGGTGCGAGATCTTTGCCAATCTGAGAAGATACTGCCCTCCGCACAGCTCGAAGAACTGCTGAATGCACGTAAAATGACGGAACCCGGCGTTGGTGCCGGGGGAGATTAACTACAACCTCGAGGAGATACTATGTCTGAAGCCCCTGTCCGCGTTTTAGTCTGGGATGAAGCCCCCACTCATGCGCCCAAATCCATTTATCCGAATAGTCTTAACGGCGCCATCGCCGAGGGTTTAAACACTCTCGGCGGCGGCAATATTGTTGCTAAGACAGCAAATATTGATGATCCGAACCAGGGCATCACTGAAGAAATTCTCGCTGAGACCGATGTTCTCCTCTGGTGGGGCCATGCTCGCCACGCCGAGGTTACGGACGAAACTGCCGCGAAAGTCATTAAAGCGGTCCACAATGGCCTTGGATTTATTCCGCTGCACTCAGCGCACTATTCCAAAACATTTCAGGGCGTCCTAAACTGTACTGGAGACCTTATGGGTGGCTGGCGCGAAGCAAATCCATCGGATACGGAAGAAATCACGGTCTGTGCGCCAAAGCACCCGATTGCTCAGGGCATAGAGGACTTCGTCCTGCCGCAGGAAGAGATGTACGGAACTCCGTTCGGAGTTCCGCCTGCGTTAACCATCGTTTTCCAGTCCTATTTTCCGCTCGGCGGGGAGTATTTCCCCAGCTTTACCGTGACTGTCGGTGAGGGTATCGACAAGACGTTTACCTGCGGTCCCGGCGGCGGGGTGGGGCAGGGTCAGGGAAAAGGGCGTGTCTTCTACTTCCGGCCCGGACATGAAGCGTTCCCAACTTACTTCGATCCGAACATCCAAAAGATCCTGCATAATGGCGTCCTCTGGGCTGCGCGGCGGATTTAGCGATGCCGCACTGGAAATACGCAATTGTTGTCGGCGCTTCCTCAGGAATCGGAGCGGCCCTCGCTCAGGCACTGACTGCGGACGGAACACAAGTTGCTCTGGTGGCTCGCCGCGCAGATGCGCTGTCTCTGCTGGAAGAGAAGCTTAATTCATCCGCCGGGCAGGTGCTGGCACGCTCCTACTCGAGCGATGTCACCGATATCGGGACCATTCCGTCACTCTTCGCGGAAATCACGCAGGACCTCGGCGGCTTAGACTTAATCATCTATGCCGCCGGAACAATGCCACGTATCGGGCCAGAAGAATACGATACTGAAAAAGACGCCGGGACGATCGCGGCGAATTTCACCGGCGCTGTGGCCTGGCTGAATGAGGCTGCTTCGCGGTTTGAGAAGGCCGGATCAGGGACTATCGTGGGAATTTCCAGTGTCGCTGGCGACCGTGGCCGTCGTGGTTCTCCGGTTTACGGGGCGACGAAAGCCGCATTGAATACTTACTTAGAGTCACTGCGTAACCGCATCGAACGACGCGGAGCATTTGTCGTAACCGTCAAGCCCGGCCCGGTAGATACACCGATGACGCAGGGCCTCAAAATGCCTGGCATGATCTCAGCTGAACGTGCTGCGGCCGAAATTTTACTGGCGGCAAAAGATAAAGTACGCGTCGCTTACGTTCCCGCGAAATGGAAGCCGATCATGGCGGTCATTTGCGCGATCCCCGCACCACTATTCAAATGGCTGAACATCTAAATAATAAACCGGCTGAGCAGCGGCTGGAAAAAGTTGAAGGGTGGGGGATGTCCTCCTCTGCCCTCAGCTACGTCTACCGACCGGTCAATATCGAAGGCATACAGTCGGTCTTCGATGCGGCTCGGCAAAGTGGTCGCTCTGTCGGTCTGCGCGGAGCGGGCCGCTCCTACGGTGACGCGTCACTCAATGCGGAAAACCTGACACTCGATCTGACCCGTATGCGCCGTATTCTGGACTGGAACCCGGAGACCGGCATTATCCGAGTTGAGACGGGGGTCTCTATTCAGCAGCTCTGGCAATATACAGTTGAAGACGGCTGGTGGCCTAACGTCGTCTCCGGCACGATGTTTCCAACCCTGGGCGGGGCCGCAGCCATGAATATTCATGGGAAGAACAACTGGAAAGCTGGGCCCATCGGCGACCACATCCTGGACTTCGAGCTGCTGCTGCCGTCTGGTGCGTTGAAGCATTGCTCACGCACCGAAAACGTCGAACTCTTCCACGCGGCAATCGGTGGCTTCGGTATGCTCGGGGTGATTACGCAGCTTACCCTGCAGCTTAAGAAAATACACTCGGGATGGCTGAAAGTCGAAGCGATAGGCGTCAAGAACCTCGAAGAATTATTTCAAGTATTTGAGGAGAGGCTGCCGGTCTCTGACTACCTTGTGGGCTGGATTGACTGTTTTGCTTCCGGGGATGCCCTCGGGCGAGGGCAGATACATCAGGCAAACTACTTGGCGGCGGGAGAGGATACCAATCCGGTCCAAAGCCTGCGCGTGGAAAATCAGGAGCTGCCAGATAGCTTGTTTGGGTTGGTCCCAAAATCTATCATGTGGCGGCTGATGAAACCATTCGTAAACGACTCAGGGATGCAGGCTATCAATTATGCGAAATCTCTGAGCGCGACAACCGTCAGTCACGGGCAGGCCCATATTCAGTCCCATGCGGGCTTTGCGTTTTTGCTCGATTACGTCCCAAACTGGAAGCATGCCTACAAGCCTGGGGGGTTGATCCAATATCAAAGCTTTGTGCCAAAAGAATCGGCGCAGGCTGTGTTTTCCGAACAGATAAAGCTCGCGCAGTCTTATGGGATCGTGCCGTATCTGGGGGTATTCAAGCGGCATCGCCCGGACAATTTCCTGATTTCACATGCTGTCGATGGATATTCGCTGGCGCTGGATTTTGCGGTAACACCGGAGAAAAAAGGTGCCCTGCGTAGCTTGGCGGCAGAAATGGACCGATTGGTTCTAAATGCCGGGGGCCGATTTTACTTTGCAAAAGATAGTGTCCTGCACCGCTCTGCTGCGCTGGAAGCTCTGGGGCAGGAACGTGTGTCGAAATTTCTGGCTCTCAAGCAAGAATGTGATCCCGAAAGCCTTTTCCAAACGAATTTGTACCGAAGGCTATTTGGGCCGCAGTTATAGGCCCTTCCAGACCTGACAGCTCAGGCTCGTTTCTGAAATAATATCTCAATTGGGGTGAGCTGAGAAATATCGGGGGCTGGGGGATTCTGCTGAGAGTCCTGCTGCATCTGTACGATATTCTGCACCATAGCTTCTTCCATCTGTCGATATCGTTCGATCTCGTCCTCGTACTGCAAAACAGTGTTTTGTGAGGATTGAAGCCGCAAGTCGAGCTGAATGATATATTTTTCTACCAGAGACAACACTTCCTGCACCTCCATAGTGTCATATCCACCCCCGGCAACACGTGTGAAATTTACCGTCTGAAGATACTTGCGTGCGCTATCGATGGAGTCACCCATGATCGAACCGGCAACAGGCCTGTTCTGGGGTGCGTGGTCAAGCCGCTGAAGCAGCATTCTTGCCGCAACGTGCCCTGGCGCATGCGACAGCAAGAATAGTAGTGCCTCGTGCGCTGCGTCGCGTCGCTGTGCTGCCAGATACGCATGTACGAGATTAAGTGTCAGCTCAGCGGGCGGTATCGGCGTCGGCGACAGTCTAAAAGCCGTCTCGAAGGCGGCAACCGCATCCGCAGGTCTGCCTTCTGCATAAAGTGCTGCACCGAGATTGGAGCACGTTTCGAATCGAGCTGTCAGCGAAACGGACAGCTCTTGCTCAGACAGGGCAAGACTCAATTTGTCCGCAGCTTCTCGCATCCGTCCTTCTCGAAAGGCCAATAATCCCATTTGCCAATCAGTCATGCCGTGTCATACTATCCTTTTTTATTCGCTCTGCGCTTCTTCGCTTCGTGTACTCGCCAGACGACGTGTCGTTGCTTTGATCCGTTTTACTTGAGAGGAATTTGGCGTGGAGCCAAGACCAGCGAGCTGCTCTTCCATATCGTTTGCAAGGCCCTCTTCACCGATCTTGCGAAGCTGGCGTGTTGCGGCCCCCAGTTTTTCACGCGCCGTATCAAAGTCACCTCGCTCCTGCGCACGCTGTGCATCACGCTCGTACTTGAACACGCCATATCGACTTACGAGATCCTGTATCTCGGAATTAGTCTCGGCTAAGAGAGCGGTGTCATCTGAAAACGCCGCATTAATGACGACTCGATCATTGCCAGCGGTTCCGAGAGCCCCGGGATCATTCCATGTCAGCAGGGCTTCCACAAGCGGGTGTGTTCCGACGGCCTGGAGAGAAGGTGCGAATTGTACCACGACACTGCTGGGATCGGAAGTCGATATATCTCCAATTCGTGCCCGAAGCCAGCCTTCCTCTGTGTGTATCTCATCAAACATTGTCATTGCAGGACGCACCATAAAGATGTCCTGAACGACAGCCCCTCCAAGACCACGAACAGCCAGATACAAGTCTGTGACTGTCGTGGTTTCGAGGGTCGTCATTTCCTGTTCAATCCGCGCGTTGATATCGGCGATGTCTGCAGCATAGTAATACTCCCCGCGGGAGTTATCTGCGATGCGCATGAGAAACTCTTCATCAAATTCCTCTCCAACACCCAGCGTAGTAATCGCAAAGCCCTGCTGCTGCACCTCAGAGATCGCCTCGAGGGTCGCCTCCTGATCCTGAACAATACCGTCGGAGATCACAATGATGCGATTGATGCCGTGGGCGAGAACATTTTGGCTCACGGCCGTGTGAGCCTGACGGATCGCTTCTGCCATGAAAGTCCCCGTGCCGATCGCTATGGGCAGCCGCTGTTCCCGCAGCAGATCCATCTGCGTTAGGCAGCTATCCGGAAAAGTAGCCCAATCCTGCTGCGTAAAGACGGAATGGACGCGGTCGGCAAAGGCGATAACAGTAATAATATCGGTCGTCCGAAGCGTAGTCATCAGGGTCTTGATGGCTTCGGCTGCCAGTGCCATCGCGGTGCTGGCAATACTTTGCATTTCCAAAAGTGTCTGACCGGTCCAGTAGACAGCTTCCGACTGGTCAGCCTCGCCCCGATCCAGTTCATCGCGCGAGATAGCGACACCCATCCAGTATTCCCGCTCTTCATCGGTGAGCTGGAAGTGGTGCATCGTTGCCGAAGAGTCCACGACCAAAACCAGATTGAGGGGAGGGCGGGCGTCGACAGCCAGGCTGGGGATCGGCTTGATCTCCATGAGTGCGTAGACTGCTTCCTCCAAATAGTGACTGGAGGGAACATAAGGACGGCTCAGAGCCGTTTCGATCTTGAGGCGACCGTTCACGCAGGCATCTCCTTTGAGCAACGCTTAATTTAACTAAGTCACTATTCGCCATTAATCAAATATATCCTTCTTTGCCCTTTAGTCGTCTAAATTGACTTGTGAGGCATCAAATGCTATAATAATGCTCCGGGCGGCTTCGAACAAACCGTCTTTTTTAACGAATTCCCATTGCTTAAGGAGAGAATAATAATGATTCGCATTCAGCGAGCACTGATCAGCGTATCCGACAAGACCGGTCTGCTGGACTTTGCCCAGACCCTTGTAGATCTAGGGGTTGAGATAATCTCCACCGGAGGGACCGAGAAGGCTCTGACAGCCGCCGGAATTCCGTCAAAGAACATCTCGCAAATTACAGATTTCCCCGAAATGCTGGATGGTCGAGTCAAGACACTGCATCCGGCTATTCATGGCGGACTACTGGCGGATCGCTCCAAACCGGAGCACATGCAGACGATCGCAGAGCACCATATCCTGCCTATCGACCTTGTCGTTGTAAATCTTTATCCTTTCGCAGAAACGATTGCAAGGCCCGGTGTTTCCCGCGAAGAAGCGGTCGAGAATATCGATATCGGCGGTCCTTCGATGATACGCTCCGCCGCAAAAAATCATGCCTCCGTCGCCGTGGTCGTTTCGCCTGCTGATTATGCTCTGCTAACGGATGAGCTGCAGCGAAATGAGGGTGCACTTTCTCAGGCAACACGCTCCCGGCTTGCCGTGCAGGCCTATGCCCATACAGCAGCATATGATGCCACCATTACACAGTATCTTGCAAAGCAGGAGCCGGAAGGGGCAGGAGATACTTTTCCCTCACTTCTGGCACTCGGCTTCACGAAAGTACAGGATCTGCGCTATGGCGAAAACCCGCATCAGCAGGCAGCGTTCTACCGAGAGCAAGGGGCCGTCGGCGGAGTAGCCTCAGCCCTGAAGAGAAATGGTAAAGAACTTTCGTTTAACAATATTTACGATCTGAATGCAGCTTATGGTTTAGTACAGGAGTTCGCGGACAGAAAAGAGTTTGCAGCGGCGATTATCAAGCATACAAACCCCTGTGGTGCCGCGATTGCCGATACACTAGCCGAAGCCTTTCGACAAGCACGAGAAAGTGATCCTATTTCCGCGTTTGGAGGCATTCTCGCGGTGAATCAGCCGATCGATGCGGAGACGGCCCAGCTGATCACCGGCAAGAACACTTTCTTTGAAGCAATCATCGCACCTGGCTACTCAGAAGAAGCTTTTACAATCCTCTCAACGAAAAAGCAATGGTGTCAAAACTTGATACTTCTGGAAACTCACACGGATCCCGCCCAAACAGCTGCTGAGTGGGATTACAAGCGTGTCTCCGGTGGACTGCTAGTGCAGACCCCGGACACGGCCGTGCTGCAAAGCTCAGAGACCGAATATGTCTCCGAGCGTGAGCCGACAAGCGAAGAGCTCTCCGATTTGATGTTTGCCTGGAAGTTAGTTAAGCATGTGAAGTCGAATGCGATTGTCATCGTGAAAAATAAAGCCATGGTTGGGGTAGGGGCCGGGCAGATGAACCGGGTGCAAAGTGTCCGCCTTGCAGTCGCGCAGGCCGGAGTGAAGGCACAGGGGGCCGTTTTAGCCTCGGATGCCTTCTTCCCGTTCCCAGATGGCCCGGAAGCCGCGCTTCAAGCCGGTGTCACGGCCATCATACAGCCGGGTGGCTCGAAGAAAGACGACGAATCGACTGCAATTGCCGATCAATACGGCGCTGCGATGGTTCTCACGGGCCGCCGCCACTTCCGTCACTAAGCTAAAACCCCAGCCTGAACTCAGGCTGGGGTTTTTAATATGTGTATAGCATATAAGCTTTTAGATATAAGTTAGTTTAGCTTACTTATTGAGCGTGAGAATTATGCCATATTAAATTGAACGCAGAAATGGAGCCCGCAGATGACTGCGCCCCAAGTATAAAAAACTGATGAAGTTTAGTGTTAGATGGCATCGTCTCTTATGGCAGGGTTTCCTGTGGCATGGTCTCGAATTGTGCAACAACACCGTGTTAGATTACATAATGTATATTATCGGAACCAAAATAGATCAATTATGAGGCTGGGAATATTCTTCGATCTCGCTCACACAAACAACGAGGCCGCTAACAAATTGTTAGCGGCCTCGTTTTAAAATACATTCAATTCGAATAGATTTACAAACTACGTCCTGGTAGCTGCTGCACTTCTGTTTCCAGCTGACGAATCCGTGATTGACACGTTTTGAGGATATCATTGACATCCGTAAGTGCTTTGTGCGTTCCCTGCCTCTTGGCAAGCCAAAGTGCATAGGACCCGGAAGCAATCGCTGCCATCATACAGACAGTGCTGACCGCGATGAGAACAACGAGCGTAGATCGAACACTTTGAGCGGCATCAACGGCTGCGTCGTCCATAGAGTCTGAGATGACAAGCTCAGGGCCTCTATTATCTACCATCATCATCAGTTTGCTCGAGTGTGTACCGTTTTTCATCCGCGATCCCATCTTCCATAGAAAAGATTCGCTTGACAAACGCAATCAACTCCATGGGGTTGAATGGCTTCGTCAAATAGCATTCGACGCCAGACTGCCAGCCCCGCAGAACATCGGAGTCCTGAGCGCGAGCCGTCAGCATGATTACCGGAATATTTTCCGTTTCCGGGTCTTTCTTAAGCTTTTCCAGTACCTCAAATCCGGTCATCTCCGGCATCATTACATCCAGAACGATTAAATCAGGGCGATCTTCTTTGACTTTCTCCAGACATTCCAGCCCGTTGAAGGCCGTGATCACCTCATAGCCCTGCCGCTCCAGATTGACCTGTATCAGTCGAACGATGTGCTTTTCATCGTCACACGTTAAGATTTTACGCGCCATGGGCATTCCTCGCTCTCTTCATTCTCAGTGTACCATACCGTACGAGTCGTGTCAATTGTTTGCCAAACTCCAATTTCCAGTGCTTCTTGAAAAGCGCTTTTTAGGACATCTATAAAATCATCTAAATTCGGTATGACCGCCAGTGGCAAAGACATTTGCTGCAGTATCGCTTCGCCTTCACGTCGCTGCGCACTCCCGAGAATTTTCTGCCCGGTGCGAGCGTCGATCAGGTCACAAGCACCTGCCAGATCAAAGCAATTCACGCTCTTTTCGGAGGCATTGACCAGGTTATCTGATCCGAACTGGGTTACGACCCCCACCCTGCACAAGCCTTGAACCACACCAGCAAGAATCAGTCGATACGCGCCGAGAACACCTGGCTTACAGTGGCTCGGCAGATGGCTTGTCAGAAGTGCAGCCGTAATCGTTAGATCTTCGCCATGCACGACGGCTCTACCTCCCGTTGGACGGCGTATGCGCGGCAAATTCGGATAATAATTTTCTACCGCTGCCTCCGACTGCAGCCGGCCAAAGCTGACTGAGGGACGGTCCCAGTGGTAAACCCGGATAATTGGCAGCGTCGCTTCACCGTCCCTCAGTTCGCCGAGCAGTGCCGCGTCCGTCGCCATGTTAAATTCTGGGCTGCCAGGCTGCCTTTGCTCCAGCCATCGCCAGCAATTCATTACTTATGCTGTTCCCGCCAGCGCAGAACCGGCTTTCGGGCCGCAGTCGCTTCGTCGAGTTTATGCACCACAGTCTCATGCGGCGCAGACAACACAATCGCTGGGTCGGTCTCGATTTCACTTGCAATCTGACGCATCGCACTTATGAAGCTGTCCAGTGTCTCCATGCTCTCCGTTTCCGTCGGCTCGATCATTAAAGCTTCCGGCACCAAGAGTGGAAAATAGATCGTCGGCGGGTGGAATCCGAAGTCCATCAGTCTCTTTGCAATATCTAGTGCCCGAACACCACGCTCACGCTGCTGACGCTTTGCCGTGAACACGCATTCGTGCATACATAGTTCATTATAGGCGACGTCGAAGGAGTTCTGTAGCTGAACACGAATATAGTTTGCATTCAGCACGGCATTCTCCGCGATATTCGCGAGGCGCTCCCGTCCATAGTACAGAATATAGGCATAGGCACGGAGGATACATAGAAAAGAGCCATAGTAGCCATGAATTCGGCCAATCGATTTTGGACGATCATAATCACGTCGGTATCCCCCGTCTGTCTTTACGACCTGCGGTACAGGCAGATAGGGTTCCAAAATCGACTTTATCCCGACCGGACCAGACCCAGGTCCCCCACCCCCATGCGGTGAGGAAAACGTCTTATGAAGGTTGAAATGCATGACGTCGAAACCCATGTCACCAGGACGCGCCCGCCCAACCAGTGCATTCATATTTGCGCCGTCGCAGTAAACCAGGCCGCCCGCGGTGTGGATCATCGCGCAGATCTCGGCGATATCGTCTTCAAATAGCCCGAGTGTATTGGGGTTTGTGAGCATCAGTCCCGCGACATTCTCCTGATTTTCAGTAAGCAGCGTTCGAAGATGCGCCATATCTACGCGACCACGTCCATCGGATTTTATCGTCACTGTCGTGTATCCGCAGCGTGCTGCCGACGCTGGATTTGTTCCATGCGCGGCCTCCGGCACAAGCACGAGACATCGCTGCCCCTGACCGTGGTCATCATGGTATGCTTTGATCAGCATCAGGCCAAGAAGCTCACCGTGCGCTCCCGCCGCGGGCTGCAGGCTCACCGTGTCCATGCCACCGATCTCCGCCAGGATCTCCTGCATCGAATATAAGACTTCTAATGTTCCCTGGGCTGCCGTGTCAGGGAGATCTGGGTGGACACGGGCAAACCCAGGCAAGCGGGCCACTTCTTCGTTCAGCTTGGGATTGTACTTCATGGTACAGGACCCAAGCGGATAAAACCCGGAGTCCGTCGAGTAGTTAAGCTGCGACAAATGGGTGTAATGCCGAATAACTTCGGGCTCCGACAGCTCCGGCAACGGCAGTGTACTGCGCAGTCCTTCGGAAGGCAGCAGGTCAGAGATCGATAAGACTGGAACATCACACGCAGGCAGCTCAACACCGGAGCGTCCCGGCTTGCTGAGTTCAAAAAGCAGAGGCTCGATCGTCAGTTTCATCTCATTTCCTCTGAAAGCGCGGCGACGAGTGCATCGATTTCGACGCGGGTTCGCTGCTCCGTGACGCAAAATAGCATGGCGTGCCCTAATTGCGGGCGCTGCTGCGTCAGTGGCAGGCCGCCGATGATGCCACGGGCCAGAAGCCGTTCGTTGATCTGTACTGGGTCGGTTGGTGTTGTCACCGCGAACTCTTTAAAAAATGGTTTCTCCGGAAACGCCAAGGCAAACCCTGGAAGCCTACCTATCTCTGCCGCGGCATAGTGCGACTTCTGCAGGCAGAGCTCCGCCACCTGCCGCATTCCCTGCTTACCCATTGTTGCCAGATATACCGACGCTGCAAGCGCATACAAAGCTTCATTCGTGCAGATATTACTGGTGGCCCGTTCTCGCCGGATATCTTGTTCACGAGTACGCAGGGTCATAACAAATGCCCGTTTGCCATCGGCATCCGTGGTTTGCCCAACGATACGCCCTGGGAGACGCCGCATAAACTCGTTTTTGCAGGCAAATAAGCCAAGGAGTGGCCCACCATATCCCATAGGGCAGCCCAGGGCCTGCCCTTCGCCGACGACGATATCTGCGCCGTAGTCGCCCGGCGGAGTCAAGATTCCAAGGGAGATCGGATCTACACAGACAACCAACAAAGCACCTTTTGCATGGGCCGCTTCGGAAAGCTTATCCATATCTTCCAGGTTCCCGTGAAAGTTCGGATGCTGAACCAGAAGCGCGGCAGTCTCGTCTCCTAAATCATCGCTGCTTTCAACGATGTCCAGTGCGATATTTATGTGCCGGAGGTACGTCTCCGTGACCGCTCGGTAGTTCGGATGAACTGTGCTGAGCATCGCAATGCGGCTGCGGCCCGTGAGATCACTTGCCATAATCGCGGCTTCCGCGAGGGCCGTCGCCCCGTCATACATGGAAGCATTCGCCACGTCCATACCCGTCAGCTGACAGAGGAGAGTCTGGAACTCGAAGATGCTTTGCAGCATGCCCTGGCTGACTTCCGGTTGATAGGGGGTGTAGGACGTGTAAAACTCGGACCGCCCGGTGATTGCCGCCACTGTCGGAGGGGTGTAATGGTCGTAGATACCTGCCCCTAGAAAGCAGGGAAAGTCGTCCGCATGGACGTTTTTCCGGGCGAGAGTAGTCAGATGCCGCATCAGGGAGATCTGATCCAGGCGCGGCGGTATGTTCAGTAGACCCTGAAATTGCTGGGGCTGTGGTATTTGGTCAAAAAGTGCGTCAAGCGACGACACTCCGATTGTCGCGAGCATCTCCGACCGATCGGTGTCCGTGTTTGGAATATAAGACATGCTGTGTTCCTAGAAAGTGGCTTCATACGCGGCACTGTCCAGTAACGTCTCGGCATCGGCGGGCTGCGTCATTTTAATTTTGACCATCCAGCCCTTTCCATACGGATCGTCGTTGACTAGCTCAGGAGCATCATCGAGAGCTTCATTGACGGCAACGACTTCTCCCGAAACTGGCGCGTACAGGTCGGAGACAGCTTTGATGCTTTCGATCTCACCTAGTTTGTCGCCGCGCTGAAGCATCCGTCCAACTTCCGGCAGAAGTGTCAGCGCGACATCGCCAAGCTCTCCCTGTGCATGGTCTGAGATTCCGACAGTGGCGATATTCGCGTCAATGCGGCACCATTCGTGAGTCGAACTGAAATTCAAGTCAATTGGAGTGGGCATAGTCAATTCACTTTCTAAACACCGTTACGGTAAAACGGCAGGGCAACGACTTTCGCGGGACAGGCACGCCCCCGAATATCTACGGAAATGGGCGTGCCAAGAACCGCAAATTCAGCATCGACACGGGCCATCGCGATACCTGCTCTGAGTGTAGGAGACCAGGTTCCGCTGGTCGTATGGCCTATCAATTCCCCATTGGCTGAGATAGGATAGTGTTCGCGCGGGATCGCACGCTCGTCCATCTGGAGGCCAACGAGGCTGCGGTTTTTCGGCAGGTCCAGCAAAGCAGCGCGGCCAATAAAATTCCCTTTATTCATTTTGACCGCCCAGCCGACCCCAGACTCGAAAGGGCTAGCCTCGGCATCGAGTTCATGTCCGTAAAGCGGGTAACCTGCCTCCAGGCGCAGGACATCCCGTGCTCCCAAACCGGCGGGCACGCCCCCGGCATCGGTGAGTTTCTGCCAAAGGCTTGGAGCATCGGCACTTTCACAGAATATCTCGAAGCCATCGTCCCCCGTGTAGCCGGTACGTGAGTAGATTAATCCGCATTGACCCCGCGAAAACTGAAAGCGTTTCAGCTCACTCAGATTTTCTTGACCGGTGAGCTGCGAAATCAATTCCACAGCTTTTGGCCCCTGCACGGCGATCAACGCTGTCGATTTGCTGACATCTTCCAGTACGACATTTGCTTTCCCTTGCACCTGCGCCTGCAGCCAGTCCCAATCTTTGTCCTTACAGCCTGCGTTCAGAACGATCAGATACGCATTGGAAGCCAGGCAATAGATAATAATATCATCAATTACTCCCCCATTCTCGTTGAGCAGAAGCGAATACTGCGCTTTTCCGGGGGAGAGTCTGGCGGCGTCATTGGTCGTTAAATATTGGATAAAGTCGAACGCGCCGGACCCGCTCACACTGACTTCTCCCATGTGGGATACATCAAATAGGCCTGTGGAACTGCGCACGGCGGCGACTTCCGCCACCGTGCCGGCATAGGAAACTGGCATCTCCCACCCTGCGAAGGGAACCATCGTGGCGCCGGCAGCGAGATGTGTTTCATACAGGGAGGTGCGTTTCATTCGCCCAGGTATGCTTTCTTGATGTCGTCGTTCGCAAGCAGTGCCTTTGCTTCATCCGCCATCACGATGTGACCGGTCTCTAGAACGTACCCGCGATGAGCGATACCAAGCGCTAGATGGGCATTTTGTTCGACCAGAAGCACGGTCGTTCCCTGCTGGTTAATATCTTGGATAATCCGAAAAATGTCACGCACCAAAAACGGTGCCAGGCCCAGGGACGGCTCATCAAGCAGCAGAAGCCTGGGACGAGCCATCAGTGCACGGGCCATCGCTAGCATCTGCTGCTCACCGCCAGAAAGGGTTCCAGCATTCTGACCGATCCGCTCTCGCAGTCTTGGAAACAGCGTCAGGCCTCGTTCCAGATCCTCAGCGATACCAGCCCGGTCGCGCCGCGTGTAAGCACCCAGCTCCAGGTTCTCACGCACACTCATATTTGCAAATATGCGCCGCCCCTCGGGAGAGTGGCCGACACCCAGCTGCACGATCTGATCCGCCGGCTTATTGGTAATTTCTTTGCCTTCGAATAGTATCCGGCCACTCTGGGATGGAACTAAGCCGGAGATCGCGCGGAGCGTTGTACTCTTGCCGGCCCCATTCGCCCCAATCAGAGTGACGATTTCGCCGGCCGCAATTTCCAGCGAAACGCTCTTTAGGGCTTTGATTGGACCGTAAGAAACCTCGATATTTTCCAGAATAAGCATAGACTAAGACACACTCGAACCGGCGTCGACTTCCCCCAGGTAGGCTTCGATAACTTTGGGATCTTCCCGTATCTCGCGTGGGGTGCCCTGTGCGATCACCTGCCCGTAGTCGAGGACCAAGATCCGCTCGCAGATGCCCATCACAACTTTCATGTCGTGTTCGATCAGCAAAATGGTCACCCCGAACTCGTCACGCAAAGTGCGAATCTGCTCCATGAGATCGTTTTTTTCCTGTGGGTTCATGCCCGCCGCCGGTTCATCGAGCAGCAGCAATTTTGGCCGAGTCGCCAGAGCACGTGCGATCTCCAGGCGTCTTTGCTCGCCGTACGCTAGACTTTTCGCGGTGTCCCCATAATATTTCCCCAGTCCAAACCGCTCTAAAAGTGCCATGGCCTCGTCCCTGGCGGCGTTTTCGGCAAGGGTGAAAGATTTGCCGCGCCAGATTGCACTGAGAAGTGACGGCTGATAATGCAAATGCGTTGCTGTGCGAACGTTATCCAGCACGGTCAAGGCGGGAAATAGACGGATATTCTGAAAGGTACGGGAGATGCCAGCCGCCGCGATCTGATAGGGTTTGTGCCCTGCAATCGAGCTGCCACAGAACTGAATTGTGCCGGAAGTGGGTGCGTAAACCCCTGTCAGGAGGTTAAACGCCGTCGTTTTACCTGCGCCGTTCGGGCCAATAAGGCCTACCATCTCGCCGGATTCGAGCGAGAGCGTAAACTGGTTGACAGCAGTAAGGCCACCAAATTGTTTGGTGCAGTCTTTGACTTCCAGTAGCGGCATCTTTGGATGATACCCGAAATGGAGAACCGGTCGCAATATCCCCCTGGCCAAGTCACCAGCAGAGAATCACTTGACAAAGCCCCTGTTTCGTCGTTATAATAGGCAAACACTGTTTTTAACGCTATGGACCCCATTACCGCTACTATTGCCGATGCCGACGAAATTGGGCAGGCCCAGTCTATATTATTGAGCTGGTCGGTACATCTGATGCGGCGGCAGCCAAACCGACTGCCGAAAATTATTTGCGTGTTGGGGTTAGTTTTCCTGAGCAGCGTTTGGCTGTTTCACTCGTTCTGGCTGGCACTGCTGCCGACCCTCGCGGCACTCTTTTCCGTATCAGAATTCGTGTTCCCAATCCATTACACTCTGACACCGAAGTCCGCGGCGATGAAATGCGGATTAACGGCCCTGGAGATCCAATGGTCCGATGTCCGCCATGCCTACCTGACCGATGAGGGCATCAAGCTTAGCCCTCTTCGAAGAAAAAACTCCCGAATGGAGCCGCTGCGCGGCGTGTTTCTTCGCTTCGATGAGGCGCAGCGCGAAGAGATCATCGCCACCGTGACACGTCTGCGCCAGAGAGCCCAATAAAGATGGCAAATGCATTCGGGCTGTTCCAATTCGATTGGAATGCGGCCCTTAGCGATGAAGAGACAGATCAGATGCTGGACAAAATTGCCGCCTCAATCGGTAAGTGGCGCATGGAAGTGCCGGCGATCCTGTTTTTGGAAAGCAGCGGCCCGCTCAGCCCGCTCGCCGGACAGGGATTGATCGCTTTCTCGCCATTTGTCGCGCCAGCCATGCCGCAGGGGCTGACAGATGTTCAGAAGCTGAGCAAGCTGTTGGAGCGGCCTGGGAACGTACGCCGCCTTGTGGACAAACTCAGTGACCAACTGACATCCCGCGAGCAACTTAAGGAGACAGATGCAGCACGCAAGTGAAAACTGGTGGGTCAGCGGCCTGGTTATCTTGCTGTCACTCATCATTGTCGGTAAGGTTCTCTTAGCTCAGCGGGGCCGAGTGCCTTTTATTCGCCGGATTTCCGGACTGAATGCAATTGACGAAGCAGTGGGGCGAGCGACGGAGATGGGACGCCCCGTCATGATGGTTCCCGGCATCAGCGGCCTGGATGTTGTGACACTTCAGGCCCTCTCCATCTTCAGCTATATTGCCCGTGCCGTCGCGCGATTCGGCAATAAAAGCATTATCCCCACGATTGACCCCATCGTGACTGGGGTCGCCGAGGAGACTTTGCAGGATGCCTATGCCGATGCCGGTCGCCCAGAATTGTATGACAGTGGCGATGTGCGTTACCTCACGGGCCAGCAATTTGCGTTTGCATCCGGGGTAGCCGGGATTATCGTCCGTGAAAAAGTCGCGGCCTCTTTCCTGTTTGGGGCTTTCTTTGCAGAGTCGCTCATTTTCGCTGAAGTTGGTCAGCAGGTGGGGGCGATACAAGTTGCAGGAACAACCGAAACCAATCAAATCCCCTTCTTTATTGCTGCTTGTGACTATGTGATTATTGGGGATGAGTTTTACGCGGCGAGCGCCTATCTGTCCCGCGATCCGACATTGCTGGGCAGTATTGTCGGTCAGGATTATTGCAAGCTGCTCCTGCTGGCGATCATCTTTCTGGGGCTGATTGGCGTCAGTCTATTGAATGTGCCATTTCTCGCACATTCCAGTCTGTTCTCACATCCACTACACTGGGTAGTGGATCTCTTAAAGGTGAAATAATGCTGCACACACTACAACATTTTTTCGCCCCGATGCCCGGACATGGAGCTTGGTATTTTGAGAAGCTTGCTCTGGGCCTGCTGTTCATGTTTGCCATTCTGGGAGCACTGCAGCTCGCTCCTCGACGGGCACGGAAAGGCATTATTGCCTTTTTCACCTTTCTGGGCGGTGCGTATTATGCTGCTGAATTCTTCTGGCCAACGAATTCCGCGACGAATCAAAATTTTCTAACACCTTACCAGGATACGGTCGCAGGACTAGCTTCGGTGGTCGGTTCATTTGCGATTGGCCTGGGAGTGATCTCGCTCCTGCAGAATCACACGCGTCAGCTTGCCAGGCGGCGGCCGGGATGGGGCTACAGCGCGATATTCCTGGTGTTCTTTCTCGCGATGACGGTCTTCGGGCTGATGAATGCTTATAGCGCAAAATCTACGGTCATTCCTGCAGTGCCCGGATTTTGGGCACGGCAGGACGCACATGGACTATTTCAATTTCTTTTTGTGGGCGGGCTGACTAACCTGGGGTCAGCAACCTTCGCCATGATTGCGTTTTACATTGCCTCCGCCGCTTACCGCGCATTTCGTATTCGGTCTTTGGAAGCAACGCTTCTTATGATTGCGGCATTGATCATCATGTTCGGATCCGTGTCGTTTGGAACATGGCTTACACATGGTATTCACCCCGTTCTTGCGGACGGCTCCGAAAACCCCTGGGCGAACCTCCGGATCGAAAACATCGCGCAGTGGCTGATGCTGCAAGTCAACACACCGGCCCAGCGCGGGATTTTGTTTGGCCTGACCCTCGGCCTGCTCGCCACTTCTTTACGCTACTGGCTGAGTCTGGAGCGTGGTGCATACTTTGAAAAAGAACTATGAATACTAACCAATGGAACCGTTTACAGACCATTGACCGGCGAGTAATTTATGCCATTTTACTGGTGGTCATTCTCATCCCGCTCTTTTTCCCGATCACACTGCCAACGTTTCCCAGTAAGCAGTCTCGAAATTTTTATGACACAATAGAGAAAATTGCCAAAGATTCTCCAGACAAAATCGTCATTGTCGATGGATGGTGGTCACCCAGCACACGTGGAGAAAACCAGTGGCAGGCACAGGCGATCATCACGCACCTGATGATGCGGCATTTGCATTTCGCTATTCTGTCATTTGACACGCAGAATAACACCGTCACGCAGAGCCAGATCGTTGAACCGCTGGCAAAAAAGTATGGCTATGTTTATGGAAAAGATTATGTCAACTGGGGCTTTCGACCGCTTGCCGCATTTGTCCCGGTCGCGAAGGGTCTGGTCATTGACATTCCAGGAACGATTAAAAAAGACTACAAAGGCACGCCAATTACTCAGTTTCCGGTGATGAAGGGAATAAAGACGCGCAGCGACGTTGGCGCTCTGATCGAAATCACTCCCTCCGCCAGTGCTGAGGGTTGGCTTGGCATGTTTGAGAAAAACAACAGCCCGCCGTTTCTGTTTGCCCCCACTGCTGTCATGGCCCCAACCTACTACCCTTACTTAGACACCGGGCAGATGGCTGGAATGCTGACCGGAATTAAAGGTGCCGGAGATTATGAGGGCCTTCTTGGGACACACAGCTTTGGCAGCCGAGCTGCGGGTGCTCTGTCACTGGTCTACGCACTGATTATTGCGCTCATCGTACTCGGGAACATTGGCTACTACGCGACACGTGCGGCGAGCCGAAAGGAAGATCGGTAATGGAGTATATCCGGCATCTCTTCAACCCTATTCTGCTCTTCGGTGCGCTTGGCACCATGGCGATCCTCTCACTCGTGTTCAAAGAAAATCGCTTTTATCGTGTATTTGAGCATGTTTTCTTGGGCCTTGCACTAGGTTACGACCTGGAATTCACCTGGACGACCATTCTGCGTCCACTGTTTTGGGATGCGATGGTGCGTGATGGCCAATGGGCCTGGGTCATGACGGTGCCGGTCGGCCTGATGTTCTATGGCATCTATACACAGCGCTTCACCTGGATGAGCCGAGTAGTATTTGGTATCTTCTTTGGCCTGAATGCCGGCGCCGTCTTTCAGGACTTTGCTGGGCGGGTCGTTCCGCAGGTGACCAAATCTTTTCTCCCGAGCAAGTCTTTAATCCCGCCGCCTCCCATACCGGGTGACCCGCATGCCTTGCTGCATCAGATTTCATTTGTTCTGAATAACTTTTTGTTCCTAGGAATCGTGGTCTCGGTACTTGTGTATTTCCTATTTGCATTCGAGCAAAAAAATAAAGCCGTCTTGCGGACGGCTCAAATTGGGCGATGGGTTTTGATGTTTGCGTTTGGCGCGATTTTCGGCTCGACCATCATGACACGTATGGCCCTGCTGATCGACCGAATGTATTTTATTTTTCACGACTGGCTGCGCTTGGTAAAGGGCTAGTCAGACACCTAGATGGTCCGGCTTGCTGGGGATGCCTGATTTCAATCCCGCGGCACGCTGGGCCATTCGCAGGTCGCGCTGGGTCTGGAACCGATCCCAGGCACCCTTGATTTTACCGGACAGTCGCTCGAGCAGCGAAGCGGGACGGTCTGCCCCGAAATCTCCGACGGGACGCTGTAATTTCGCGGTGATATGTTCAGCACGAACCTCTTCGTAGAGCGACTCAAATCTCTTCCAGGCCAACTCGATCGTTGGTTGGTCCTGACTGAAACTTCCATGCCAGCCGCAGATGAAACAATCCGCGTTGCCCTCATGGTTGAGGGTCCCACAAAGGGTGCAGAGTTTAACGTCAGTTTTCTTCACAATACGGTTTGACTTATTTGTCTCTCCGAAATTCATCACAAATGTCCTTTCAACACGCTTCCCACATTGGAAGTGCGGCTTTTTTATCTATACCCATAATTGTTGCTGTTACCCTGATTATTGCCGGGAATAAGTGGTTTCTTTAGGCACACGGTTTTGACTCTTGACTTATTCTCTTGAAAGCGGGTATATTTCCTCTCGCGTCGGTTGACTCACGCACACTTTATGACTGATGTTTTGCACTGAAAACCACTGATACTCGATGTTTGAAAGCCTCGCGGATAAATTACAGGACGTATTCAAAAAGCTGTCGGGCAAGGGTGCCCTGACGGAAGCGGATGTCGCCGAGGCTCTGCGCGAAGTGCGTCTGGGCCTGCTGGAAGCCGACGTCAACTTTAAAGTCGTTAAAGATTTTATCGGACGGATTCGGGAGCGGGCCGTTGGCGTCGATATCCTCGAAGGACTGCATCCGGCACAGCAGGTTATCAAAATCGTGGATGAAGAGCTGACGGCTCTTCTCGGCGGCGAACAGGCTCCACTCTCTTTTTCGGCAAAATCGCCGACGGTGATTATGCTCTGCGGTTTGCAGGGCGCGGGCAAAACAACCCATGCCGGTAAGCTGGCTCAGATGTTGCGGAAACAGGGTCGTAATCCCCTGCTGGTCGCCGCAGACATCTACCGCCCCGCCGCGATTAAGCAGCTGCAGGTAGTGGGCGAGCAGGTCAGGACACCGGTTTTCACGCTGGACGGTGCGGACCCGACGAAGATCGCTCAGGCCGGGGTTGCGGAAGCGATCCGAGCCGGCAATGATATTGTGATTCTCGATACGGCTGGCCGCCTGCAAATCGACGAAACATTGATGGCTGAGCTGCAGCGGATCAAAGTGGCAGTCAAGCCGCAAGAGATTCTGCTGGTCGTGGATGCAATGACCGGACAGGAAGCAGTCGCGGTCGCACAAGGTTTTCACGAAGCCCTCGATGTTACCGGCTTGATCTTAACCAAGCTGGATGGTGACACGCGGGGCGGGGCGGCCCTTTCGATTAAAAGTGTGGTCGGACGGCCGATCAAGTTTGTCGGAGTCGGCGAAAAGATGGACGCTCTGGAAGTGTTCCATCCGGATCGGATGGCTTCGCGCATTCTTGGTATGGGCGACGTTTTGACCTTGATCGAGCGTGCCGAAGGTGCTCTCGATCAGAAAAAAGCCGCGGAATTCGAGAAGAAGCTGCGGGCAAATAAGTTCGATTTCGAGGATTATCTCGAACAGATGCAGCAGGTCCGAAAGATGGGGCCGCTGGACCAGATTCTCAAGCTAATTCCTGGGCTTGGCGGAGCAGGGGCGCTTAAAGGCCTAGAAATCGATGAAAGCCATCTGGCGCGTATCGAGGGCATGATTCGCTCGATGACGATGCAGGAACGGCGGGAACCGGGCATGATCAACGGCAGCCGCCGCCGCCGGATCGCGATGGGCAGCGGCTCACAGATACAAGATGTCAATCGCCTGCTGACGCAGTTCGAGCAGATGAAAAAGATGATGCGCGGCTTGTCCGGAATGTCCGGCGGCGGGATGCCAAGCCTTCCTGGAATGCCGGGGGCAGCCGGAAAACACAGCGGCAGCAACAAGACTCCATCGAAGAAGAACAAGCGCAAGCCATCGCCTGGCTTCAAATTTCCGTTCGGTCGGCACTAGGCTGGCTGAAAAATATCAAAATTACTATTGCAGAGAAAAGAGAGTTAATTTATGTCCGTAAAGATTCGACTTCGGCGCATGGGCGCAAAGAAACGTCCGTTTTACCGTGTCGTCGTTGCCGACAGCCGCCGGGCGCGTGATGGTCGCTTCATCGAAATCCTGGGCTACTACAACCCATGTGTCGAGCCACCCGAGTTGAAAATCGACAACGATCGTGCTAAGTACTGGCTTGGCTGCGGCGCACAGCCCTCCGATACCGCACAAGCTTTGCTGAAAAAGCAGGGTGTTTATGAGGTCGCGGTCGCGGCTGAGTCGGAGTAGAGTTCTTTTGGGACTTAAATCATAGAAAGTAATACCCCGGCCCGGCACTGGTGCCGGGCGGGCGTAGAGGAGTTGTTGTACCTTGAAACCCATGATCGAGTATCTCGTTAAAGAATTAGTGGATGATCCTGACAGTGTCACGGTAACGGAAATTCCGGGTGAAGAATCCACGACCTACGAAGTGCATGTTGCGCCCGGCGATCTGGGTAAAGTCATCGGCAAGCAGGGGCGGATCGCCAATGCTCTGCGGACAGTCACCAAAGCGGTGGCCATGAAGTCAAAGAAGAAAGTTTACGTCGAAATCATTGCTTGAAACACTTGAAACCATCGAAGATAATGGCGATTACTCTGTACTTGCCGCGGACATTGCTGGGGCACATGGTGTCAGCGGCAGTCTGCGCCTGAAACTCATTGCCGGAACCGGTGAGAACTCCGCACGCTCCCTGCAGGCAGGGCAAATCATTCGAGCTTTCCGTGCCTCCGACGGATTCCGCCGCGATTTGACACTCGCGAACCTGCGAAAACAGCCACAGCCCAAGGGTGCCTGGATCGCACACTTCAAAGAAGTCAAAGACCGGAATGAAGCGGAAACGCTGCATGGATGCTCTCTCCTCATCAAGGAAACTGAGCGTGCTTCTCTCCCAGAGGGCGAGTTTTATGTCGATCAGCTTCTGGGACTCCCGGTGATCACGGATGCCGGGAAATCCTTAGGTCTGCTGATTGACGTGCTCAATACACCGGCAAACGATGTTTATGTCACGGACGGCGGGGCATTGATTCCCGTCGCCGCGGACTTTATCGTCAAAGTCGATTTGGAAGCCGGGCTGATTACTGTCAAAGATGTTCCGGGTCTTCTCGACGAGCCGGAGCCAAAAAGCTAACCCGTGCGCATAGATGTCATTACGATCTTTCCCGATATGGTACGCTCCGGTCTTGGCTTCAGTATCCTGAAACGGGCACAGGATGCAGGCGTCCTGGAAGCCTATGTTCATGATTTGCGCGACTACGCGCCAGGTGTTCACCGAAGTACGGACGATACGCCCTATGGCGGTGGGGCGGGCATGGTGATGCGCCCCGGCCCGCTCTTCGATGCCGTGGAGAGTCTGCCTTTAACCCCTGAGAGTCGCGTTATTCTGATGACGCCGCAGGGCAAAACTTTGACACAGGCCAAAGCGCGTGAGCTGGCACAGAGCACGCATCTTGTCCTTCTCTGCGGTCATTATGAAGGGTTCGATGAGCGTGTGCGTCAGCACCTCGCGACTGAGGAGATCTCAGTCGGGGATTATGTACTTACTGGCGGCGAATTGCCTGCTTTGCTCGTGATCGATGCAGTCGCCCGGCTCTTACCTGATACGCTAGGAAATGCGGCTTCCGCCGAGGATGACACATTCTCAGACGGCCTGCTGGAATACCCACACTATACACGCCCACCCGATTATCGGGGCTGGGGCATTCCCGATGTTCTGCTCTCCGGCCATCATGCCGAGATCGCTAAATGGCGACGCAAGGAGCAGTTCCGCCGTACGCAATCGCGTCGGCCAGACCTCTGGGCGAAATTTGAACCGTCTAAGTCCGAACTCAAGCTGCTCCAACAGCTTGACGAAGAAGAGGAGATTACTGTCGATGCATCCACTGATTCAGGAAATTGAAAAAGCCCAGCGCAAAGAGAGCGTCCCAGACTTCGGACCGGGCGACACCGTGCGCGTCCATGTCAAAGTCGTCGAAGGCGGCAAAGAGCGCATTCAGGTGTTCGAGGGAACCGTCCTGAGCCGCAAAGAGGGCATGTCCCGCGCCTGCTTCCTGGTGCGCAAGATCAGCAACGGTTACGGTGTCGAGCGAACCTTCTTAGTTCATTCGCCGCGTATCGATAAGATCGAAGTGACACGCCGCGGCCTTGTACGCCGTGCGAAGTTGTTCTATCTCCGCAAAAAGGTCGGCAAAGCCGCCCGAATTAAAGAGAAGCGGAACTTCTAGGCCACTTCCCTGCGTAACTACAGTCGCCAAGCCTTTCAGCCTGGCGGCTTTCTTTTTGCCTGCTTTTCGACTTTCTCTTTGTGAGGTTCCATGCTCGAAACTACTCCGCAGCCCAGTATTACCGAAATGCTGGCAAACCTGAACATCCTCTGGGTCCTGGTCATCATCGCCGGGCTGACCGTCGTACGCTTAGCACTGATCAAAGTCCCCACACCAACCGCTCGGTCCATTGCTGAGATTTTGGAATCCGGAATGATTGCTGTCGCGATGGTCTTTTTGATTATTCGCCCTTTTATTCTTCAGGCCTTTTTTATCCCCTCTCCATCGATGGAGCCGACGCTGATGGGAAAAAACAACTCCGGAGACCGTATTCTCGTCAACAAATTTGTCTATCGCCTGGCAGCACCGCAGCGGGACAATGTCGTAGTCTTTCTCGCACCACCTGAGGCCATGGCAGGTGATCCGGAGTTCATCAAGCGCCTGATTGGGGTTCCTGGTGATCGGATTGAAACAGTGGGCGGTCAAGTGATTGTCAATGGGACACCTCATTATCATACCGAAATCCGCGAGAAATTGGCGGCCGCCGGTGAGTTTGGCCTAGAGGCCAAAAATACCGATGGCGATTTACAGGCGGACCATCATGTGAAGTTTGTCAGCGGCGGCGTCATGGCTGACAATCGACTGATTGAAGGCCCGCGCCTGGCAGAGATACTCACCGGCCAGAAAGACTATCCGGTCCTTGTCAAGCCAGGCTATAACATCCGCAATGGGCAGAAGCTCGATGAGCCGTTTATTGCCGAAGACCCGGATTATGACATGAAGATCTACCATGGGTATCCACTCAAGCATGAACATGGCAACGGCATGGACGAATATGTCTGGAACCTGCAGTCGCTCTCGGCTTCGGATTTTCAGGTAGAGTATGCGCTGCCGACGGAGCCACTCGCCCCGAAGCATTACTTTATGATGGGTGATAACCGAAATGACAGCCGGGATAGCACTGTCTGGGGCCCCCTCGAATCCTGGCGCGTCGTCGGCCGGGCGCAGCTGGTCTTCTGGCCGCCCACGCGCATGGGCGTGATCCGTTGATCGATCCTTCAATCGATCTCTGGCAGCATGAGCGCCTGGCCCGTGCGGCAGGATATTTGATGATCGCCGGGGTGGACGAGGTCGGGCGCGGCCCCCTTGCGGGCCCGGTCGTGGCGGCGTGCGTTATATTGCCGGAGGGCTTTGACCTCTCCGGCATCAACGACTCAAAAAAACTGACTGAGAAGCAGCGGGAACGAGCCGAGATTCGTATCCGCGCCGAAGCTGTGGCCATCGGCCTCGGCATTGTACCCTCGGAAACCATCGACCGCATCAACATACTTCAAGCCACACGCGAGGCCATGCGGATGGCGTTTCGACAGCTCTCCCCCACCCCTGATTATGTTCTCATTGATGGACTGCCCGTGCCCGACTTCCCCTGCCTAGTCCAAAAGTCCGTCATCAGTGGCGACTCCCAGAGCGTGAGCATCGCGGCGGCCTCGATTGTCGCGAAAGTTGCACGGGACCAGATGATGCGTGATTACGCAATCCTCTATCCCGAATATGGCTTCGCCGGCCACAAAGGTTACGGTGCGGCCACCCACATGGCCGCCCTGCGCGAGTTTGGTCCCTGCCCGATACACCGCCGCTCGTTTGCACCTGTTGCGGCAAGCTGCCGTACCCCGTGACCGATACGCGCAAAGCAACCGGCGCATCGGGTGAGCGTGAGACGCTGGTGTTTTTAGAAGCACAGGGCTACCGGGTCGTGGACGTGAATATCCGTCCCCTAGAAGGCATGGCTCGCGGGGAAATCGATGTGATCGCCTGGGACGGCGAATATCTGGTCTTTATCGAAGTCAAAACCCGCCGTGCAGCAATCGGGGCGCAGGGTTCCCCTGCGGAGGCAGTGGATATGCGCAAACGAAAGCAGCTCACAAAGCTTGCACTGGCGTATATCGCCAAACACAATCTGGACGACGTCCCCTGCCGCTTTGACGTTATTGCTATCGTGCATCGTCCCAATTGCCCAATGGCTTTTACACTCCTGCGGGATGCATTTACTGCTGAGACTGACTCAGAGTGGGCACAGAATTGACAACCTCTCCCTGCTATGCTAGAATACGAGCATGGCCGCACTCACTTATCCCAAACAGCTTCTTCTCCATCCCGTTTCCGGCCCTGTGAATGCGTCTGTACGACTTCCCGGCTCGAAGAGCATCACCAACCGCGCCCTGCTGCTGGCTGCTCTGGCGGAGGGCGAGAGTCGCTTGATCGCTCCCCTGCACTCCGACGATACGTTTTATATGACCAGCGCTTTAAAGGAGCTGGGCGTTTCCATTGAAGAAACCTCTGAAGGAGATTTTTTGGTGGGCGGCACGGGCGGAAAGTTTGAGGCACCGGGCAAAACCCTCTTTATTGGCAACTCCGGAACCACCGTGCGCTTTTTAACCGCTGCGTGCTGCTTTGTCCCTGAAGGGACGGATGTTATGCTGGACGGGGTCGCGCGGATGCGTGAGCGCCCGATTCGAGACCTTCTGGGGGCTTTGCTAACCCTCGGCGTTGTCGCTGAAAGTGTCAATGGTCACGGCTGCCCCCCGGTGCGTGTGCGCGGCGGCGGCCTGCCGGGTGGCGACTGTCGCCTGCGCGGGGACGTCAGCAGTCAGTTCCTAACCGCCCTTCTGCAAGTCGCCCCCTACGCCGGTCGTGATGTTCGGATCGAGATAGTGGGCGACCTGATCTCAAAGCCCTATATTGACATTACGCAGTCCGTCATGCGTTCCTTCGGCGTCGAGATGCAAAACGATGAGTACCGGCGGCTCTCTGTGAAGGCGGGTCAGCGATATCTCGGGAGGGAGTATGTCGTTGAGGCCGACGCCTCGAATGCCTCTTACTTCCTCGCCGCCGCTGCCGTTACTGGCGGCTTGGTGACGCTCGAAAACCTCGGGTCTCATTCGATCCAGGGGGATATTCTCTTCGTCGATGTTTTAGAGCGCATGGGCTGCAGCATCTCACGGGGCGAGAGACTCTCAATTACAGGTCCTGGCAGACTCCAGGGGATCGAAGCCGACCTGGAAGCGATCCCTGATACGGCTCAAACTCTGGCCGTTGTGGCAGCTTTTGCCGAGGGCCCTTCGCACCTCACGGGGCTTGCGAGCCTGCGCGTGAAAGAAACCGACCGCCTGAAAGCGATCACCACAGAGCTGTCGAAATTGGGGGTGCGTGTGGATGAAGGCCGGGACAATTGGACCATCACACCGCCGCTGGATGGCGTATATACCACAGGAGCGATTGATACGTACGACGATCACCGCATGGCAATGTCTTTTGCGGTCGCCGGCCTGCGTGTCCCCGGCGTAACGGTCAACGACCCTGGCTGCGTCGCCAAAACATTCCCCGACTTTTGGGAACGATGGGAAAGGGCGTTTGGACATGGCAAGTAGTCAATTTCAAAGCGATGAATCATCAAGTAATCAACTCACCGGGGAAGAGTTCACGAATGTCGGGGTTGCTGGAGCATTAGCTCATGCCTACGCCGAAGACACGCGCGGCTTTCTGCCCCTGTTGGCGGTTGTGCTGTCCGGTGCAATGCCGGACGAGACCACTGTGGAACGCAAAGGCGGCCTCTTCCAGCGTGAAAAGCCGGTGCGCAAGGTGTCAGTCACGCTCGGAGATTTCGTATATACTCTGGAAGATCTAAGCCATGGCCCGCTGGCTGCCTGCCGAGTGAAAGTGGTGCGTGGGATCAAGCTCAAGACCGAGCCGATGCCCGCTGAAGTCTGGCTGGCGGAGCTGAGTACGGAAATTGCGGATCGTGCACGTCAAAATGAAAAAGCCTTCTTCGCTCTGCGCCGTCTTTTGGAGTAGCTCATGTCTCTCTTCGATAAACGTAACTCGGACGTCGACGCTCGGGCTAAATCCGATCTGGATCGCCTCGCCTGTGGCGGTTTGCCAGCAGGAGCGGAGCGCCGTCTGAACGCTCTGCGGCAGAACGGAACGTTCTTTACCAGCAATTTGAGCGTCAATGAATTGGTTATGGCTATGACAGAAGGTGTCCGCCCACTGGGGCAGGTGATGGGCAGCACGGTGTATCACGTCGGCTGGCAGTTTACGCCATTGTACCGAAGTACGGAACTGACTGCTCTCAGCCACGCGCAGTATCAGGCCCGCCTGCTCGCAATTTCGCGCCTGCAGCAGGAAGCGCGGCTTTTGGGGGCGCATGGAGTGATCGGTGTCCGCCTGGAGCGTCAAGCGTATGCCTGGGGTGAAAACCTGATCGAGTTCTCGGCGCGTGGCACGGCCGTCGCTTTGCCGGAGATGCCGGTTCCAGAACACCCCTTCGTCTGCGCTCTCTCCGGGCAGGAATTTTACGCTCTGCGCCGCGGCGGCTTTTTCCCGGTGGGATTTGCTTTCGGCACCTGCACCTATTACCATGTCGCTACTTCTGCCAACCAGTGGGTGACGCAGGGCGGCGTTTTCGGCGGCGGTTCTCTGCAGAATATGGAGTTAACCGACTACACCCAGGCCATCTACACTACCCGCCACCTCGCCATGACCCAGATGAACAACGAAGCGTCCCGCGTCTCTGCGGAGGGCATCGTCGGTGTCATCATTGAGAAGTCGATCCAGACCCGCGAAGTTGAGGTCAACCAAATCCCCCGGCGCGATTTGGTCGTCGAGTTCACCGCAATGGGCACTGCGATTGTCGCTGCGGGTTCGGACACGATGACCATTGATTACGCCCTTTCACTCTCGGATTAAGGAGAACACTTGTTATGCCAAGCCCCTACACACCCGGCTCACAGGAAGGCCTGCCGATACATGCTCGTAACCGCCTGGCGGCTATGAAGCCGGGGGCAAACCAGAAGGGCCTCTTTACCAGTGACCTTTCGGTCAATGAATTTCTGCTAGTCAAGGAAGCCGGGTTCGACCCGCTTGGCCTGGTAGTCGGCTCCAGCATCTACCATATCGGCTGGCAAAAACCGGCTATGAATCAGAGCATGGAGCTGGAAACATTGACACAGGCCATGTACCATGCCCGTGAGCTGGCCATGACCCGTATGGAAGAAGAGGCGGACAGTCTTGGGGCGGACGGTATCGTAGGCGTTCGACTGGAAGTCGGGCGGCAGGAATGGGGAGAGAACCTGGCAGAGTTTATCGCCATTGGTACTGCCATCAAAGCCCAAAACGGCGAATCACATCGGGCACCGAACGGCCGGCCTTTTACGTCAGACCTCAGCGGGCAGGACTTCTGGACTTTGACCAAGGCGGGCTACCGGCCAATTTCGTTCGTCATGGGAAACTGCGTCTATCATGTCGGCTATCAGGGCGTCAAGGCCTGGTTCTCCCAAATCGGACAGAATGTCGAGATGCCGACTTACACGCAAGCGATTTACGATGCCCGCGAGCTATCTTTGGCCCGAATGCAGGCAGAGGCCGAGCAGCTGGGAGCGGATGGAATCGTTGGAGCGACGATCAAGGAAAGCTCACATGGCTGGGGCAGCCATGTGATCGAGTACTTTGCTGTCGGGACCAGCATCATCGCGACCCGTGCCGATCACACAATTCCGACTCCCTCGCTGATACTATCATTGTCAGACAAATAGGAACATTGGGAGGAAAAGCGCCTCCTCGTCCCGAATAAGACGTTAACACACGCCAAGCGATACGAAAACACACGGAAGTTAGAGAGTTCAGGAGGAACACCATGCTTGCACAAGTCGATTCCAGTGCCATTCTCGGCATTGATGCGTATGTCGTCCGGGTCGAGGTGGACATTTCGTCCAGCGTACCCATGTTCACGATTGTGGGCCTGCCCGATGCCGCCGTTCAGGAGTCGCGGGAACGGGTTCGCAGCGCGATCAAGAACACGGGGCTGGACTTCCCGCTGCGGCGGATCACGATCAATCTCGCTCCGGCAGATATCAAGAAGCAGGGACCGGCCTTTGACCTGCCGATTGCGGTCGGCATTCTTGCTGCAACGGGGCAGGTGCGAAGCGAAACCATTGCCGGAGGTATGTTTGTCGGGGAGCTGGCACTCGACGGTGCTGTTAGCCCTGTTTCCGGGGTTCTCCCCATGGCGATCAAGGCCCGCGCGGACAAACGGCCCTTCCTTGTCGTCCCTGCCGCCAATGCGCTTGAAGCGGCGATAGTCGGCGATGTCAATGTTTACGGAGTGAAAACGCTGGCCGACGTAGTGGCTTTGCTGAGTGACTTCGACGCCCATACCCCGCTCACTTCCGATCCGGAAGCGCTGCTGCAGGTCGTCGGGGCGGATGATCTGGACTTCTGCGAGGTCAAAGGCCAGGAGCACGTCAAGCGGGCTTTGGAAGTGTCGGCGGCGGGCGGGCACAATATCCTTCTGGTGGGGCCCCCCGGCTCCGGGAAGACGATGCTGGCCCGTCGAGTGCCGTCCATTCTGCCGCCGCTGTCACTTGATGAGTCGCTGGAAGTTACAAAGATCTACTCAGTGGGGGGATTGCTGGGAACGACTGCTTTGGTGACGAAGCGGCCTTTCCGCGCTCCGCATCATTCGATCTCAAATGCGGCACTTGCCGGTGGCGGAACCGTGCCGCGCCCGGGGGAAGTCTCGCTCTCGCACAATGGAATTTTATTTCTGGATGAATTGCCCGAGTTCAGGCGTGATGTCCTGGAAGTTCTGCGGCAGCCGCTGGAAGACGGCCATGTCACGATTGCCCGGATCGCGGGAACTATGACGTATCCCGCACGTATTATGCTTGTAGCGGCAATGAATCCCTGTCCCTGCGGGTATTATGGAGATACGGTCAAGACATGCTCCTGCTCGCCGCCGATGATCGCCAAATATCTGCAGCGCATCAGTGGCCCGTTGCTGGACCGGATCGATATCCATATTGAAGTGCCGCGCCTGCGCCAGGATGAAATGATCCACGGTGGCGGCACCGGCGAGCCTTCGGTTTCGATACGCGACCGAGTTCTTGCCGCCCGTGCGGTGCAGAAAGCCCGATTTGAGGGGACCACCTTGCACTGCAATGCTCATATGGGGGCAAGGCAAATCAAGCACTTTTGCGCGGTCACCGATGATGTGAAGGATCTGTTGCGGGCGGCGATCTCGCAGCTTGGCCTCTCTGCCCGGGCCTATGACCGTATTCTTAAACTGTCCCGAACTGTGGCCGATCTGGACGGCCAAGGGGATATTCAGCTGGCCCATGTCGCCGAAGCGATTCAATACCGTGCCCTGGACCGAAAATTGTGGGGATAAACCATTGGAAGTGACTGAGGGCAGCGCGGTTTCTTTCAGGCCTTTGTAGATTTGCACTTGGAAAGTTAGATAAAATGCGTTACAACACGCCCAGTACACCGCTCGATAATTTGAAGGATCTCATGACCCGCGGCGGCATCCCGGTCACAATGACACTGCTTGCGTGCAGCGTGGCTCTGTTTCTGGGATCGTTCTTCACTTCGCAGGGCCTTGATCGGTTTATTCTTTCCTATGTGGCATTTTCGCCGTACAATATTCTGCATGCACCGTGGACGGTTTTCACGTATCCAATCGTTGCGGGTGGTTTTTTCAACCTGCTGATTGGAGGCTTCTTCTTTTGGCTGGCTGGGGGAAGCTTAGAGCGTGGCTGGGGAAGCCAGCGATACGCGATTTTCTTCTTCTCCCTGACGGCGATTACCGCGATTTCACTTCTGCTGGGATACATCCTGGCGGGACGAATCGCCATGCCAAATTTCCTGCTCGGCAACGGCGTTCCGCCAATGTTTGGCTTTACTCTGCCACTCAGTGGTATGATTGTCGCTTTTTGCATGCTGAACCCTAACCTGACGCTGAACTTTTACTTTGTCCCCGTCAAAGCCATTCATGTTGCCTGGATTATCGCACTTCTAAGTTACTTCATGGCTGGGATGGGGCCTGTACTTAATCTATTTGCCTGCGGCGGGATTTTCGCGGCTTTTCTTTACGTGAAGTTCGGCCGCTCCTGGGGCGATATCAGCTCGTATAGTGCTCCGCGCCGCGCCCCGCGCGGACCGGACCTGCGGATGGACACACGGTCCACGAAACCGACGGGTCGGCAATCGTTTAAGACGACGCTCGATGGGTCATCCAACCAGCGCAGCCCCTTCGATATCTCCGGACGAATTCGGGACTGGCAGGATCGACGCAAGCTGGAAAAGCTCTGGCGAAATTCCGGCCTCTCCGATTCGGAGCCGGAATGGCGCGATGACGAAAAGCGTAAACGCTGATTAGAATGGAACAAAACGGTTCAAAGACGAACACACGAAGGGAAAAAATGTGACCATACGCACCACGCTTGCTCTACTCCTGGCCGCTCCCTTGAGCGCCGCATTGGCCCAGACAGTGCCCCCCCCCACTCCTGTGGAGTTTTACCGGTCTAACATCGGCCACACGGGAGTCTCAACTGAAAATTTGGCGGCTCCTCTCTCCCTTCTGTGGCGGCATACAACGAGTCAGGCAAAGAACAATCCAGCCTCGGCAGTATACGGAGACTCGACCGCTTACTTTGTTTCTGGCGGCTTTGTGTACGCCGTAAAAAGCAGCGATGGTACCGTGAAGTGGCAGTATCCTTCGGGAGCGAAGTCCTCTACGTTCTTTGCAACTACCCCTGCCCTCTCGGGCGGTGCGCTGTATCTTACCGACGATAATGGAGGAGTTTACAAGCTTGACGGCGCGACGGGTCGCGAACTTTGGAATGTAAAGCTTGATGGCGCGATCCGTTCCGCTCCGGTTGTGAGCGGTGGAGTCGTCTACTTCGGCAGCGGCAATAGTCACTGCTATGCCCTGAGTGCCGATACCGGTGGCATAGTTTGGGATGAGAAGACCGATGGCGCAATCACGACCTCGCCGACGATCACCGGCGGACTTGTCGTTTTCGCATCGGGCGACAACAACGTTTACAGCCTCAGTGCTCGAACAGGTCGGAAGGCCTGGTCACTCTCTTTCGATGCTGACCCCAGCACTCTTCCTTTGGTCTTTGACGGCTCTACACTGTATGTTACGGCTGGCGATACAATTTATGGTCTGGATCCGAGCAACCGAACGCAGCGCTCGAAATTGACCCTCCCGACAAATCTGCTTCAGCCCCCCACGGTCAGCCGCGATTCAATTTATACTATCACACAGACGAATGTCTTGTATGCATTAACGCTGACGGGACGTTCCCGCTGGCACATTTCACTCAACGGGGCCGCCACCGCCCCGCCGCTTCTCGCCGGCAATTTACTGGTTATCGGAACACAGGGCGGAGTTATGTCGGGCTACGAAGCCGGCAGTGGCAAGCTTCTCTGGCAGTATGTGATGCAGGCATCGGCGACCGATAGCCAGCCTAAGTATGCCTCGGCCAATGTCTTCGCCGCGCCGATCCTGGCCGGTGGCACCTTATACGTCGTCAGCGACGATGGCTCTCTCAGTGCCTTTCGCGCGGATGGATCGGACAATATCGGCCCGCAGCTGACCCAGCGTGTCCCCGAATCGGGTGCTTCCGTTCCCAGCCAGAACCTCACATACGGCACGTATTTGGTAGATGCAGGAACCGGGATCGATCCAGCCAGCGTCGTTCTGTCTCTGGATGGTCAGGTCACAGCAAAAGCAGTCTACCTCCCCGGACAAAACGCCATTTACTCCACGCCTGCGACGCCGCTAAAAGAAGGACGGCATGAAATTACCGTGAAAGCGGCTGACTGGCGTGGCAACAGCACCCTGCAATCCTGGAGCTTCACGGTCGACGATCATTCCGCGGGGGCATCGGACCAGCCCGGCAGGTTTAATCCCAATGCCTACCGTTATCAGGGAGGCGGTGGGCGCAATCCCAATGCTCCCCCGCCTCCACCGCCGATTACGCCTTTCTAATCCTCGGGGTCGGATCAGAAACTTTCCAAACAAGGAGTGAGATATGTTGGCTATGGATGGCCAGGACGCTCAAGACGCCTGGCTCAGATTAAACGTTCTCGAACTCGCAACGCACCGAAAGCATACACTTCTGGACGCTTTTCAAGGTGATCCGGTGGCGTTATTTAGAGCCAAGACCGACGAATGGTTGGAGCGTTTACCCAAATTCACCGGCAAGCGTTTGGAACAGATATTCTCCCTTCGGTCCCTAGACCTTTCCTCTTACTGGGCCGCCATCGAGAAATGCGGGGCCACCTTGGTCACGTTCGATTCACCGAATTACCCGGCTAATTTGCGTCCACTTCCCGATGCGCCGCTTGTTCTATTAGTCCGTGGTGAGCTTGTGCCGGAAGATAAGTTCAGTATCGCAATCGTCGGTTCTCGCGGGGCAACCCACTACGGCCTGACTATTGCAAAACAGTTTGCACGGGAATTGGCTGGGCATGGACTTACCATTGTCTCCGGTGGTGCCCGTGGCGTGGATACGGAAGCCCACAAAGGTGCACTGGAAGCCGGTGGGCGTACACTCGCCTATCTCGGCTGCGGCGTCGACCACGACTATCCGCGAGATAATCGCGGCCTGTTCGACGATATCGCCTGTGGCAGTGGGGCGGTTCTCTCCGAATTCCCGATGGGGACGCTGCCAGAACCCTGGCGTTTCCCCGCCCGAAACCGTCTGATCTCCGGAACCTCTCTCGGGGTATTGGTGATAGAGAGCCCGGTCAACAGCGGCTCTCTCATTACAGCGAGGGTGGCGGGAGAGCAGGGTCGGGACGTTTTCGCAGTCCCTGGCCCCATCGGGTTCGGCCATAATACCGGCTGCCACAAGCTAATTCAAGATGGTGCCAAGCTGGTCGAAAGCGTCGACGATATTCTTACCGAGCTGGGCGAGCTGTCACTCCGCTCCCCGGATCTGCGTACAATCGGGGCTCTTCCCCTCCCCGGCCCTCCACTGCCACCCGAACAGCGGCGCGTCCTGGACCTTCTCACCCTTCAGCCGCGCATCGTCGAAGGCATGCAGTATGAAAGTGGTCTCACCGTCCCGCAGGTCATGGGTATCCTGACTCTCCTGGAGATGCGCGGATTGGCCCGCCGTGTTCCCGGCAACGCCTTCGTGCGGGTGCTGTCGTAGATGTCGGGGCTGAGTTTGTAGCCATCACTCCTTGTTTCTTCCATATGGTAACAAAAAACGCCGTTTGAGTGTTATAATAAGAAGACTACAAGGATTAAGGCATTTATGGCAAAGAAGTTGATCATCGTCGAGTCACCGGCCAAGACCAAGACACTCAAAGGGTTTTTAGGCAATGACTACCAAATCGAAGCAAGCATGGGGCATGTTCGGGATCTGCCGGAGAAAAAGCTATCCATTGACATCGCCAACGACTTTGCCCCGACTTATGTGATTATCCCGGAACGCAAGGACGTCGTGGCAAAGCTGATTGCAGCGGCTAAAAATGCCAGCGAAGTCTATCTGGCCTCCGACCCTGACCGCGAGGGCGAAGCAATCTCCTGGCATTTACAGGAAGCGCTGGGCCTCGTTAATCCCCGCCGCATTCAGTTCAATGAAATCACCAAGACTGCCGTACAGGCGGCCCTGCTGAACTACCGGACGATCGACATGGACCGTGTCAATGCCCAGCAAGCCCGGCGCGAACTGGACCGGATCGTTGGGTATAAAATCAGTCCAATATTGGCCAAAAAGGTCCAGCCGCGTCTGTCCGCGGGTCGCGTTCAATCTGTCGCTGTGCGCCTGATCGCGGATCGTGAGCGCGAAATCCTGGCCTTTAAGCCAGTTGAGTACTGGTCTGTCACAGCTTCGCTTACGCCTGACCTGGTGAAAAACAAGTTCGATGCGGCTCTGATCCAGCGGGATGCGAAGAAATTGGAGGTTTCCAATAAAGCCGCTTCCGATCAAATACTTGCCGACCTCCTAGGAGCCGCCTACGCGGTCAAATCCGTTAAGCGGACGGAGAAAAGGCGTAACCCGTCCGCTCCATTTATCACCAGCACCTTGCAGCAGGAAGCATCCCGTAAACTTGGGTTCAACGCGAAGACGACCATGCGCGTTGCCCAGCAGCTTTACGAGGGAGTGGATGTACCTGGCGAGGGCCACGTTGGCCTGATCACTTATATGCGTACCGACTCGACCCGGATCGCCGATGAAGCCCAGGCCGCCGCCCGTCAGCTGATCACCGAGACCTACGGAACAAAGTATACAGCAAATGCCGGCAAGCAGTACAAAAAGGGCGGCGCAGCGCAGGATGCTCATGAAGCAATTCGGCCTACTGACGTAAATCGCCTGCCGGAGCGCGTATCGCAGCTGCTGAACCGCGACCAAGAGCGCCTGTACAAGCTGATCTGGCAGCGCTTCGTGGCCTCGCAGATGGCTCCGGCGGTCTTTGATGTCGTGACCGTGGATATAGCGGCGGTGAACTACACCTTCCGGGCCACCGGCTCAACTATGAAGTTTGATGGTTTCCTGCGCGTCTACACCGAAGGCAAAGATGACGTCAGCAAAGTCGAGGATGAAGATAAGCAGCCTCTGCCACCGCTCACCGATGCTCAGATTTTGAAGCTGCTGGCACTCACCCCAAAACAGCATTTCACCGAGCCGCCGCCGCGCTTTACAGAAGCGACTCTGGTGAAGGCGCTTGAAGAAAAAGGGATCGGCCGCCCGAGTACCTATGCTTCGATTATCGCAACTATTCAGGACCGGCAGTACGTCGAGCTGGCGGAAAAGAAGTTCCGCCCGACGGCACTGGGGCTGACTGTCAACGATCTGCTGGTCAAGCACTTCCCCAGCATCATGGATATTGCTTTCACTGCGGGGATGGAATCACAGCTGGACGGTGTCGCGGAGGGCAAAGAAGATTGGGTGCAGATGATGCGCCGCTGGTATGATCCTTTTGCTGAGAGCGTCAAAAAAGCCGGCACGGAGATGGAAAGCCTGAAAGTGCCTCCACGCGAGGCCGGACAGGACTGCCCGACCTGCGGCAAACCAATGGTCATCCGCTCCAGCCGCTACGGCGAGTTTGTCTCCTGCTCGGACTACCCGAAATGCAAGACGATTGTGCGGCCAGAAGCCGAGGAAGCTGAGGGAGAATGTCCGAAATGCGGCAAGCCCATGCAGGCTCGAGCCGGTCGATTCGGAAAGTTTATTGCCTGCACGGATTACCCGGAGTGCAAGACGACCAAGCAAATTTCAGCCGTTAAGGTGGATGTTCCCTGCCCAAAATGTGGCGGGGAAGTAGTGCAGAAGCGCAGCAAAAAGGGCGCGACCTTCTTCGGCTGTGGCAATTATCCAAAATGCGACTTTGTCGCCTGGGGCAAGCCTGTTGGCCGAAGCTGCCCAAAATGTGAGAGTATTCTGGTGGAAAATACGTTCCGGGGCGGACGAGTCTCCGGAATTAAGTGCCACAATGCCGAATGTGATTACAAGGAAGCGGCTCCGCCTAAAAGCGCCGAGGCTGAAGGAAATCAAGAGACAACAGAAGTAAGTTCAAAGGAACTGGTGGCAGTTTAATTACCTGAGGGAGCGACACGAGTTCATGCTGGCACTGAATTTTTACCACGATTTGTATGGTGATGCCCTGAAAAAGGGCCGGAAGTCGGCGACTATTCGCCTCGGGGACAAAAGCGACAAGTACCAATCCGGGCAGATCGTCTGGGTGACGGTCGGGCAGCGTTTTGCCCGGCGCAAGAAGATGTTCAGCGCTATTCTGGATGCCGTCGAAGTCAAGCCCTGCGGGGACTTGTCTCCACGCGATGTCCAGCGGGAAAGCCCGGAGCTGCGGACTAAAGAGGAAGTGATGACCCTGCTCTCACGCATTTACGTACGTGACGTCACCGAATCAGATGTCTGTACCGTGATCTATTTTTCTCCTGTCGATGAATACGAGCTGTAAATCCCATGACTGACGAAATTACGATTATCGGCGGCGGCCTCGCAGGCAGCGAAGCCGCATGGCAGGCCGCAAATGCCGGTGCGAAAGTGCGCCTGATCGAAATGCGGGGAGTTAAACCGACCCCCGTCCATCAGACCGACCAATATGCAGAATTAGTCTGCTCAAACTCACTCAAATCGAACCTTTTGACGAATGGTGCCGGTCTCCTGAAAGAAGAGATGCGGCGACTGGACTCGCTGATCGTCGCTGCTGGAGACATCTCCAGTGTCCCCGCCGGGGAAGCTCTGGCTGTCGACCGCAGTCTTTTCGCTGCTTATATCACGAATAAGCTGGAAGGCCATCCGAATATCACGCTGGACCGGGCCGAAGTTACAACAATCGACGAAAACTCCGTCCATATCATCGCCACCGGGCCACTAACCTCCGACGCCTTGGCCATTGATGTCGGACGGCTTACCGGGCAAACGCAGCTCTTCTTCTACGATGCCGTCGCCCCGACCATCGATGCTTCAACTATTGACCGCGATATTGCTTTTTTAGCTTCACGCTATGAAAAAGGTGAAGCGGCGTACCTGAACTGCCCATTTAACAAAGCAGAGTATGAAGCATTCTATGAAGCGCTGCTGAGTGCAGAGCTGGCGCCTCTTCAGGAACATGAAGCTAAAGTCCCCTACTTTGAGGGCTGCCTGCCAATCGAAGTCATGGCTGCACGCGGCCCGAAGACCCTCTCGTTTGGCCCGATGAAACCCATGGGCCTGATCGACCCACGTACCGGGCATCGCCCGTGGGCCTGCCTGCAGCTGCGGCAGGAAAACCGGGCTGCAACCCTGTACTCGATGGTTGGTTTCCAGACACGTATGAAATGGGGCGACCAAAAGCGCGTCTTTCGGATGATTCCCGGCCTCGAGAATGCTGACTTCGTTCGATACGGGGTGATCCACCGAAATACCTATATTCAGTCGCCGCAGGTGCTGGCAGATACGCTGCAGATGCGGGCCTACCCTAACGTTTTCTTTGCTGGGCAGATTACAGGTGTCGAAGGTTACGTCGAATCGGCGGCAACAGGTATCCTCGCAGGTCGAAATGCCGCGAAGCACCTGCTGGGGCAGCCGCTGAGGTCTCTTCCCGAAACCACGATGCTCGGTGCTTTAGCGAACTATGTTGCGCACTATGACGGCAAAGACTTCCAGCCTATGAATGCAAACTGGGGTATCGTCCCGCCCCTGCCCGACCGCATCAAAGACAAAAAAGAGAAAAATGGTCTGCTCGCCGAGCGCGGCTTGGCGGCACTCGAAGCCGTCCTGCCCCTTTGATTGAAGCCTGCGGTGATGCCTTCTTGAAGTCCCTGGAAACTGTTCAGGGTGCGTCACCGAACACAATCAAAGGCTATGCCGAAGACCTGCGACAATTCAGTGATTTTGCTGAGACTTCGGGTGTCACCGATATTCATGCGGTGACACCTGCCCTCCTCCGTCTCTATCTCAGCGCTTTGGAGTCTTTTGGGCTGTCCCGCGCATCCCGAGCTCGCAAGACTGCCTCCCTGCGCTCTTTCTTCGCTTACCTCACCCGTCAGTCAATTCTAAGCGCCTCACCGGCAGCTGGTCTGCGCAGTGTGAAACAGGAGCGGCGCCTGCCGAAGTTCCTGCGCTCCGACGAGATCGAAGCCCTGCTGGCCGCGCCGGACCCGGAGAAGGCCCTGGGATTGCGAGACCGCGCTCTGCTGGAAACACTCTATGCCACGGGAATGCGTGCGGGTGAGCTGGTAACGCTCGCTGTGTCCGACATTGATTTTGATGAGGGGATTATCAAGGTCATCGGCAAAGGGGATAAGGAGCGCGTGACGCTGCTCGGCCGGCAGGCACTTTTCGCATTGCAGCGTTACATTCGTAAAGGCCGTTCCGAGCTGATGCTGCAGGTGGCACAGGACCACGGGGCACTATTTGTCAACCGCTATGGCGGGCGGCTTTCCGACCGGGGTGTCCGAAAAGTTTTCGACAAATATTGCGCCGCCGCCTCGTCCCACCTGAAGATCACCCCCCATGTCCTTCGCCATACTTTTGCGACCCACCTGTTATCGAATGGAGCGGATCTGAGGCTGATTCAAGAGCTTCTGGGCCATGCAAGCGTTGCCACGACCCAGATGTACACGCATGTTACGACGGAACGTTTGCAGGAAGTCTATGCGAAAGCACACCCACGAGCAAAGAAGTCCTAAAATTCCACGGTTGTATTCTTTGGCAATGCTTCCAGCCGTGCATTGACTGCCGCCGTCTCCTTCTCAAACTTCGGCTTACCAAGGAGGGCAAACATATTTGACTTGTATGCCTCGACCCCCGGCTGATCGAAGGGATTGATCCCCATCAAATAGCCTGACACGCCGCAGGCACGCTCGAAGAAGTACAGCAATGCACCCATGGAGTAAGCGTCGCGCGTCGTCATGTGCACGGTCGAGTTGGGAACACCGCCGTCCCGGTGTGCCAGAGCAGTAGCATGGTAGGCAGCTTTGTTAACATCGGCCATCGATGTTCCAACCAGATAATCCAGCTCGTCCAGATTGTTGTCTGCCGCAGGAATCAAGAGATTCGGCTCTCCGCCATCCACGATCACGAATGTTTCGGTGATCGTCCGCCGCCCCTGCTGTATCCACTGGCCCATCGAATGCAGGTCGGTCGTCAGTTCCACAGATGCGGGGAAGAAGGAGATATGACTTTTCCCTTCGCTCTCCCCAAAAAGCTGCTTCCACCACTCAGCGACGTAATGTAGGCGCGGCTCAAACGTCGCAAAGATCTCGATAGTGTAGCCTTTGAGGTAGAGAAAGTTGCGGGCGGCGGCATAAAAGTACGCCGGGTTTTTGGAGATGTCCGGATTCGCACAGGCGGCCGCCGTATCGCGTGCTCCGGCCAGCAGCGCATCGATATCTACTCCTGCCACGGCGATGGGAAGCAGCCCGACCGGGGACAGTACGGAGTAGCGGCCACCGATATCATCGGCGATATTGAGCGTGGCGTAGCCTTCGTCGGTCGCCAGCTTGCGCAGTGCGCCTTTGCTGGCATCTGTCGTCGCGACTATCCGCTTCCGAGATTCTTCCTTGCCCACCGATTTCTCCAGTGCATCCCGGAACAGACGAAACGCGATGGCAGGCTCCGAAGTCGTGCCGGATTTTGAGATGGCGTCGATTGAGAACCGTTTCCCATGCAGCCGCTGGAGCATGCCATAGTGCTCATGAACCGAGAGTGACTTCCCCGCGAAAATGACTTCTGGCCCCTGCCCCGGCATGGCAACAGCTTCGATCACTGCCCGCGCACCCAGATAGGAGCCGCCGATGCCGATGGAAACCAGCACGTCGGAATCATCTTGGATCCGCTTCGCCAGGTCTTTGATCTTCAGCACTTCCTCGGGGCTAACGATCTTGCCCGGGTCGACCCAGCCGAGATACTCCGACCCGAGTCCCCCGCCCATGGTTACTTTTTTGTGTGCCAGGTCAACATTGTCCTGATAAGATTTCACTTCATCAAAGTCTACGTCCGGGGCAAGATACCCGTAGTCAAAAGAAATCGGCAGTGCCATAATATGTCTCCTCAATCAAAAGGGCGAAGGCTTTTGCCTTCGCCCACCATTGTACCCAAAATAAAATTTACTTGCCTCGAAAGAACTGCTTAAACTTGTAGAGTGTCACATCCCGGTTCATTTCAGCGATGGCTTCCGTTAATGGGATCTGCTTCGGACAGGCCTTAACACAGTTCTGGGCATTGCCACAGCTTGTGACGCCGTCTGCCCCGGAGATCGCTTCCAGGCGCTCCTCTTTGGTCATTGCACCAGTCGGGTGGCTGTTGAAGAGACGTACCTGACCGATTGCCGCCGGCCCGATAAAGTTCGAATGCTCGCTTACCTGTGGGCAAGCCTCGAGACAGGAGCCGCAGGTCATACACCGGGCAAACTCATACGCTTCCTGCCGGTCCCGCTCTGCGATTCGTGGTCCGGGGCCGAGGTCGTAGGTACCGTCGATCGGAATCCAGGCCCGAATCTTCTTGAGGTTCGCAAACATCCGGGACCGATCAACCGCGAGGTCTTTGATGGTCGGAAACTTGCTCATCGGCTCCAGGGAGATCGGCTGGGTCAGGTTGTCCACGAGTGTCGCACAGGACTGGCCGACTTTGCCGTTCATCAGCATCGTACAGGAGCCACAGACGTTCTCCAGGCAGTTCATTTCCCAGACGGGGGCACTGGTCGCTTTGCCGTCGCGCGTGACCGGATTTTTTCGAATTTCCATCAGGCAGGAAATGACGTTCATCGCGGGCCGGTACGGGATCTCGAATTCTTCCCAGTAAGCGGGCGACTCTTGGTCGGCTCGCCGCTTTATTTTCAAAACAATCGTCTTCTGATCAGACATTTCTATCTCTTTCTAAGGCTGTGCCGGGCGGTTAAACGGACGGCGCAAGTGATTGCCTGCGTGGAGAGCATTCTCTATCGCTAAAATATCGTCATGCAGAGCCCTCGCGAGAGGGCCGGAAGGCAGAGTTAAGTCGGGGGATCTCTGTCCCCGATAAATCACATAAGTATCCGTGCCGAATGAGGCGCTGCGCATCCCATGCCGGACTGGAAGAGACGCGAGCGGCATGGCCGCCACTACATCGGCAAACAGCTTTGCAGTGGCGTTTAGAGAAAGAGCCTGTGCTCGAGGCTTCGCACCGGATTCGACATACAATGCACTCCCGCGCGACGACACCACAATTTTGTAGCCTGCGGTGTTCGTCGACCCGGAATTCTCGATCGTCACGGTCTCTTCAATGGTCTTCTTTGGTGCCGTCTTTGCGAAGAGAGGCAGCGCAGCTAGCAGCAGTCCGGCAGTGATACTAGTAACGACGCTAACGCGTGCTGACAAGTTTCTCTCCTTCGACCGAAACCGGATTTGAGGCTTTTGCCGGATCGGCATCGGCGGCATCATTTGCTCCGGTTAGCCAGTTGTCATCGGCAATCCTAATCTCTTCTTTCGCGCCGAGTGAGTACGGAGAATCGCGCCGTGCTTCAGGCGGGCGAGTCGAAAGCTGGTCGCCGCTGCCATTCGCATCAGCTCCCGCAGCAATCTGCATTTCCTGCCGAGTTGCCCCCGTGAGGCCTGTCCCGAACGACTCTTTTCCATTCGCACCATTTGTCCCATGGCTTGTGTTTGTTGAGACGACCAGCTTCTCCTTAACTGACTCAGCTTCGGGCGCTGCTGTTTCCGATTCGTTCTTTTCCGCGGCATAATTGCGAAGGCGCGGCTTGATGAGTGACGTATCCACATCTTCATACGAAAGCTTCGGACCATCCGAGGTCCACTCTGCAATCGTGGATTTCAAGAAGCGGGCATCGTCACGCTTTGGAAAGTCCGGCTTGTAATGTGCCCCGCGTGATTCGTCGCGGGCCAGTGCGCCTAGCGTCACCGCACGCGATAAGTGCAGCATGTTTTTCAGCTGACGCGTGAACGGGATTAACTGATTTGTCCAGCTTGAATTGTCGGCGATCGAAACCCGCTCGACCCGCTCCTGCAGTTCCTGGATCTTGGCGTCGGTAGCCTTCAGGCGGTCGTTATAGCGAACGACCGTCACATTCGCCGTCATCACGTCCCCCAGCTCTTCATGCAGCTTGTAGGGGTTCTCCGTACCAACCGAAGCCGCCAATTTCTCATACTGCACCTGGCGCACTTTCTTCTCGCGCTCAAACAGCGACGCCGGCAGATCATCGACGCTCTTAGGCAAGTGCTTGACATATGTTGCAACACCCGGCCCGGTCATCTGCCCCGCTGTCAGGCAGGAGAGCAGCGAGTTAGCCCCCAGACGGTTCGCACCGTGGTACTGGTACTCACACTCACCTACTGCATAGAGGCCCATGATGTTGGTCATCTGGTTGCGTGGGTCGCCGACCACCAAGCCGCCTGATGTGTTATCTTTGACGAAATCTACCCAGAGGCCGCCCATGGAGTAATGCACCGCGGGGAAGATACGCATTGGTGTCGTGCGCGGGTCCTCGCCGATAAACTTCTCATAAATCTCCAGGATTCCGCCAAGCTTAATATCAATCTGCTTCTTATCAAGATGGGTCAGGTCAAGATAGACTTGGTTCTCGCCGAACACGCCCATCTTCTCATCCACACACATCGCAAAGATCTCACGCGTCGCAATATCGCGTGGTACCAGATTGCCATAGGCTGGATACTTTTCTTCCAGGAAGTAAAATCGCTCCGCCTCGGGGATAGCCTCGCCGCGTCGCTTGTCGCCCGGCGTCCGAGGTACCCAAACTCGCCCACCTTCGCCGCGAGCGGATTCTGACATTAGCCGCAGTTTGTCCATACCAGGGATGGCTGTTGGATGCACCTGGATAAACTCACCATTTGCATACTTAGCCCCCTGCTGGTACACCGCAGAAGCAGCCGTACCCGTGTTCATTACCGAGTTTGTCGAGCGGTTATAGATAATCCCCGGCCCGCCAGTCGCCAAAACCACGGCGTCGGCCCGGAACTCCTGTATCATCATTGTCCGCAGGTCCTGAGCGATAATTCCCTTGCAGGCACCATCATCATCTTTGACTATGCCTAGGAATTCCCAAAACTCATGCTTTACGACTTTCCCCTCGACTTCGTGCCGCCGGGTCTGCTCATCCAGCGCATACAGCAGCTGCTGGCCGGTTGTTGCCCCGGCATAGGCGGTCCGATGATACTGGGTCCCACCAAAGCGCCGGAAGTCCAGAAGGCCTTCGCCAGTTCGGTTGAACATGACACCCATACGGTCCAGAAGGTTGATGATGCCGGGCGCATGGTCGCACATATGCTTGACCGGCGACTGATTTGCCAGGAAGTCCCCACCATAGATCGTGTCGTCAAGATGCTCATAGGGCGAATCGCCTTCGCCTTTCGTGTTCACCGCGCCGTTGATCCCCCCCTGGGCACAGACCGAGTGGCTGCGTTTTACAGGAACGAATGAAAACAAATCCACGGGCACACCTGCCTCGGCGATCTGTATTGTCGTCATCAGTCCGGCCAGGCCGCCACCGACAACAATTACCTTCGGTTTTGTATTGCTTGCTACCGTAACCATAGTCTTGCTCTTTCTAGTTCTTACACGCCGCTTTAACTTCACTGCCAACTCTTGGAAAGCTGTTAAATAACTCTTTTAACGTACCATTCCTGCTGCCGATGAGGTCTGAGTCAATTCTGCACGCATTCCGTCCGCACGCAGATGTACGATGCTCCAGATGCCCATACCGGCAAAGATGAAAAACAAGCCCCAGCAGCCATATTGGTTCAATCGCTGGGAGCGGGCCGAGATCGTCAGGCCCCACCGGATACAGAAGTTCCAAAAACCGTTGGTGAAGTGAAACACAACGGCAACGATGCCGACGACCTGTATCCAGAAATGCAGTGGGTCCGCCATCTGCAGCGCCATCGCATGGTAGCTGATCGCCTGCTCCGGATTTGGATTGCCCTGCCAAAGCAAAAAATATTTCTGCAGACTGGTATTCCAAATATGATAGCCGATGTAGAAAAATGCAATGATGCCGCTGGCACGCTGCATAAAATACATCCAGTTCCGGCCATAGCTGTAGCGGGTCAAATTCGACTGACCATACGCCGTGATCCAGATGCCGTAGATCGAATGATACAAGATAGGAATGTAAATGAGAACTACTTCCAGCACTGCAACAAAGGGCAGACCACCATAGACCCTGATCACCGTGTTGTAGGCTCCTGCTCCGCGGAGAGCATAGGAGTTTGCAATCAAGTGCTGAATGAGAAAAAATCCAATGGGGAAGATACCTGATGCCGAATGCAATCTATGCCACAGGTATGGATCGTGCAAGCGTCCCTTAGCCCGCGTGGTTTCTTTGTTCTCCGGTGATGCGACTGCCATGACAATGCCCTTTCCAAATGCTCTACCACTAATTATACCCATCTCACCTGACAATGTAAAATGAATTGTTTTGCATGGTATCATAAGAATAACTTATGACACATCTTAATCTCGATAGCTTGCAAATGTTTACCGACCTGGTTGAAACCGGAAGCTTCTCGCGTACTGCGGAGAAAAACTTTGTTTCCCAGTCTGCTGTGAGCCAGCGCATCCGCACTTTAGAACAAGAATTTGGCGAAAGCTTACTGGAGCGCGGTCAAGGGCGCGGGAAGGTTACTCCTACCGCCGCCGGAGATACGCTTTACAGGGGGGCAAAACCCCTGCTGCAAAATGCCTCGCTGTTAGACTCTCAAATGCGGCAGCTCTCGGACGAAATTGCCGGTACCGTCCGTGTCGCAACAGTTTATTCTGTTGGTCTTCATGCCCTGTCGCCACGACTGAAGCCTTTTCTCGCTGAACACCCACGCATCAATATTCACCTGGAATATGAGCAAACGGAGAAGGTCTATGAAAATGTCGCCTCCGGGGTGGTCGATGTGGGTATCGTCGCCTGCCCCAGCCCAAGGCGCGGCCTGGAAATTGTGCCCTTCGCGGAAGAGCCAATGGTGGTAATCATGGCCCCTGAGCATCCGTTAGCCGTTCACGCGGAGCTTTCTCTTAAGCAGCTCGATACCGAACCGTTTATCGCGTTTGCAGAGCATATCCCTACGCGGCGGCTTGTTGACGAGCACTTAAGGGCAGCAAATAGCCGGGTGAAAATTATCGCGACTTTCGACAATATCGAAACCATTAAAAATCTGGTGGAAATTGGCAGCGGGGTGAGTATTTTGCCAGCCGACACTGTGCGTCAGGAAGATCGTGAGGGGATGCTGGTAGTACGTCAACTGCAATCGAAAGAAGCTTTCAAAAGACCGACCGGCCTGCTCGTGAAATCGAAGCAGATACAGCGTGCTGCCATCAGTGCATTTGTCGAAGCAATGCGGCAGAAATCGCCGATTTAGAAGCCGTCACTTTCCCACCAGGCCGCCGACCCGTTTCTGTAAGCTTCACCAACTTGTGCGAAATCCCCAGGAAGCAGTGAAATGCGGCGGATCATGCCTGCGGCTTCTGTTTCCTCACGGAGAATGCCAAAATCTTCAGAAGCAGATTTATCGATAAACTGTGGTATCGCAGAGAGGTAGACCGAAGCATACAGACGCCTTGAAGCCTCAGCAATGACAGCCTGCAAGAGTAAATGCTCGGAGGCGGCATCTGCTGCCCGCCATTCCAGCAGGAGTACGGGTTCTTCGTGATCTCCCGGAAACTCCGCGACGACATATCCACTGTCCGTTGAGTGAATCTCTGCCGCATGAGAGCGCCAGACCCAACTGGCCCACTCAACAAAGTAACGCGGCGAGCGGATAAGTTGCAGCGGTCGAGGCGATTGTTCGTAGAGAGAAATCAAACCACTGATCGAATGGACCGGCTGCCAGTTCCCTGCGGTCCGAAGCGGGGTGTCTGCGTGAAGGTTAATCGTCACCTGAGGGCGGAGAATTTGTTCCCAGCCTAAATTGGCATAATGGGCGTGTGTCCCTGTTGCAAGCAGCGAAAAGTCAAACTCTTCCCGCTCCATCTTCAGAATTATCTCTCGAAGCAGCAAACTGGAAAAACCCCGGCGGCGATAGCCGGGATCCGTCGCAACGTTCGCGATCGCCCCGCACAGAAGTGTTACGCCGTTCCAGACCAGGCGGCGACGGCACAACAGAACGGTGCTCGCCAGCGTCGCCCCGTCCCAAATACCTATTAGGTCTCCAAGTTGGTACTGTTCATCTGAGTCAAAGTAGCGCGAGAAATAGCCGCTGGACGTATCCTCGAAAACCTTGTCCCAGAGATTGAGGGCCGCTTCTTGTTCGGATTCAATGACAGCACGTGGGGCGGCAATCATTTTCTACAGCTTCTCCAGCGCCTGTTTGACCAGCCCCGGAATATCGGCCGTTGTCTCTGCGACCAAAACACCTGCGGCTCGGAGTGCATCCACTTTCGCCTGTGGGCTGCCCGAAGTGCCGGAAATGATTGCACCGGCATGGCCCATACGCTTTCCGGGAGGAGCGGTCAGACCAGCGATAAAGCCGATGACCGGCTTTGTCATCGTCTTAATGTACTCCGCTGCGATTTCCTCATCGGATCCACCGACTTCGCCGCACATAACGATGACTTTCGTCTCAGGGTCAGCTTCGAAGAGTGGCAAGACGTCGATAAAGCGCGTTCCCGGCATGGGATCGCCACCGACGCCCACACAGGTGGTCTGTCCCAGCCCGGCACGGGTCAGTGCGTCCACGGATTCGTAGGTCAGCGTGCCTGATCGAGACACAATGCCAACCGGCCCGGGGATAAATATATTAGCCGGGATGATCCCGATCTTGCAGCCGTTGACTGTGAGGATGCCGGGGCAGTTCGGCCCAAGCAGCCGAGAATTGGAGAACTTGACTACGTTGACCGCGCGGATCTCATCTTCGATCGGAATGCCTTCCGTGATGCAAACGATGAAGTTGATTCCAGCATCTACCGCTTCCAAAATACCATCCGCCGCCCCGCGTGCCGGGACAAAGATACAGGTGGCATCTGCCCCAGTGGCATCTTTAGCCTGGCGCACGGTATCGAAGACCGGGACGCCCTGCACGGTCATACCACCCTTGCCCGGCGTCACGCCGGCAACGACCTTCGTGCCATAAGCAATCATCTGGGCCGCGTGAAACTCACCCTCACGGCCAGTGATACCCTGGACGATCACTTTGGTGTTTTTGTCAACTAATATACTCATATTGTAAAAATCAGGCTCCCAATTAATTCGAACTGAAATTTGGCGGCGGACTGAGGCACTTCCCCGAACGTCATCACGAGAAACAAGCAGCAGAGAGAGGAATGCGCGAGTTTCGAGCACGTTTCTCTGACTTACTCTCAGGCTTTGCGACGCTTGAAATAAAACACGGTGACAGGAACGTTCTCGTCTTCTTCGCCTTCTTCAGCCTCATCATTCGCACGGACATCGGCAACCGCATTGACAAGCTCCCAGCCTTCGGACCCATGCGTGTTTAGCGTCTCTTCGTCTGTCTCATCGTCGGCATCACTGACAAAAATCTTGTACTCAAATAAATCAGCCATCATGTTCTCCCTGTAAGTAACTTCGAAATATCTTTACTGCGCTACGAGATAGTACCCAATAACTTTCGCGGTGTCTACCAGAGCTTCCGTGTGCGTACGCTCATACCCATGCGATGCATCTACTCCTGGGCCGATCAAAGCCACACGGATATCTGCACCAGCATTCCACAAGGCCTCGCCATCGGAGCCGTAGAAAGGATAAATATCGGGCCGAAGCTCAACACCATTCTCCGCCGCAAGCAGCCGAAGCTTGCGATTGAAGTCGCGGTGATACGGCCCCCCGCTGTCTTTGACGCAAAGTGAGCAGTGGAACTCGTCCGATGCCTGCCCCTCCCCGATCGCCGCCATATCCACCGTCAGCAGCTCCACAATATCCGAGGGAAATCCCCCCGCCGCCCCGTGCCCCACTTCTTCATAGTTGCTGAAAAAGAGGGTCGTACGCTGCGCCGCTGTCTCCCCGCTGTCGAGGACTGCTTTGACCGCCGCCAACAGACACGCGACCGCCGCTTTGTCATCGAGGTGTCGGCTCCGAATAAAACCATTCGTCACTTCAACACGCGGGTCGAGATAGACGAAGTCGCCAACGGAAATGCCGAGTTTTGTGGTCTCACCTGCGCTGCTGGTGCGTGCATCGATGCGCACTTCGAGGGTTGCCGCGCTGCGTTTTGTCTCTCCAACCGCCGAACTATGGACGTGCGAAGAAGCTTTGACGAGCTGTACCGAGCCGCGGCAGCTCCCCTTCCCTTCCGTTGCTATCGTGACGCCCTCACCTTCGATAACATTCCACGCATAGCCGCCGATCTGCGTCAGCACTAACCGGCCATTTGGCTTGATCTCCTTGACCATAGCCCCCAGCGTGTCGACATGCGCCGTTACCGCCCGAGGCTCCGCCTCAGACATCCCAACCAGCGTTGCGACCAAAGCCCCTTTAACCGTCCGCCGCGTTTCGAGGCCCAGCTGGTGCAGCGCGCGCTCGACATAAGCAATTCCGCACTCCGTGTCCCCCGTCGGACTGGGCGTGTTCAGCAAACCCACCAGGAAGTCTGTCAGGTAGTCGGTATCGATCGTCACTCCAAAGCACCCTTCTCTGGTTTCCCTACTTGGCGTATGCCAGCTCAACGATCTTTTCCGCCGCTTCCTGCATCGTTTCCGCAGGGATAAGGTTTGTCGTCTTCAGCAGCTCCGCACCTTCGGCCGCACGGGTCCCCGCCAGACGGATGACGATCGGGACTTTGACGTTCAGCGTTTTAACGCCTTCAATAATCCCCTTCGCCACTTCATCGCCGCGTGTGATGCCGCCGAAGATGTTAAACACGACGCCCTTGACGTTCGGGTCCATCAGAATGATCTCCAGGCTGTTCGTCACGGCTTCAGCCTTCGCCCCGCCGCCGATGTCCAGGAAGTCCGCCGGCTGGCCGCCGGCCCGCTTAACTTCGTCCATGGTCGTCATGACCAGGCCCGCTCCGTTGCCAATAATCCCAATATCGCCGCCTTCAAGGCGCACATACTGAATTCCGCGCCGATGTGCTTCCGCTTCCAGCGGGTCAGTCTCCGACTCGTCTTTAAACGCCGTGAACTCTGGATGCCGGAAGAGGGCATTTTCGTCGATATCCCACTTGGCATCGCCCGCGATAATCTCACCGGATTTTGTGACCACCAGCGGGTTGATCTCCGCCAGCGTCGCGTCCGTTCCGAGATAGGCCGCGTAGAGAGCCTTCAAAACGGGAACCATCTTGCCGATGAGCGGCTTATCCATTCCCGCATCAAACAGCACCTGACGACAGGCAAAGTCCTGCAGGCCAAGCAGCGGATCGATGAAGAGCTTTGCAATGTCCGCCGGATTGTTGTGCGCTACTTCTTCAATATCCATGCCGCCCTGCATCGAAAGGATCAGTACGTCCCGCTGACGTACCCGGTCCTGTGTTATCGCAAGGTAGATCTCTTTGTCAATATCCACTGCTTCTTCGACCAGCAGTCGGTTGATTTTGATATCCACTCCTGCCTGTGCGAAGAACAGTGTCTTGCCCAGCAGATCCTTCCCAATCGCCTCCGCCGCATTGGCATCGTCCGCCAGCTTGACCGCCCCGGCCTTGCCCCGGCCGCCGCTATGCACCTGCCCCTTGATCACAACCCGCTTGCCGAGTGTCTTCGCGACCTCGCGCACTTCATCCGGGTTCGATGCGACCTGTCCGGCTGGGACGACGACGCCATATTGCTTCAACAACTGCTTCGCTTGATATTCGTGAATTTTCATTGTGTTCTCCTGCTGGGGCTATTCTTAGCGATACTTGGAAATTTAGTAGATATTACTGACTGCAAGCAAATACGGACTCGCTCGCACCACTTGTCATTTATATCTTAACGAACAACTTAACTTCCCTCGTAGCATAGTTTTATGTTCTGTTTCATACAGAGGTATTGTGTCTTGTCGAAATGTCCACTTCCGTAAAAAACAAGCCGGTTGATTTCAAGTCCCTTGAAACCGCTATAGATTTCACTAGTGCGCCGGGGGAAAGAGAAGTCAGAAGGACAGAGGCAGTATTCGTAAAGGTCTTTCCACACAATCGGAATTACGGGCGTGCTGCCTCACGCACTTAGGACTTGATCTCCATCGACAAATCCAGCCCAAGTGACATTTTTGCACCCCCGCTCTCTTTAGCCTATCATACCCTACGCAGTCGGCTATCTCAGATGCCGTCCGATTACTCCCCGTTCTCGCCTAGCTCCACCGGAATATCCTCTGGGGCCAGCGTCACCACTTTGCCATCCTGCCAGATTACCACTGACTGCCCTTTGTGCTTGTGTTCGCGCAGGGCATCACGCACGGCTTCTTTCGCAAGGGCATCGATACGGGCATCATCGCTGAATACGGCCTCAAGAGTTTCGGTGTTTCCATTCTTGCGAATCGTTTTCATCACGCACATCTCTGCGGATTTGGCTCCATATCTCCTGCTGCCGGACATGACCCTGTGCTGCAAGCGTGGCTCCCGACAGATCGGATTTGTCATACCGACGCCAGCTATCAACAAGTGGTAGATACACATCAAAAAACGAGCGCAAACCTACCCGGTACCGGCGGCGAATAGTCGCTTCCGGTATATCATGGCCACCGCACCGTACCCGGGCTGCGACACGCTGAACGGCGAGGTTGACACTGGGCAGCCAAACGAAGATTGGTGTGACGCGATAGCCAGCTTTCTGCCATTCTGGAATACGCACGGCCAATGTACGATTTGCGAGATTCGTCTCAATCGCAAAACTACTTTGCGATTTAACTGCTTTGTCTAGTCGTTCCAGCAAAAGCCGCCCTGCCGCAAGTTCGGCTCGCTGGCTTGGCAGCAGCTCCAAGCCGCGGGCAATGTCATCGGCATTCAGGAATAAAGCTCCTAGAAGCACAAATCGAGCCGCAAGTGTTGACTTCCCTGCCCCATTCGGCCCGGCGAGTATGACGGTTTGGGCATCGAGCTAACTTAGCTTTCCTCGGAGTACTTCTCTTTCAGCCCGGCCACTACCGAAGGGTCGGCGAGGGTCGACGTATCGCCAAGTGCCCGGCCCTCGGCAATATCCCGGAGGAGGCGGCGCATGATTTTGCCGCTGCGAGTTTTGGGCAGCTCAGCGGAGAACAGAATATCGTCTGGGCGAGAGATTGCCCCGATCTTTTTCGCGACATGATCTTTGAGCTGACCGGCCAGCTCCGACGTATGGGCGACCCCATCTTTAAGGGTGACGAATGCCGCGATAGCCTGCCCCTTGATTTCATGTGTACGCCCAATCACGGCGGCTTCAGCCACTGCGTGATGGTCGACCAGAGCGGACTCCACTTCCATCGTGCTGATATTGTGCCCCGCCACCAGCATGATGTCGTCAACGCGGCCCAGAAGCCAGTAGTCCCCTTCTTCGTCGCGCCGGGCTCCATCACCAGGGAAATAATATCCCTTGTCAGCAAACTTACTCCAGTAAACGTTTTGGTAACGCTCATCATCGCGCCAGAGCGTTCTCAGCATGGACGGCCAGGGCTGCGTCAGTACGAGAATACCGGTCTGGTCCGTACCACGCGGCAGGGGGTTGCCCGCTTCATCTACGACTTCTGCGGCAATCCCGGGGAAGGGCTGGGAGGCACTCGCGGGCTTGGTCGCGGAGATTCCTGGCAGAGGGGTAATCATGATCGCCCCGGTCTCCGTCTGCCACCAGGTATCGACGATCGGGCATTTTCCGCCGCCAATATGCGTGTTGTACCAGAGCCATGCTTCTGGATTGATCGGTTCACCCACCGACCCGAGGAGACGCAGCGTGGAGAGGTCGTGCTTTGCGGGCCACTCTGTACCCCATTTCATAAACGCCCGGATCGCAGTTGGGGCAGTATACATGATCGTGATACCGTATTTTTCGATCAATGACCAGAACCGGTCACGCTGCGGAAAGTCGGGAGCCCCTTCGTACAGAAAGACCGTCGCGCCGTTCGCCAGCGGTCCATACACCACATAGGAGTGCCCCGTGACCCAGCCAACGTCAGCAGTACACCAGTAGACATCAGTATCTTTGATATCAAAGATATATTTCGTCGTCGCAGCAACCCCAGTCAGATAGCCGCCGGACGTGTGCAAGATCCCCTTAGGCTTGCCCGTCGAGCCGGAGGTATACAGAATATACAGCGGGTCCTCAGCCTCCATCGGGAGTGCCTCGTGCTTGATGTCTGCCTCTTCCATCAGCCGGTGCCACCAGAAGTCCCGGCCCTGCTTCATGTGAACGTGCTTGGCATCATCGGTGCGGTTAACGACAATCACTTTTTCAATGGTCGTCTCGCCTTCCAGCGCAGCATCGGCGGTATCTTTCAGCGTCACCTTGTTGCCCCGGCGCCAGCCGCCGTCCGCAGTGATCAGCAGCCTGGACTGGCTGTCGCTGATTCGCTCGCGCAGCGAGTCTGCGGAGAAGCCGCCGAAGACCACCGTGTGGACCGCGCCGATCCGGGCGCAGGCCAGCATGGAGATCACGGCCTCGGGAGCGGTCGGCAAGTAAATTGTCACCCGCTCGCCTTTGACGATCCCCAGACCAAGAAGCACGTTCGAGAGCTTACAGACCTCACGGTGCAGATCCCAGTAGGTCAGGACACGGGTGTCGCCCGGTTCCCCCTCGAAAATCAGAGCGGCTTTGTTGCGCCGTGCCCCGGTCAGATGCCGATCCAGGCAGTTCGCGGCAACATTGAGCTGCCCACCGACAAACCATTTGGCATGGGGCGGGTTCCACTCGCAAATCGTGTCCCAGGGTTTGGTCCAATCAAGCAGCGTCTCGGCCTGCTTTGCCCACCAGCCTTGCGGATCGGCCGCGGCCTCTTCGTAGATATCCGCATCGTTGATATTGGCTTGTGCTATGAAATCGGCTGTCGGCGCAAAAGTATTCTGTATCTCTGCCACGCTGCAATGTCTCCTCGAGCTCAGTGGTTTCGGTCACGGCGAAAAAGTGGTTGATTGGCAGCCTCTATTCCATTGGGTACTTCAAGCCCCATTGACTGCGCAGTGTATCCATTGTCTTCATGATCGCCAGAGTTTCGTCCAGCGGAATGATTGCGCTCTCAGTTTTCCCGGCACGCAGGCATCGATTGACCTCTTCGGCCTCATAGTTCATGCCGACACTCACGTAAGGAACTGTGACCTCTTCGGATTTCCCGCCGGAATTGACCGTCATAGTAGCGGGTTTCCACCAGGGGCTGTGGAGCTTGATATGCCCTTCACTGCCTAAAATAAAAGCTTCATGCGGGGTATTGATACGGATACCGGTGGTGAGGGACGCCATCTGACCGCCAGGATAGCCAAGCACGATTGCCGCCTGCTCGTCAATCCCGGTCTCGCCCAGATTTGCCATTCCCGTCACTCGAGAAGCCGTTCCGAAAAGCATCGATGCCAGTGAGATAGGATAGACACCGACATCCAGCAGACTGCCACCACCAAGGGCCGGGTTAAAGAGTCGACTTGCCGGATTAACATCCGTTCGAAAGCCAAAGTCTGCCTGCAGCAGGCGAACGTCGCCAATTGCCCCGTCCGCGATCAGCTTGCGGACATGTGCCATTGCCGGGAAGAAACGTGACCACATGGCTTCCATCACGAAGACGCCTTTGGCACGGGCCGCCGTGATGACCTCTTCAGCCTCTTTGGCATTGATGGTGAACGGCTTCTCGCAGATCACCGCTTTGCCATGCTCGATGCACAGCAGCGCGGCCGCTTTGTGGCTGGGATGGGGAGTCGCAATGTAGATGACATCCACGTCAGGGTCAGAAGCCAATGCTTCATAACTTGCGTGCCGCTTTGGTGCGTCATATTGGTCGGCGAACGCATCCGCTTTTTCCTGCGAGCGCGAGCCGACCGAGAGCAGCTTTGCCCCGCTGACTGCCTGCAGGCCAGTCGCGAATTGCTTGGCGATTGTTCCAGGGCCAAGAATACCCCAGTGAATGGTTTCCGATGTGATTGGTGACAAGAGTAGATACCTCAGAATGGCGTTATGCTTAACTTCACCGTTCTGAGGCTGTTTTCCTGCCAGTTCTGAGAGGTTTATAGGTTATACATGATGAAACAAATGCTCGACTTGCCCGAACATATCTTTATCCTGGCCAAGCGTCAGCAAGTGCTCTCGGCAAAACTCAGGGAGCCAGAGAGCCATTTCGTTTTGCTGCTCCTCCTCATCGCACTCCATCGCTTCCAGCATCGTCGTCTCGGGGACGCGTGCCAGACCGCCCTGCTGCGTCACTTTGATGATTTCACGTTCCAGGTCTTCCAGTGTCATATCTGTTCTCCTGTGTATTATAATACTTGCCGCAGAAGAAATTACGCCAAAGCCTGCCTGCTTTCCTGCGTCATTTGATATGGCAAAGCACGTCAAAGAGAGTTAAAACAACGGAAGCTGCAGGGCACTTTGCCCTGGAGTCCAGAAGGCTGAAGGTAAATCGCGTTTGGCTACGTCAAACACAACCGGACAGTTAGTCTCCACCGCCACGGTCGCACGGGCATAGCCCAGGGCAAGCTTCGGCGTGTTGTTCTCTTTCGAAAGATGTGCCAGCCAGACCGTGTGCGGGCCGTGCTCCAGCGCGTGTTCGCACAGCAAATGCCCCGCAGCTTCGTTCGAGAGATGTCCCATATCGCTCAGAATCCGCGCTTTGAGATAGCCAGGATAGCCGCCACCTTGCAGGCGGTGGACATCGTGGTTTGCTTCCAGCACCAGCAAATGAGCCCCGCGAATCGCCCGTCGAATTGTCTCCGTGACATGCCCGACATCGGTCAAGTGACTGACCTTCTGGCCAGACGGAACATGAACGATATTCACCCCTACCGGATCTACGGCATCATGGGGAATGGCAAACGTCTCAATCTCCAGATCCCCAACCGTCCAGCGGTCACCGACCGCCAGAATATGGTGCGGGGTCTGCGTCTTGCGCCGATAAAACGCCGACAGCGTCCTTTCACTCGCAACCAGAGGCACATTATGGCGCTTGGACAGCGCGTGGGCACTCTGCACATGGTCAGAATGCTCATGCGAGATCACAACTCCACTGAGGTCTGCGGGGGTTAGCCCCTGCTTTGCGAGTGCTGCCGACAGCTTGCGCATCGGCAGGCCGGCATCGATGAGAAAAGCGACCTGGCCCGCCCGAACAAGCGTGGAATTGCCGGAGGAGCCGGAGGCGAGTGCATGGACGGAGAATTGCTGATCCATACAATGATTGTACCCGAAAGAGAGATTGAGTGTATGTTTAGGAACCCTCCCCGCAGCAAGCTGCGACCCTCCCGAAACGGGAGGGTGAGCGGGAAGAGATGTGTTGAGTTTACTCGT
>JANXMY010000044.1 GCA_025354405.1 Armatimonadota bacterium
CGCGTGTTTGTCAGTGCGCGTGTTTGTTAGTGCGCGTGTTTGTCAATGCGCGTGTTTGTCAATGCGCGTGTTTGTCAATGCGCGTGTTTGTCAATGCGCGTGTTTGTCAATGCGCGTGTTTGTCAATGCGCGTGTTTGTTAGTGAGCATAGTGATTATGGTCCGCAATAGGCGATCAACCCGGATTGGAAATCCGGGTCTTTAATAGTGCGATTGTCCGCCGGGCGGACATAAGATTTGTGATCAAAGGGGCTTTGTTGCATAAATGGCGCACCGTAGGGGCGCTGCTTGCTGCGCCCTCCAAGTTTCAGCCTGGGCTTTAGAGAGAGCCAAGTATTTATGCAACAAAGCCGATCAAAGGTGTCAATCGTCTTCGATTTGCTCGCAGGAAGGCCAGAGCGTCCCATCGGCATGATGCTGTTTCTGGTTCAAAATATAACGTGTCAGCTTGCCCATGTGAGACGGGCTGACCGTGATAGCCCCGTACCGCCCCTGCCATTTGAAGTTCCATGTAGGTTTGCCGTAAATTTGGTTGAGTGTTCGCGAGGACACCCCCTTGACTGACTTGATGAACAGAGGTAAGTCCCGTACCGCAGGCATGCTCACCAGAACATGGACATGGTCTGCGATGCCTCCGATAGCAAGCACCTTAATGTTCATCGCCGCACTTTGCGACCGTATGACGGCATAGGCCTTCGCTTCTACCTCTCCAGTCAGCAGCGGTGTGCGCTCCCAGGTTGCCCAGACGAAATGATAGAATAGGCGTGCGTAATTGTGTGACATTTTTCACTCCATTGATACTTCGATCGACATTCCATGTCTCGATTGATGATACCCGTCCATATGTGGTCAATGCCGCAGTTTGTGTGAATAGAATCGACATGTATGCGGTTAGGAACCCGGATTGGAAATCCGGGTCTCTAAAAGCGCGAGTGTCCGCAGGGCGGACAAAGAACAGGATGACGGCAGCCAATCTTATGTCTACGCAGTAGACAATCGCTTTACTAAAGACCCGGATTTCCAATCCGGGGACAACTCTTGAAGCACGGGGGTTCAGCCTCGTGTCAATCTCCCCGTGTCAATCTCCCCATTCCCTTACAGCACCAGTGCCAGCACCGCTTTTTGTGCGTGGAGGCGATTTTCTGCCTGATCGAAGACCACGGACTGCGGGCCGTCCAAAACCTCGGCGGTGATCTCCTCGCCCCGATGGGCCGGGAGGCAGTGCATGACCAGGGCCTCGGGTTTGGCGCGGGCCATCAGGGCGGCGTTAACCTGGAAGGGAGCGAATATGATGGCCCGCTCAGCGGTCTCCTCTTCCTGGCCCATCGAGGCCCAGACATCGGTGTAGACGGCGTCGGCATCCCGGACACCGGCGATGGGATCGTGGGTCAGGGTCAGGATAGCCCCGGAGGCGTCGGCAAAGCGGAGCGCGGTCGCCCAAAGCTCTTTGTCCGGCTCATAGCCTTCCGGGCAGGCCAGCCGGAAATGGGTCCCGACTTTCGCGGCCAGCAGCATCAGGGAATGGGCGACATTGTTGCCGTCACCGATGTAGGCCAGGGTCAGGCCGGAAAGGCTGCCTTTGCGCTCCGCCAGCGTCTGGAAATCGGCAAAGGCCTGGCAGGGATGTTCGCGGTCGGATAGGCCGTTGATGACAGGGATATCCGCATTGTCGGCCAGTTCCCGCACGGTCTGATGGTCGAATGTTCGGGCCATGATGCCGTCGATCCAGCGGTCCAGATTCTTGGCGACATCCGGGACGGTTTCGCGAAGGCCCAGCCGCCCTTCCAGATAAATGGCATGGCCGCCCAGCTGGGTCATGCCCGCTTCGAATGTAACGCGGGTGCGCAGGGACGGCTTTTCAAAGAGCATGGCGAGCGATTGGCCCTTGGCGAACTGCGTTTGCGTGTCGTCGAACTTGTGGGATTTCAGCCGGGCGGCAACGTCCAAAATCAGCAGGATTTCTTCCTGGGTTAGCTCTTCAATGCCCAGAATGTCCCGTCCGCGCAGGCGTGTTTCGCTGAGAATTCCTGAGAGGTCCGACCGGCCTTCCGGCGTGGGGGCCATGCGCTGGGAAGAACTTTTTTCTGCAGGCGGGTACGTTTTGGCGGTGACGGACTGCTCGTAGTACGATGCCGCGGCAAGGGTCTGACCCGAGTAGCTCTGAACGAACTGGGTGACCGCTTCGGCAAATGCCGCCAGCTTCGGTTCCGGCGCCAACGTTGCTTCTGAGGCCGGCTGCCCCTGCGAGGGCATATTTTCTTCTGTCTGCCCTTTGCCCGATTCCTGCAGCTGTTTGACTTCCATTCGTGTTCGTTCCAATCCTACCCCCAGTTTGATGAGCGTTCGCCCCGCCAGCCCTTCCGCCTCTCGCAGCAAGCCTAGAAGGAGATGCTCCGTGCCGATATAATTGTTGCCGAGCTGCCGGGCTTCGTCATAGGCTAAATCGATCACCCGCTTTGCCCGGGGTGTCAGCTGCATGTCCTGGCCGATACGCCCGTCGCCGCGTGCCACCTGCCGCTCGATCTCTACCCGAATACGGCCCCGACTGACCCCAAGCCGGTCCAGAACACGCGCAGCCACGGTGTCTCCCTCGCGGATCAGGCCGAGTAGAAGGTGCTCTACGGAAACATAGTGTTCGTTCAGCTTCCCTGCTTCTTCCTGAGCGAAGAACACAGTTTTGCGAGCACGTTCGGTAAATCTCTGCCACATGATTGGTGGGTCCTTTCGGCGTGAACTGTCGATATTAAGGAGTTATGCAGACACAGATATTTCGAATTAAGGCGTTTCGGGCCAAGGCGTTTCGGGCCAAGGCGTTTCGGGCCAAGGCGTTTCGGGCCAAGGCGTTTCGGGCCAAGGCGTTTCGGGCCAAGGCGTTTCGAGTGGTTGAAAACCACTCGCTAGGTAAAGCGTCCTCCGGACGTCGGGAAATAATATTCAGCCTCCGCAGGACGCCTTATCTCGCAAGGGATTTCCAATCTGGGTGCTTCTGCATTCCATTTGGTGCCATTTCCAATAGATTTGCCTCTCGTGATTTCCTACACAATCCCCACCAATATTGCCAGCGCCTGGTCTATCTCCGCCTGCGTGACGTTCAGCGGCGGGACGATCCGCAGGGTGTGGTCTCCGATGGCACTCATCAGCAGGCCGTTCTCCATGGCGGCGAGGAGGACACGTTTGGCGTCGGGCTGCTTCAGCTCGATTCCGATCATCAGGCCGAGGGCGCGGATGTCGGAGAGCTTATCGCGGAAGGGTTTCTCGTTCAGGCGATGGACGAAGTACGCTCCCATGGCGTGGGAGTTTGCCAGTAGATGCTCCTCTTCGATCGTTTCCAGCACGGCCATGGCGGAGACGCAGGCGAGCGGATTGCCGCCGTAGGTGCTGCCATGGTCGCCGGGAACGAGGGTCTCCGCCGCTTCACCGCGTGCGAGGCAGGCCCCGATGGGAAAGCCGCCGCCCAGACCTTTGGCGGAGGTGAGAATGTCCGGGACGACGCCGTAATGCTCATAGGCGAACCATTTGCCGGTGCGCCCGATGCCGGTCTGAACTTCGTCGAAGATCAGCAGGGCGCCGTGTTTGTCGCAGAGGGCGCGGGCCGCTTCAAGGTAAGGCTTATGGGCCGGGTAGATACCGCCTTCGCCCTGAATGGGTTCCAGCAGGACGGCACAGGTGTCGCCCGTGACGGCGGCTTCCAGGGCCGCGATGTCGTTAAACGGCACATGAGTAAAGCCCTGCACGACCGGAGCGAACGGCTCAGAGTACTTCGGCTGACCGGTGGCGGTGACAGTCGCCATCGTGCGTCCGTGGAACGACTTCTGGGCGGCGACGATCCCAAATTTGCTGGGGCCGCCATGCGACTTGGCGTATTTACGGGCGATCTTAATCGCGCACTCGTTAGCTTCTGCGCCGCTGTTGCCGAAGAAGACTCGGTCCATCCCGGCCAGTTTTGTCAGCTTTTCGGCCAGCTTCGCGACCGGGGCCGTGAAGTAGAAGCCAGACGTATGCATCAGGGTCGCGGCCTGGTCCTGGATCGCCGACACCAATTTGGGGTGGCAGTGGCCGAGCGTGTTGACGGCGATCCCCGCCAGAAAATCTAAATACTCTTTGCCGTCGGCATCCCAGACTTTCGTCCCGGACCCGCGCACCAGGGTGATCGGCAGTCGTGTGTAGACCTGAAGTAAATAAGTGCGGTCGAGATGCTTGATCTCGGCATCACTGACCACTGGCCCGATCTGGCCGGTGACCGTATCGAGTGTGTAAGTTGCAGTAGACATAGTAATTTTTTTCTTAGTAGGGGCGCTGCTTGCTGCGCCCTTTGTGCCTCCCAGGCAATGTCTCAGCTGGCCCAGGACATAGGAAAGGCGCAGGATATATGGAGGGCCCAGAACATAGGAAAGGCCCAGGATATATGGAGGGCGCAGGATATATGGAGGGCGCAGCAAGCAGCGCCCCTACGAAATTTGGCTATTTAATCATCGTCCCGATCCCCTCATGCGTGAACAGCTCGATTAAGAGCGCATGGGGCAGGCGGCCATCGATGATCGTGGTCTGGGCAACTCCGCCGCGTACGGCAGTGATGCAGGCATCCACTTTCGGAATCATGCCTTTGTCGACATGACCGTCCGTGATCAGCTGGCGGGCATCGCTGGCGGACATTTCGCGGATGAGGCTGTCTTTGTCGGCGAAGTCCTGGTAAATCCCTTCGACATCGGTCATCACAACCAGGCGGGACGCGCCGAGGGCGACGGCCAGCTCTCCGGCAGCGGTGTCAGCATTGATGTTATAGCTT
>JANXMY010000060.1 GCA_025354405.1 Armatimonadota bacterium
AACTGCATAAAGTATTGTATTGATTTTTGAACTGCGTTGACGAGGAATTGTCACAAGGTGCACGTTTTTAGAGAGCCGTCGGCTGGTGCAAGACGGCAGCGTAGCCTCGTTTGAACCTCCCCTCCGAGCAGGCGGTCCCAACTCGAACTTCTCGAAGTCGAAAGTAAGGCAGTCCGGTTCGCGCCCGTAATTGCGCTCCAAGTGCGAGATGTCACTTCGATGGCGAAGTCTCCTCTCGAACAAGGGTGGTACCGCGTGATGCTTTTAAAAGAGCCTCTCGTCCCTTGCCTGTGTGGCAATCTGTGTGGACGAGAGGCTTTTTGTGTCTCAGTCCCATCCCCATCTCGCTTGAGAGTTATCGATTAGAAAGAATTGTTGTTATGAAAATCACCGGCAGTCGCGCATTGCTAGAATGCCTGAAGCGCGAAGGCGTGGACACGATCTTCGGATATCCCGGCGGGGCGGTCATTCCGATCTACGATATGATTTACCAGTTCCCGGACATCCAGCATATTCTTGTCCGGCATGAGCAGGGTGCGGGGCATATGGCGGAAGGCTATGCGCTGGCGACCGGCAAAGTCGGCGTCTGCCTCGCAACATCCGGTCCTGGTGCGACCAATCTGGTGACTCCGATTGCGGACGCCATGATGGACTCGGTTCCGCTCGTGGCCATCACCGGTCAGGTCAAGACTTCGGCGATTGGGACGGACGCGTTCCAGGAAGCCGATATCACCGGTATCACCATGCCGATCACCAAGCACAACTGGCTGGTGAAAGATGTCACCAAGCTGCCGGAGATCATCGCCGAAGCGTTCCATATTGCCCGTTCGGGTCGTCCCGGCCCGGTGCTGATCGATATCCCGGTGGACATTTCCCGCGCCGAGTTCGAGTACACGCCGGTCGAGGAAGTGAACATCCCGACATTTAAGCCGACCACCAAAGGCCATTCGCGCCAGATTCAGCGTGCGGCAGAGCTGATTGCCGAGGCCAAGCGGCCTGTGCTCTATGTCGGCGGCGGTGCGATCTATTCCGGGGCTTATGGCGAGATCAAAGATCTGGCCGAGCGGACGAATACGCCTGTGACCACGACGCTCAAGGGTCTGGGGGCGTTCCCGGAGACACATCCGCTGTCGCTGGGTATGCTGGGCATGCACGGGACGGCATACGCAAACTATGCGATCAGCGAGTGTGACCTGCTGATTGCGGTGGGAGCACGCTTTGATGACCGCGTAACTGGAAAAGTGGATGAGTGGGTTCCGACGGCGAAAATCATCCACATCGATGTTGACCCGGCGGAGATCGGCAAAGTCCTGCCCGCGGACGTACCGATTGTCGGCGATGTCAAAGCCGTTATGATCGAGCTGCTGAAGCTGGTCGAGCCAGCCTTTCACCCGGAATGGAATGCCCGCGTGGCGCAGTGGAAGTCCGATTTCCCGCTGCATTACCCCATGGACGGAATTCTGCACGGCCAGCAGGTGATCGAGCAGATCGGCGCAATTACGAACCATGAAGCGATTGTGGTGACCGACGTCGGCCAGCACCAGATGTGGGCCGCGCAGTTCTACAAGTGCCTGCGCCCTCGCCAGTTTATCACATCCGGCGGCCTCGGTACGATGGGCTTCGGCCTGCCGGCGGCCATCGGTGCGCAGTTCGGCGCACCCGACAAGCCGGTCTTCTGCGTCTCCGGCGACGGTTCGATCCAGATGTGTATTCAGGAGCTGATGGTGGCGACGATCTACAAGCTGCCGATCAAAATCTGTATTTTGAACAACCAGTATCTGGGTATGGTCCGTCAGTGGCAGGAACTGTTCTGGGAGTCGCATTATTCCAACGTCGACCTGGAAGCGTCCCCGGATTTCGTCAAACTGGCCGAAGCATATGGCGCGCATGCGATTCGCTGCTCGTCACCGAGTGGGGTCGAAGCGGCCCTGGCGGAAGCGATGGCGATTACGGATCGTCCGACAGTGCTGGACTTCCGAATCGCCAAAGAAGAGAACGTCTACCCGATGATCAAATCGGGCGGCACGATCCGGGACATGGTCGTGCAGCGTCCTCCGAACATGACTCCGCTCGACAGCTACATGGAGAGCGAAGCTTACATGCCGGATGGTGAAGCGCGGCCAGCCAAAGAGGAAGAAAAGACAGAGCGTGAGACGGTGACAGCGGGCTAAGTCACTGAGTGATCCGCACGCTCTGGTCGGCCCGCTGTCACCGCGACACTGATACAAGCCGCGGCTGACAGCGGGTTTTCGATGGCCTCCAATCTTCAAGCCGGCTCGCTGCTGTGAACACCTGCGGTGCTTTTCTGGAACTCGTAACAGGAACTGGTCTGTCGACCGCCTGGATTCTGGTCGGGGTGGACGCGTCCTCGACCTTGCTCAGTGTTGACAACGAGGAGGCCGTCCAGAGCATAGCTGTATCGCATCTTTGTACGTTACGCCAGTGCGCGAAAGCGAACTTGCCGAAGGAGCTAACCATGTTATCCGTTAAGGGCCGCTTTGACGACGGAGTGGCTCGACCTGTCCAGCCGGTTGAAGGATACGTCCAGGAAGAAGTCATCATCTAGTTTCTGCGAGACGTGGATTAAGCGGAAAGGGCGGTCTTCGCAGATTGGAAAGGGGCTTCGAGCCGCAATCTGCAGGAGCTCTGGGATGATGATAAAGATGCCATTTATGACACACTATGAAACTCACCTACGAACGTAGAGATGTTGTTCTTGCAGATGTTGTCTTCAGTGGCGGTCTTGGCAGCAAGGCGCGACCAATCGTGATTCTCAAGTACGGCAGTTTGTAATCAGTCTGGCATTAAACTCATTGGTGCGGCTATTACCAGTACCCTATCCGCCCTGCATCGCCCAGGTGATATCCTTCTTAATGATTGGAGCGCGGCGGGGTTTTTGCTGCCATCGGCGGTTCGTGGAATCATCGTCACGGTTGATCAAATAGACGTGCATCGCATTTTGGGCATTATGTCCGCACCCGATTTTGCTGAGATGGAAAAGGAATTAATTGAGATCTTGGGTTTTTAAGGAGCAACGACGCAGTGCAGCAGCAGCATACAATTACCGTCCTCGTGGACAACAAGCCCGGCGTGCTTTCGCGCGTGGCGGGTCTCTTCTCCCGCCGGGGATACAACATCGAGTCTCTTGCGGTCTCGATTACGGAGAACCCGGAAGTCTCGCGCATGACGCTTGTCGTCAATGGAGACGAGCAGGAAGTCGAGCAGATTACCAAGCAGCTGCACAAGCTGATTGATGTCAGCAAGGTGCAGGATTACCTGAACATCCCGATGGTCGCCCGGGAGCTGGCCCTGATCAAAGTCAATGCGCTGATCGAAAATCGCACGGCGCTCCTGCAATTGGTAGAGGTCTTCCGGGGCCGCGTCATCGACATGTCCGACAAGACATTCGTTATTGAGCTGACTGGTGGCAACGACAAAATCGACGCCTTTGAAAAGCTGCTGGAAGCTTATGGCATCCGGGAGCTGGTCCGCACCGGGCGGATTGCGATGGCACGCGGGACACGGGGTATTTAATACTCAGTGAAAGAGCTGATCGATGCACATCAGGCCTATCTCCTTATGCTCGGCGTGCTGGGCATCGCGCCGCTGATCGGCCTGCTCTGGGGCTTTTTGGCTAAGCGAGCCGGGCGCGGCCTGCTCATCGGCGTTCTGGTCGGCGCGGGCAATTTCGCGCTCTGGAATGGCTACAACGCGATTACGGATAAACTAGGTTTGGATACGGTGAAGAACCTGCTGACGAACCTGTGCCTGTTTGTCGTATTAGGAGTGGTGATTGGGGTGGGGGCAAGCTGGTTTGCCCCGCGAGATCGGCCAGGGGCGGTGGATCAAGAAGGAGATGATGCCGACGTGGCAAGAGATCGGACAGGATAATTTTCGGGCGGCTGTTGAGCTATACGAAAGTGGGCGGTACAGGAGCGCCGTCAGCCGATTTTATTATGCTGTGTTTTCTGTAGTCACTGATGAGCTGCTCCGCCGAAATGCGAAAATTGACTTCCGGGACAATCGCGCAAATCCCGGCCATTCGCAGCTGCCTAATTTGATGGAGCGGTATCTTACACACTTCAGTGCTGAAAGATAAACGCATATGCGAAATTATGTCAGGAATGTTTATCGCGACCGCATTGGTGCAGATTACTCACTGCTTCGCGTAGATAAGCAAAGTGCTAAAGAGACATACCGGGCGACAGAAAAAGTTTTTCGGTATTTAGGAGTTTTTCATGGAGAAAAGTAAAGTGCTGGATTTGATCGAAAGCTATCTCCAGCCACACCAGCCTCTTGATTATCGTCTCAATGTCTCGCGTGAGGGTGTTCGACAGGATGGAAATTGGTGGTATATCGTCGTACAGCCTGACCGCGACGATGTCCGTTCCCTCGATTATAGTGCCATTATGTCACAGACAGAAGATGAATTGGAAGAAAAAGAGCATTTGAAAGTGCTCCTTCTCCCTTCACTGCCGGGTGATTAAATTTTTATTTGCTATTATCTCAGTTCGCAGATGAAGGAAAGACTATGAACATGACGACGCCGGAAATGACTGGCACAGAAATAATCAGCCTGGTACAGAAGCGTCTGGCCGTGCATCAGCCGTCGAAATATGCACTGGAAGTGGTGCCGCGTGTGACTCACAAAGAGGGTCAGTGGTGGTATGTCGTGGTGCGTCCAAGCCTCGACGATATTCAGGCGGCAGACTACAATGCGCGGGTAGAGAAGATTGAGCGCGACCTGAAAAAGATGGATAACCTGAACGTTATTCTTCTGCCGGTCGTGCCCGATTGGATGGATGCGCCGAACTAACACGGTTTTGACAGAGACGAATTTTCGAGAGAACTCCAAGGAGAAACACAAGACCATGCCAGCGAAGGTTTACTATGACAACGACGCCGATTTGAGCCTGCTCAAAGGCAAAAAGCTCGCCGTGATCGGCTACGGCTCTCAGGGCCATGCCCACTCGCTCAATCTGCAGGATAGTGGGCTGGATGTTCGGGTCGGGCTGCGCTCCGGCTCCAAGTCCTGGAGCAAGGCGGAAGAAGCCGGTCTGATTGTCAAGTCTGTGGAAGATGCGGCCAAAGAAGCCGACATCATCATGATCTTGATCAACGACGAAGTCCAGGGCGACGTGTACCGCGAGAGCATCGCACCCTATCTGGAGCCGGGCAATGCGCTAGTCTTCGGACACGGCTTCAGCATCCACTTCGGACAGATCAAGCCGCCCGCGGGTGTCGATGTCTTCATGGTCGCGCCCAAAGGCCCCGGCCATCTGGTGCGTCGTGTCTACCAGGAAGGCAAGGGCGTTCCCTGCCTGATCGCCGTGCAGCAGGATGCTTCGGGCAATGCTCGCTCCCTGGCGCTGGCCTGGGCCAAAGGCATCGGCGGCAGCCGGGCCGGAGTTTTGGAGACGACGTTCAAAGAAGAGACTGAAACAGATCTCTTCGGCGAGCAGGCTGTCCTCTGCGGCGGCACAACGGCACTGGTCAAAGCTGGGTTCGAGACGCTGGTCAATGCTGGATACCAGCCGGAAATCGCGTATTTCGAGTGCCTGCATGAGCTGAAACTGATCGTGGACTTGATGTACGAAGCGGGAATCGCCGGGATGCGTTACTCCATCTCCGATACTGCCCAGTACGGGGATATGACACGCGGCCCGCGCATTGTCACAGACGACACCAAAGCCGAGATGGCCAAGATCCTGAAAGAGATTCAGACGGGCCAGTTCGCCAAAGAGTGGATTCTGGAGAACAAGGCCAATCGGCCTTCGTTCAACGCCCTGGCGGCAATCGACGGCGCTTCGCAGATCGAGGAAGTGGGCCGCAACCTGCGCGGTCTGATGTCCTGGGTCAAAAAGACAGATGTCGTCAAAGCAACCGAGTAAGTAAAGCAACCGAGTAAGAAGGCGACCGAGTAGGGATCAAACCATGTCAACAAGCCGCGTCCAAATCTTCGACACCACCCTGCGCGACGGCGAGCAGTCGCCAGGGGCATCGCTAAATATCGATGAAAAAGTGGAGATTGCTCGTCAGCTCGAGCGACTTGGCGTGGATGTGATTGAGGCCGGGTTTCCGATCTCCAGCCCTGGTGATTTTGAAGCGGTCCGACGGGTCGCGGCGGCGGTGGCTGATACCATCACCGTCTGCGGCCTGACCCGGGCCGTTGCCAAAGATATCGACGTCGCCTGGGACGCGCTGAAAGGCGCGGCCCGGCCCCGGATTCATACCGGACTTGGGGTGAGTGAAAGCCATCTGAAGTATAAGCTGAAAAAGACGCGCGAGGAGGCTCTGGAGATCGGCATCGCGGCGGTCAAACATGCTCGCGCTCTGGGATGTCCGGACGTGGAATATTTTACGGAGGATAGCGGACGAGCCGACCCCGAGTATCTCTACCGGGTCATCGAAGCCGTCATCAAAGCTGGAGCGACGGTGATCAACGTTCCTGATACGACCGGCTATATGTCGCCGGAAGAGTATGGGGCACTTTTTGCGGGCATCCTGAACCATGTGCCCGGCAGCGAAAATGTCATCTTGTCGGCGCACTGCCACAACGACCTCGGCATGGCAACCGCCAATGCCCTGGCGGCGGTTAAGGCCGGAGCGCGTCAGATCGAGTGCACGATTAATGGCATCGGAGAACGGGCCGGCAATACATCGCTCGAAGAAGTCGTCATGGCATTGTATACCCGCGCAGATGTTTACGGGCTGAGTACGGGGATCCGAACCGAAGAGATCTATAAAACGTCGCGCATGGTCTCAACTATGACCGGCATCTTAGTCCAGCCGAACAAAGCGATCGTCGGGGCGAATGCCTTCGCGCATTCCTCGGGGATACATCAGGACGGCGTTCTCAAAGAGCGCAGCACCTATGAGATCATCGATCCGAAGACGGTCGGCATTTTGGAGAGTAAGATCATCCTGTCGGCTCGTTCCGGCCGGGCGGGAGTGCGGCATCGCTTAAGCGAGCTGGGGCATAAGTTCGCCAACGAAGACGAATTCGAAAAAGTTTACACGCGGTTTCTGAGCGTAGCGGACAACAAAAAAGTGGTCTACGATGAAGATCTGGATGCCATCGTCTCCGATGAAATGACTACTGTGCCACAAACCTATGAGCTGGTCCAGGTGCAGGTCTCCTGCGGCGACCAGGCGATCCCAACCGCGACTGTGAAGCTGCGTCATGAGAACCGGGCGGTTTTGATGGATGCGGATACGGGTAACGGTCCAGTGGATGCAATTTACCGAGCGATCAACCGCATCGTCGGTGTTCCCAACGATTTGATTGAATATACGGTGCAGAGCGTGACGGAGGGGATCGATGCGATGGCGGATGTCACAATCCGTATCAAGGCAGACGGCCACATGATCTATACCGGCCACGCCGCGCACACAGATATCTTCGTCGCCTCGACCAAAGCTTATTTGCAGGCACTGAACAAGCAGATCGCCCGCTCTGGAGGCCGTGTTCAGCCCGAGCGCGTGCTGGAGCATGTCTGAGTGCTTGATACGCCCGGCCCGCATCGGTGATTTAGCGGCGATTATCGGCCTCTGGCGCGAGCTTCAGGATATCAATGCGGCCTTCGACCCACGCCTGAAACTTAACTCCGAGGCAGCCGACTGGTTCGTCAACTACCTGGAAGAGCAGCTCGACAACACGAGTGCCGCAGTTGTGGTTGCGGAGAAGGACCAGCGCGTCGTCGGGTACACGTTTGGCCAGGTGATGCGCCGTCCCACACTGCTCTCCGGCGACTGCGGCTATATCGCGGACATCTGCGTTCACGGGGATGCGCGGGGCCAGGGGATTGGACGCAGCCTGCACGGCTGGCTCAGGGCCTGGTTTGTCGCGCAGGGTATCACAGCGGTCGAGCTGCAGGTGGTGCGTGCCAACCCGGCGTCTCAGGCCTTCTGGCGCAAAATGGGTTACAACGATTTTTTACGAACGCTCCGAAGCGAAGGCTAATCTTTCTGAACTGGAAATTAAAAGTATGTCGAAAATTGCAGTGCTGGCCGGGGACGGAATCGGCCCGGAGATTATTGCTGAAGGGCTCAAAGTCCTGCATGCGGTGGCGTCGAAACATAGTTTGACTCTGGAATTTACGGAGGCTCTGGTCGGCGGGGCGGCCTATGATGCGACCGGCCACCCACTGCCGCCAGAAACGCTGACACTGGTCCAGCAGTCGGACGCGGTCTTTTTCGGCGCGGTCGGCGGCCCGAAATACGATGCGATCCCGGACCCTAATCTGCGTCCCGAGCGCGGTGCCTTGCTGCCCCTGCGGCAGAAGATGGGCCTCTATGCCAACCTGCGTCCCTGCGTTTTGTATTCTTCCCTCGCCGCGGCCTGCCCCCTGCGTCCCGACCTGGTGGAAGGCGGCTTCGACATTCTGGTCGTCCGCGAGCTGACCGGCGGTCTCTACTTCGGCCAGCCCAAGCTGTGGGAGGGAGACCGGGCTGTCGATACCTGTGTCTACACGCGTGAGGAAATCACGCGGATCGCTCATGTCGCGTTCAAAGCCGCTCAGAAGCGTGACCGACGCCTGCTCAGCGTGGACAAAGCAAACGTGCTGGAGACATCTCGCCTGTGGCGTGAGACGGTGACCCAGGTGTCCCAAGACTATCCCCATGTCGCCTTGACACATCAGCTTGTGGATGCGACTGCCATGGACCTGGTGCGCCGCCCGCAGTCTTTCGATGTGATTGTGACGGAAAACCTCTTCGGCGATATTCTCAGCGACGAAGCCGCTCAGCTCACCGGCTCCCTGGGCATGCTGCCTTCGGCATCGCTGGGTTCCGGCACCTTCGGTCTTTACGAGCCGAGCCACGGCAGTGCCCCGGACATCACCGGGACGGGAAAAGCCAATCCGCTGGCGACTATCTTATCTGCCGCCCTCCTGCTGCGATATTCGCTCGGGGCAGAAGAAGCCGCGCGAGATATTGAGTCGGCTGTGACGCACGTCCTGCAAGGCGGTTTCCGTACTTCCGATATTATGGAAGACCAGAATTGCAACCATGTGACCTGTCGCCAGATGGGTGACCTGGTGGCAGGGGCAATCATGCGGGATAATGATGCGCCGGGGTGAGGTATGGGACCCGGCACTTAAGGCTGGATCGCCTATCAGGGCACAATCTTTAGTGGTAGCTTACCCGGATTGAAAATCCGGGTCTTTGGTAAAGCGATTGTCTACTGCGTAGACATAAGATAGCTAACACAACCCTTGTCTTTGCCCGCCCGGCGGACACTCGCACTTCTATAGACCCGGATTTCCAATCCGGGTAGACGCCTTTGATGGCCGCGCTATTCTGGTCTTATGGGGCGGGCCAACTTGTAAAGAATACGCAATTTCTCATGCAAAAAATCGAAGCTATCATCCGCCCGATGCGCCTGGATCAGGTTAAGCAGGCGTTGGAAGATCTCGGCATCACCGGTATGACAGTCACTGATGTGCGCGGATATGGGCATCAGCGTGGGCACACCGAGCGGTACCGGGGCAACACCTATGTGGTCAATCTCCTGCCAAAAATCAAGCTGGAGCTGGTCGTCACCGACCGCATGGCCGAGGCCGTGATCGAAGCCGTCGAGGAGGCAGCGCGTACTGGCGAGATTGGCGATGGCAAAATCTTTCGTTACCCGGTCGAGCGGGCGATCCGCATTCGGACGGGGGATGAGGGCGAGGCGGCGTTGTGAGCAAAAATTCCATGAAGACACGAATAGACATTTACGATACTACCCTCCGGGACGGCTCTCAGGGGGAAGGTATCTCGTTTAGCGTCGAAGATAAGATGAAGATCGCCCGGCGGCTGGATGCCTTTGGGATTGACTACATCGAGGGCGGCTGGCCGGGCAGTAATCCGAAAGACATCGAGTTTTTCGCGCGGATGAAGTCGGTGACGCTTTCCCATGCGAAGCTGGCGGCATTCGGCAGCACCCGGCGGCCTAATCGCAAGGCGTCTGAGGACCCGATGCTGCAGCAGCTCCTAGAGGCGGAGACCCCCGTGATCACGTTTGTCGGGAAGTCCTGGGACTTCCATGTGACCGAGGCCCTTCGGCTGCCGCTGGAGGAGAACCTGGCGATGATCGCCGACACGGTGCAGTTCTTCAAAGGACATGGCCGGGAAGTCATCTTCGATGCTGAGCACTTTTTTGACGGCTGGAAGCGCAATCCCGAGTATGCAGGACTATGTCTCAAGGCAGCTCTCGACGCCGGGGTGGACTGCATCGCGCTCTGCGACACCAACGGCGGGTCGCTGCCGGATGCGATCGCGTACATTGTGGAAGAGGTCGTGACGCAGTTTCCGGGGGGCCGCTTTGCCATCCATACCCACAACGATGCCGAGTGCGGAGTGGCCAACAGCCTGATCGCTGTGCAAACCGGGGCGCGGCAGGTGCAGGGCACGATCAATGGGCTGGGGGAGCGCACGGGCAATGCCAACCTGACCAGCATCATGCCCGCACTCGCGCTGAAGATGGGGTATGACCTGGCCTGCGCTCCGCACATGGAGGAGCTTTCGGAGCTTTCGAGCTATATCGACGAAATCGCGAATGTGCCCCCGAAGATGTCGGCAGCGTATGTCGGGCGGTCGGCGTTTGCGCACAAAGCGGGTCTGCATGTGGATGCCCTTCGCAAGAACCCGGAGACCTATATCCATCTGGACCCGGCGTTGGTCGGCAACGAAAACCGTATCTTGATCAGCGAGCATTCCGGCTCGTCGACAATTTTGGAGAAGCTCAGCAAGTCGGGCCTGGAGCTGCGAAAAGACTCGCCGGAAGTCAAAGAGATTCTCAAACAGGTGACGGCTTTGGAGCATCAGGGGTATTCGTTCGAAGGGGCCGAAGCCTCGTTCGATCTGCTGGTAAAGAAAGCGACAGGCAGCTACCGGCGGCTGTTCGAGCTGGTCGGCTACCGGGTGATTGTCGAAAAGCGGGCTGATGACCGCGAAGCGATCACCGAAGCGACGCTGAAGCTGCGGATCGACGGGCAGGAAATACTGACAGTGGCGGAGGGTGATGGCCCGGTCAATGCCCTGGACAATGCGCTTCGTCTGGCCCTGACGGCGCATTATCCCGAGCTTTCAAATATTCACTTGACGGACTTCAAAGTGCGCGTCCTCAATGTCAAAGAGGGTACGGCCGCTCAGGTACGCACAGTCGTGGACAGTGCCGATGCAGGCGAAGTCTGGAGCACGGTG
>JANXMY010000120.1 GCA_025354405.1 Armatimonadota bacterium
GCTGTTATATCAATCGCCGCTGTACGCTTTTCGCCGACTGGGGCTGTGCGATCACTCTCGGCACGAATGTCTGGCTGGGTCCGGAGGTGATGCTCTGGACAGGATCGCATGCGATCGGTCCGGAATCACAGAGATGCGGGACTGGTGTATCGAGTCCGATTGTCATCGGGGATGGCTGCTGGGTAGGTGCGCGTGCGACGGTACTTGGAGGAGTTACGATTGGCAGTGGAAGCGTGGTCGGGGCTTCAGCGCTGGTCATGAAAGATATTGCACGCAACTGCCTGGTCGCAGGTGTCCCGGCGAAGTTGATACGGACTCTTCCGCCTGAGATGCGCGAGCGTGAGACGACACCATGCTGATTTCCGTTGTCGTTTGCACGCGTGATCGAGCTGAGGATCTGCGTCAGACTTTGCACTCTCTGGCGACGGTAAAAATCCCAGATGGCTGCGCCTGCGAGCTGCTGCTCATCGACAATGCTTCGACCGACCATACCCAGGCAGTGTTTGCAGCGACCGAGATGTTCAATATGACTGTTCGTCCTCTCCACGAATCCATTCCTGGCCTGAGCAGCGCTCGGAACCTCGGTCTCTCTCACGCCAGAGGAGAAATAATTGTCTTCACAGATGACGACCTGCGCTACTCCCCTGAATGGCTGGAAGTGATGACGAAGCCTTTGAGAAGCCGGGAAGCAGAGGCGGTGACCGGAGCAATGCGCCTGGCCTCGCATTTGGAACGGGACTGGATGCTGCCGCTGCACTATTGCTTGCTGGCCGCTCCTTTAGGAGATTCGCTGGCCGCTGCGGAGTTGATCGGTGCGAATATGGCGATCCAGAGGCAGGTCCTCAGCCAAATTCCTTGGTTCGACACGGAGCTTGGCCCGGGGGCACTCGGCTTCGGTGACGATACGCTATTTGGAATGCAGGTTCGGGAAGCTGGATACCGAATCGCCACCGTACCACTGGGCACGGAGCATCATTTTCTGCCGGAGCGACTGACCCGAGCGAGCTTTCTCAGTCATGCCGCAAAATTGGGCAAGAGTGCCGCTTACACTTCCTATCACTGGGAACATGAAAGCCACAAGATGGCCCGGGTAAACTTTTACCGAAAGATTGTCCAACTTGCAGTCTGGCGTTGGTCACATCCGAACGAGGTTCAAAAGTTGGAGGGGATGCATCTGAGCGAAATACACCACTTACGCTCGCTGCACCTTTACGGACAAGCACTGATTGAGCGCCGCCGCCCCCGAAACTACAAGCGGCACGGATTGCTGAAGTTGAGGAAAAATAACGATGTCTGAAATCACCAATATTTCGATGCCAAATGCTTCTGCTTGCGGGGAAGCTGCCGCTGCGTCCGCTGACAACCGTTCCGCGCCGCGGCTGCATTTTATCGACGGGCTGCGCGGCCTGGCGATGCTGATGGTGCTGCTGTATCACTGCTGGCTGTTCGGCGGATTGTGGAAAATCGGATTTACTCTGGGCAGACATTCCGTGAATTTTGCCGGTGTCATCGGGTGCGGACACATTGGGGTAAATCTCTTTCTGGTGCTTTCAGGGTTCTGTCTTTACTGGCCGTTCGTTAA
>JANXMY010000128.1 GCA_025354405.1 Armatimonadota bacterium
GGTGACTCTGGCCGCCGAGCATACGAGGCTTCAGGATGAGCTGATGAGTGCGCTGGCAGCGTGGGAAGCGGCGGTGGCGGCGCAGGAGCTGCTGGGTGTGTGAGGGAGCTGACGCACCCTCACCAAATCTGTTTGACGGAATAGGTACTGATGCTACGGTCAGCAGTGATGAGAGGAAGGCCCTCAGTCATACTTTGAGCGATCAGCAGACGGTCAAAAGGGTCCCGTGGAGGAGTGGCAACGTTTCTACAGCGGCGATATGCCTGAGAGTGATGGGAAGAAGCTCGAACCGATTGTGCTGGGCCTGATCCGTAATGAAGTGCTCAATTGGCTGCTCCAATGAGAGTTTACCTAGCCGCGACTTGATGCTCATCTCCCAGGCACTGACAAGGCTGAGGTAAATTGTGTTTTCGGCCGTTTGAATTGCTGCCAATGCATCAGAGCTAAGCTGACACGGTGACAAGATGAACCAGAGGAAAACGTGTGTATCCAGCAGGAGATGCAGTATTGGTATTCCTGAAAGTCATCCAGGGATGCATCGAAATCTTCCGCGACGTAGGTTAGAATTCCCCGTGCGCTCCCTGGCTGACGTGGAAGGATGACCGGGGAGAGACGAGCTAATGGCCGGCTGTCCTGCGTGATTACAAACTCTTTGCCTTGTCTCACTTCTTCGAGGAGCCTTGGGAGCTGAGTAGTTGCTTCTTCCTGAGTGATTTGAACCATATCACAGCATACCCTTGTTTTGTCGAAGCATACGTTTGGCCTATCCGTCCAATGTCTTTTGTCCTCACTTGAAGAAATGAGTAAGGGCGCAGCAAGCAGTGCCCTTACGATGATTCTGCCCAGCTTGGAAGCTGATGACCGGCAGCATCACCCGGATCAGGAATCTGGAGCGTCTTCTCAATGGTATTATCCACTATCCACCTTCCCGGCTGTAGGTAATCAGCATTGGCTATGCCGCATTTGGCTCATCCACGTGAATCCCATTTCTTTGTCCGCCCTGCGGACACTCGCACTACTAAAGACCCGGATTTTCAATCCGGGCGATTGTCTATACCTGCGCGTATCCCATTTTACGGAACCGATCATTAAGCGTTCTGGCTATCCAAAGCACTGATTTTCAAGCTAGTCGATGTAAAGCGAAAACTTTGCCGTGAAGGCTCGTCGGCTTGTATAACGACCAGATCTCCTTGCGGCCCAAAAATCACCGTGGCGTCGTGCTTTGAATTCGTAGCAGTCTTACCGGACCAGATGCCGATGAGTGTAAGCTTTTTGGAGGCCATTGCGGCTGGCGGTATGACTTGTACCGGTGCCGAGGACACCAGAAGTAGCACTCCAATTACGCCAGCGGCGGCGGCGATAGTTAGTCGGAGGCCGGAAGAGACACTAGGCATGGTGGCGGTGATTCCGTACTCCTGCGAGAGGGGCCGGAAAACGAAGATGCGATCGCGGATTTCGTGCGCAATTGCACCCTTCGCTTCCAGCTTGCGCAGCAAAGTCTGCACGATACTGTGCCGATCGGGGCAGCTTCGCAGATTTCGCTGGTATCTGGGACAAACAAAGCATGGCTTTTCGCTGGAACAAGAGAGTAACTCTGTCCCAATCTTTGACCTGATCTTTTTCGACGCAGGTCGAAGCTAGTCGCCTGCGCCGCACAGCCGAGGACTTCAGTCCTACGGCGTCGCTGTTTCTACGGCGTCACGGAAGTCTCGGCGGCACTGCGGCGGGGAGGCAGCACGACGGTTAGCGGGGCGAAGCGCTCGCGCAGGACATGTGCCAGGGCGCGAAGCGCCCACTCCTCGCTCCGGCGGTGGCCGACGATGATGACACCGAGTCCGGTGTCCAGCATTGCCTCTCGGGCGGGCTGGCGCATCTGGCCGGTGATGTAAACCTGTGCGCCGCGCTGAGAAGCTTCGCGCATGAGGTCACCGGTCATGGCGGCGACAACCGCCACGCGGGTCACTTCATCGCGCTCACAGGTACGGGCCTCTTCTCGGCCCCCGAACGTTTCCGTTACGGACTTATAAAACGCGGAGACTGTTTGCGGCAGCACATTCCCAATCATTCCCAGGGGGCGCTCTTTCCGGTATCCCAGCGGCTGAAGGGAGACCATGCCTAGAGCATCAGCGAGGCGAAGGTTGAAGCCCAGGGCGAGACGTTCATCAAACGGCAGATGCGAAGCGAGTATGCCAATGTCATTGGGCAGAGTAGTTCCCTCGAGTTTGTTGGGATGATGGAGGAAAAGGGCATCAAGCCGAGCATCTTTGACCCATTCCGTCAGACTTGGCCATGGATCCAGCGCGAGGCCCAATCGGGAGACAGAGCGTCCGAATTGAGAGTGAACTATGGGCGGCTCATCGGGGTAAATTGCGGTGTTCAGGTATTGGTCCAGGAAGTTTGCGAGGTTGTTCGGAGAGATCATATATTTCTTATTCCCACGCGAACGCTGGTTTACTCCAAAGACGCTGAAACTTGACTTACACGAGGAAAATATGCTATAATTAGGAGTAAATTCGGCAAATAACTCACACTATCTGAGAACAAGATTAAAGATCTGGTGTAGGAGAATAGAACTTGGCTAAGGCAAAAAAAGACAGTCTGCTGGATATCGAAACAGAGCGTGCAGAGCCGCAGGCATTCGATGGATTAGGGGACGGGCAGAACGGTCGCTCCGCAGCCCTGCTGGACACGACTGGGCGGCAGGTCGTGGTGGACATGCTCAGCGAGGGTGTCACCGACGCCGCCGCCATGGGGCTGGTGACGGAAGAGTACACCGCCAACACGATTCGTTTGCTGGAAGGCGTGGAGCATGTCCGTACTCGCCCCGCGATGTACATTGGTGACACGGGGTCCAGTGGACTGCATCACCTGCTGTTTGAGATTGTGGACAACTCAATCGACGAAGTTTTAGCGGGGCATGCGACTGAGATCTGGGTGACTTTGAACGCCGACAAGACGGTGACGGTCCGTGACAATGGACGCGGCATTCCGGCGGATACAAATGAAGCGACGGGCCTGACCGGAGTTGAGCTGGCCTTGACCAAGCTGAATGCCGGCGGCAAGTTCGGCGGCGGCGGCTACAAAGTCTCCGGCGGCCTGCATGGGGTTGGCCTGTCCTGCGTCAATTTCCTCTCCGAGTGGTGTGAGGCGATTGTCGAGCAGAAAGGCAAGATGTACAAGTTCCGGTGTGTTCGCGGCATCCCGAATCCGAAGGATCTGAAAGAGATCGGGCCGTCAGACGCGCATGGCACGACAATCACCTGGCTGGCCGATACGGAGATCTTCGGCGAGTACAGCTACAAGCCAGATATCTTCGAATCGCGAATCCGAAATACCTGCTACCTGAACCGTGAAGTGACGATCCATTTCCATGATAAGCTGACCGAAGGCGCGGAGCCGGTGACTTACCATTACCAGCGCGGAATCGCGGAGCTTGTCGAGCATCTCAACGAGAACAAAGATGCCATCGGGCCGACGATTTACTTCCTGAAGAAGCGCGATGATGTTCAGGTCGAGATCGCGCTGCAGTACAATCAGACCTACTCGGAGACCGTGCTGTCGTTTGCCAACAATGTCCACACGAAAGAAGGCGGGACGCACCTCTCGGGCTTCCGGACGGCACTCACGCGGGTCATCAACCAGTACGCACGCAAGACCGGGGCGATCAAAGAAAAAGATATCAATCTGAGCGGCGATGATGTCCGCGAAGGCCTGACTGCCGTTTTGTCTGTGCGTCTTTTCAAGCCGCAGTTCGAAGGTCAGACCAAAGCCAAGCTCGGCAACTCCGAAGTCGAGGGTATCGTCAACTCAATCATGGGCGAAGGGCTGACACAGTTCCTTGAAGAGAACCCGGCAGTCGGCAAGCGCATCGTCGACAAAGCACTGACGTCCCAGCGTGCCCGCGATGCCGCCCGCAAGGCCGCCGATCTGATCAAGCGCCAGAGCAGCCTGGAATACTCTAATCTGCCCGGTAAGCTGGCCGACTGCACGGAGCGCGACCCGAAAAAGTGTGAGCTGTTCTTGGTCGAAGGGGATAGTGCGGGCGGGTCTGCCAAGCAGGGCCGTGACCGCCGTTACCAGGCGATTCTGCCGCTGCGGGGCAAGATCATCAATGTTGGCAAGGCGGCGCTCGACAAAACGCTGGAAAACAACGAAGTCCGCAGCTTGATCACGGCCCTCGGTATTGGGATCAAAGTGGACAGCGATGACGATTCAAACGAAGGCGAATCTTCGTCGAAGTTTGACCTCTCCAAGCTGCGCTATGACCGAATTATCATCATGACGGATGCGGATGTTGATGGCAGCCATATCCGCACGCTGCTGCTGACGTTCTTCTTCAGCTATATGCAGCCGCTGATTCAGGAGGGGCATGTGTATGTGGCCCAGCCGCCACTCTATTCGATCAAGTCCGGAAAAGACACACGCCTGTACGCACGGTCGGAAGAGGAGCGTGATCGAATCGTTCGCGACCTGAAGCGCAAAGATGTCCAGGTAGGCCGCTTCAAGGGACTTGGCGAGATGAATGCCCAGGAGCTTTTTGAGACGACTTTGAATATCGAGACGCGCACGATGGCCCGTGTCACCCTGGACGACGCCGAGAAGGCCGCGGAGATGTTCTCCATCTTGATGAGCGAAAAGGTAGAGCCGCGCAAGCAGTTCATCATTCGATACGCCCGCGAAGTCTCGAATGTGGACTGGCACTGTTAGGATGAAGAATCACCCCCCCCGCCCCAAGCCTGGGGCGTCAGAATTGGAGCAGAAGTACCCCAACCCGGGGCCTGGTTCACTCTGGCTCCTCAGGCTTGGGGCGGGGGGGCTTTTCCTGTCTTTGATGCTCGCGGGCTGCGCGTCCCGCGACACCATTCTCAAAGCTTCCCCGACCTCCTCCGCTGCCTCAGTGATCGGAGAGGAGCTGCTCGCTCCCGGCATCACGCATCGTGCGATACCTACGGGAAACAACAGCGGCATCGATGTCATTGACAACGATCTGGATGTTTCTCATGCCCGGTGGAGTATCCAGACTCAGGGAGTCACGCTGGCCGGAGGGCACGTCGTCGGTCAATCCTACACGCCACGCGACTGGATGACTCGAAAACACGGGCTGGCAGCGGTCAATGGCGGCTACTTTGGGCTGATTGAAGATGCACTGGGCCGAAAAGATTTTGTGGGGCTGCTGGTGCAGCGCGGGAAAGTCAGGCACGCCGCTCCGCCTCTCGCCGGTCAGGGCAGCCCAACGATTCCGCGCGGTCATTATATCCGCAGTGCCTTTGGGCTGACACCCGGCGGACAGCCGCGGATTGTCTGGGCGGCAACACGGCTTGGAAAGCCCCAAACCATCGATACGTACGATGGTCCGATGGGGAAGCCGCACTCGGCCTGGCACATTGCGCAGGCAGTCGGCTGCGGGCCGATGCTGATTTCGGCGGGCAGCATCGTCGTCACGGATTCGGAGGAGCGCCTGGTCAGCCCGGGCCCGCGCCCCCGGACTTTCGTCGCCTATGATTATGGGAATGGCAAGCCGAAGCATCTCCTGGTTGGCACTGCTTCTGCCTCCGATTTCCCCAGCTTAGCAGCGTGGATTACCAGATATTTCCGGCAGTATCATGGAACCCAGGCCATTGCCGCCATGTGCCTCGATGGCGGAGGCTCCACCCAGATGTCGCTCAAACTTCATGGTACCCTCCAGTCCCCGCGCGCGACAGGGGTCACGGTTCCCGACGCGCTCGTCCTTCTGCCTGCCCGGTAAAATTGCTTGAAAGCGCCTCTTTGTCTGTGGTACAATAAGCTGCTTGCAGAGAGGACTTAAGATGCGTCGTTACAAAACCGTGGTGACTGATTACGAGGGGATGCAGGGAGTACTCGACACGCACTCGGAGCAGGGATGGATACTGCTGTCGCTGACACCTGATACGTGGCGACGGACGTTCTCCGAAAACAGCGGCATGGAGCAGTCTCCCTTTGAAGAACTCGATTCCAGCAGCCGGGGTATGCGTGAGTATTCGGCATCCTATTATCTGCTTGTGTTCCAGTGCGACGAAGGCCGCGAGCTGCGAGAGGCGTATGCCGCCGCCGAGGAGCCGCTGAGCCTGGGGCAGATGAGCGATAATTAGTCAAATTCGTGTCAGGGCAGCCACCTGTTTTGATCAGCAAAAAGCCGGGAGCCAGCTGTGGCTCCCGGCTTTTTGATTTTTTATTCGGTTGTATCGTTGCCGCGTGACTTAAATAACTCGCCGGCCAGCAATGGCCCGCTCAATAAAGACGACTACGATCGCACCCACGGTGGCCCAGACAATGCTCATGAGGTCAAGGCCCGTCGAAAAGGACCGGTTTCCGCCGGACACCATGAAGTAGATGAAGCCGCCGACGATGGCGCCAACGATGCCCAGAATTGCAGTGCCCCAGAAACCGCTGGGCTTCTCGGATGCACCGGGCACAATTGCTTTTGCGAGGAGGCCGGCTAGAAAACCGACGATCAGCCACACGATGATAGAGACGAGCATTTGTTTTTCCTCCATGCCGAGGCGGCCTTTTCTCAATGGCACTCGGCTCACGACACTTATCAAGTATCTGATTTTATTTGGTCGGAGCTTTGGTCCGATAGTCCGTATATATCCTGACAAATGTGCAGTCTAAACATCTAGGCCGTCACGTATAAATCTGTCCGGTTCGGAACAATATCCCCCGCAGACGTGTTTAAACCGCATGACTTCCGAACTTCTGGAGGTGACTCCTGTAACCAATTCTAAGCCCCGCTTGTGGATACCCCAGCGTGTCCAGTTCACCCCTGCGGCCTTGGGGCAGTCCTGGGGCAGACAAATTTACGAGCGTGTTGAGGCCTTAGGCATCCCCATTGAAAAGCTTTCACAGAACCGGCTGACAGGTCTGCGCGGCAGCGACGAGCGCGAGACCTATAACCGGGCCAAGCGAACCCTGGCAGTGGTGAATGCTCCTCCGGGGGTATTCAAGTTGCAGCCAATTCCCCCCTCTGCCGATTGGCAGTTTCATCTGGCGGAAGGCTGCCCCGCCCACTGTCAGTACTGCTACCTGGCGGGGAGTCTTTCCGGGCCGCCGGTGATCCGTGCGTTCGCGAATCTGCCGGAGATTTTAGATAATCTGCCACGTTTCGAGACTCCGGGCGCGGGACGAAACGAATCCGCGGGAACGACATTTGAGGCATCGTGTTACACCGATCCGCTGAGCCTGGAGCATCTTACGGGAAGTCTCTCGGAGACGATTCGCTGGTTTGGGACCCGCGAGCACGCGTACCTGAGATACACGACCAAATTTGATGCTGTCGAGCCGCTGCTGAACCTGCCGCACCACGGTCACACGCGCTGCCGAGCCTCGGTAAATGCCGACCCGGTGGCACGGCGGCTGGAGGGTGGGGTGCCGCCAGTCTCAGCTCGCCTCTGCGCCCTGCGCCGCCTCGGACTGCCGCGCTCTGAGGGGGGCGGGGGATATCCAATCGGGCTGGTGATTGCGCCCATCATGCCGGTGAACGACTGGGAGGAACATTATGGGCGGCTTCTCGACGAAGCCTACGCGGCGGTGGGCTTTGCCGATGATATCACGTTCGAGCTGATTACGCATCGCTTTACGCCCGGCTCGAAAGATGTTCTGCTTTCGTGGTACCCGAACACAAGTCTGGAGATGACGGAAGAGACGCGTACCGAGAAGCGAAACAAATTCGGCGGGGTGAAGTATGTCTATCCTCCGGAGACGATGAAGTCCCTGCGCCGATTTTTTGTGGCTGAGATCACTCGCCGGTTTCCGTCAGGTCGTATTTTGTACTGGACATGATGCTATAATCTCCTATGCCATTATTCGAATATCTCTGCGCCCAGTGCCGCAAACGCTACACTGTCTTGGTCGGGATGACGGCCGGGGGTGACATAAACCTTTGCCCGCATTGCGGCAGCGACCAGGCTACCAAGCGCGTCACTCGTTTTGCCCGAGGACGTAATGAGGAAGCGGTCATGGAAAGCCTCGCGGACCCCTCTTTGCTCGGTGACATGGATGATCCCAAAGCGATGCGCCGCTGGGCGAAAGAAATGGGCAAAGAGATGGGTGAGGACCTAGGGGACGATTTCGACGAATATCTGGATGCGGCGGAGAGCGGGGAGAGCGAGATCGGTGAAGAGTAGGGGCGCGGCAAGCCGCGCCCCTGACGTTTACGCATAGCCTTTGGCTTTGAGGTTGTTGTAGGAGAGCGTTACAGCTTCGATGGGCGAGCCTTTGCAAACGTCCTGCTCGACGATCAGGTACTCGACGCCAACGCCGGCGGCGGCGGCGATCAAGGCATCCAGCGGCAGCTTGCCGGTACCGACCGGAGCGAACGAGTCGTCCGCCGGGTCCATGTCCTTGATATGCAGCAGCGGGACGCGGCCCGTATGCTTCTGGATAAACGCCACCGGATCCTGTCCGGCCTTGAGTACCCAGTAGGTATCCACTTCGGCTTTGACGAACAGCGGGTCCGTGTTATCGAGTAAGATATCCTCTCCCATCTGACCATTTTCCAGAGCTTTGAACTCAAAATCGTGATTATGGTAGCATAGGGTCAGGCCACTGCGGCTGAGGCTCTCGCCGTAGGTGTTCAGCAGTTCGGCGACTTTCTTGTAATCGTCGGACGTGCGGCGGCGATCGTCGCTGAGGTAGGGGACGACCACATGACGGTTGCCCAGAGCCTGGGCTTCCCCGATGATTTTCGGCAGGTCGCTCTCTAGAGCTTCCAGGGCGATATGGCTGCCCGCGACTTTCAAATGGTTGTCTGCCAGCAGGCCGGAGAGCTCCTGAATGGAGAGGCCGCCATGTCCGGCCAGCTCGACGGCGGCATAGCCGATCTCCGCGACTTTCCGGATCGTACCGGCGAAGTCTTTTTCCATCTCATCTCGCAGTGTGTACATCTGCAAGGCAATCGGTATCTTAGGCATATTTAGGCTTCCTTCTGTGGAAATTGATTTGTTGAGTATTTCGCCGCTGATTGCGCCAATTCCTGTTTTTATTTTTTGACTAATTTGTGGTTCGCGTTACCAGCTTGACAAGGAAGCACGTGCCGAGTACAATGGTTAGAAAATCGCACCCGTAAAGCACTTCTACCGTTCTCTCTGCTTAAAGGAGCATTCCCCATGACTGTCCAATCTCTTCAAACCCGTCGCGAACGACGCGGCTTCACACTCATCGAACTGCTCGTCGTTATCGCCATCATCGCGATTCTCGCCGCTATTCTCTTTCCAGTCTTTCAAAAAGTCCGTGAAAATGCTCGCCGGGCTTCCTGCCAATCCAACATGAAGCAGGTCGGCCTGGGCCTGGTCCAGTACACGCAGGACGCAGACGAAAAGCTCCCGTTTTTCTACTATGGGGTCAACGGCAATGCCTCCACGCCGGATGATCTGCACTACAAATGGATGGACGCAGTTTACCCCTACATCAAGAGTGAAGCGGTCTTCCACTGCGCCGACGATTCCAGCAGCCCTTACATCTACAGCCGGAATCTGCCCGCCGCCGGAAGCGCGACGAACTACGGCAGCTACGGTATGAATGTTATGTACCGTTACGACGCCAGCGGGATGCGGACTCCGCCGGCGGGTAACGGCGGACAGGTGGGCCTGAATATCGCGCAGCTCGAAGCCCCGGCGACCAGTGTCTGGGTCGCAGAGATCAACGGCAACAAGTACGCGTCCGGGTGGTCCTGCGTGACTGCCGCCGCTCCCTGCACCTCCATTCAGCCTGTGCCTCTGATCGATCCCGTCGCCAGTCCGCCGCAGCTCAACGGGGACTACCTGGTGGCGCGCCACAATGGACTCACCAATGTGCTCTGGTGTGACGGTCATGTTAAGACCGTTACTCTGGATTATTTGGTATCGAAAAAAGCTGCCGATGGCATGACGCTGGCCCTGTTCACAATCCAGGATGACTAAGCCACTTATCCCCCGGATGTTTCGACATGGTGCCGGTTGTCGACCCAAATTTTCGTGCGGGTCGACGACAGGGTCTGATTGTTTTCGTCCTGAGCGAGTGCTTCGATCACATACTCCCCATCGGGAACAACGCGGCTGTTCCATCGAAAGCTGTAGGGGGCGGTGTTGGTGAGACCGCGCAGCTGACCATCGAGATAAAACGCCACAAAGGCTGTGCGCCGATCGGGGGCGGAGGCGCTGAAGGTCACGTCCCCGCGCTCGATCAAGCTCTTCCCGGCACGGGCATCGGCCAGAGCCTGCACGGCGTACTCTTTTTCCGCGATCTTTACCTGCGCCTCGCGCCAGGGGCCATCACCGGGGGAGTCGCGGACGAGGCGGAGGGCGGACACATCGGCGAGTGCCAGCGGCAGGCTGCCGATCAGGGTGGGCATGGGCTGCCAGGGGCCTTCTCGATGCTGCACTTCCATGCGCCACGAGTGCTTAGGCTGGTCCATGCCCCAGCCGAGATCGAAGTAGCCGTAAAACAGCGGCGGTGTCCCCTCCATCTCGGGCGCTGGTGGCTTTTTGCGCGAGCCGATGACCAGCACGGATGGCGCACCCGCCCCATCGCCCTGGGCATTATGGTAAGCCGGCTGAATCTGGAAACCCCCGCGCCGCTCTTCGCCCGTTCCTTCAAACAGGGGAGAAGTGGTCACCGGTGCTGTCGAAACTGTGATAACCCCGTCGTGGTTCGTGTTGATCGCCCCGACGCCGGTGTAGGAGCAGCCGTCGTATCGCCCAATCCCCACCACCGGCTTAACCACGTGGGTGATCACGTTCTTCGTGCCATCTGCATAGGTGACACGCACATTGCCCCCGGCGCGATTATCGAAAAATACTTCCGACAATGGGTTCACCGGCTGCCGCACCGCGATCTGCAGGACATCGCCCTCGCGCGGAATGTAGTTGAGCGGCAGCAGAGACTGGCTCTGGCCCATTCCGCTTTCCCGAAACACCGGGCTGCCGACAAGAGGAGACAATTCCCGGAAAATACTCGTGCCCACCGGGATGTTCGTGTAAATGCCTGAGAGGCCGGAAACATGTCCGCCGAACAAGCTTGGAGTCTGAGAAAACTCTTTCGGAAGAATATTAATCAGCAATGGGTCCGGCGTATCAAAGTCCCCCACCCGAATCCGCAGACCATGCACGGCGGTTGCGGCCACGGTGCCCGGCTGCGCATAGCCGCTGGCGGAGTAGCCCATCAGGCTCTGGGTCGCGGGGGCTGTAACGCGGCCAATTAGGTGCCAGGTCTGGCCCTTGTCTGTGGAAATCTGGATTGCTCCCTCTAGCGAGTTCACAATGCGGATGCGGTGGCTTTCTACCTGGGCAAAAGCGGGAAAAGTCGGCGGCATTTCGTGGGCAGACGCAATGGTAAACGGGAGCAGGAGGAGGGAGCAGAGAAAAAGAGCAAAACGCATGGGAGAGTATCGCATAAGTGTGGAAGTACCCACCCCCGGTAGGGAGTACCGGGGAGGGGTTTCATTCATCTCGGAGATCGGCAAAGAGCACCGTGGACAGGTATCGCTCACCATTCGAGGGGATGATCACGACGATGGTCTTTCCGGCATTCTCGGGCCGGTGTGCTACCTGCATCGCGGCGCACAGGGCGGAGCCGGAGGAGATGCCCACCAGGATTCCCTCTTCGCGTGCGGCGCGCCGTGCCCAGAGCACGGATTCTTCGTTCGAGACCTGAATGACTTCATCGATGATTGCCATGTCCAGATTTTTCGGGACGAAGCCCGCTCCGATGCCCTGAAGTTTATGCGGACCTGGCTTGAGCGGCTGCCCTTCGCGGGTCTGCGTAATCACGGGCGAGTCTTTCGGCTCGACGGCGATGGCCTGGAAGCTGGGCTTGCGCTCTTTCAAGACTTCGGCAATGCCGCTGATCGTGCCGCCGGTACCAACGCCGGCAACAAGAATATCTGCTGTTCCTTCGGTATCGTTCCAAATCTCTTCGGCCGTAGTCGTGCGGTGGATTGCGGGGTTTGCGGGGTTCTGGAACTGCTGCGGCAGGAAGCTGTTCGGGGTGCGAGCGGCGATCCGCTCGGCTTCGGCGATCGCCCCGCGCATTCCCTCCGTGCCAGGGGTCAGCACGAGGTCCGCACCGTAGCCGCGCAGGAGCAGACGCCGCTCAACCGACATGCTGTCCGGCATCGTCAGGATGCACTTATACCCTTTGGCGGCGCAGGCGAAGGCCAGGCCGATGCCGGTGTTGCCGGAAGTGGGCTCAACCACGACCGATCCCTCTTTCAGCAGCCCGCGCTTCTCGCCATCTTCCAGCATTGCGAGTGCGATGCGGTCTTTGACCGACGAAGCCGGGTTGAAAAACTCCAGTTTGACCAGCACCGTGGCTGCGGCGCCCTCGGTAATTCGGTTGAGTTTGACCAGCGGCGTGAAGCCGACGAGATCGGTGATATGCTCGTAAATTCGCATAAGTTGGGACTCCCTTATACTCTTTATGATAGCGTATATCGAAGGGAGGTGTCAAGGTCGGTTCCTACAAGAGATGGGGTGTCGCCTGGGGGGGACTCGAACCCACGACCTAGAATTTAGAAGATTCTTGCTCTATCCAGCTGAGCTACCAGGCGCGAGGGTGGGTAGGGAGAGTGAAGGAAGCGGGGTAGGAGAATCGAACTCCTGACAAGAGGTTGGAAACCTCTTGTTTTACCATTAAACTAACCCCGCATAATATCTGCAACTCAGCCCAGCCAGCGCTCACCTTGTGTCCCAGCGTACTCTTGGATGGCTCCGAAGATGTTCTGGACTATTTCAGTTCGATGCACCACGAGCCGGCATGTTCCGTGCTTGAGCTTAGTAACACGCAATTGCTTCGAGCGGACCGAAAAGTAGTTTAACGTCGTTTTTCTTAGCTGCGTACGTGGCAATTCCAGCCGCGCTAGCCAAAACTCCTCTGTCTCGGTCACAGGAAGCTGGTCATCAAAGCAATTAATGTAAAGCGAGATCTCGCTTCTTAGCACTCCGTAGCAAACTTCCAGAAAGCGAATGAAAAATGCCAGCATCTCTGGGTCGGAGTTGGTGAAAGCAACATCACAGCGTCCTTTCGACCCCTCTGCCCAGTAAAGCATACATCCCGCAACATGAATAGGGTCTTGCGCTCCGGCAAAAGCTCTCCCGGCCTCTTGATAAGCTTTGCGAGCGGCCTGCGCCCTTGTCTTGCTCAACTGGCTTGCCAGAAACTGACCGTTGTAAACAGGATTGGAAGCTGCAAGGTGGCTAACCTGTGCATCGCTCAGTACAATGTCGCGTACCCAGACGCTTACAGTGCTTTTTGAGACATTCAACCGTGTGGCGATCTCACTCAAGGCCAATCCATCGTTGCGGCGCATGCGACGCGCCTCTTGCTGCTCCTTCAGCTTCATGAGTAAATCCTTAACTTGATTATATCCTCCCACGCCAAAATTGTCAAGTATTAGTTAAGGGGCATTGACATCTGGTATACTCAGAGCATCTTGAAAAGGCTGCTCAAACCTCTCCTCATTGTTTTCGCCCTTCTGGGAATTGCGGCTTTTGCCGGATTGCGGATACGCCAGACACTCCATAAGCCGCCGGCTCCGCCGCGCTTTGCTCTGGCGCGGCGCGGCGACCTCGTCGTTCAGGTCTCCGAGACGGGGACCATCGAGCCGGTGGACAAAGTGGATATCAAAAGCAAGGCCGCCGGACGTCTGCTGTCACTCAATATTGTCGAGGGCCAGTACGTCAAAAAAGGGCAGCTGATCGCAGTGGTGGATCGGTCCTTGATCGACCCCCAGCTGACGCGAGATGAAGCTCAGCTGCGGCAGGCACAGGCAAGACTGGCGCAGACGCAGTCAGAATATGATTTACAGGTTCAGCAGAGTGTCCTGGCGATCGCGCAGGCCCGGGCAGCACTGAACCAGTCTTTCGCGCATCTGGCCGTCGTGAAGACTGGGGCACGCCCACAGGAGCTGGCGCAGGGCCGGGAGTCGGTGTCGCGGGCGCAGATCGCGTCGGACGATGCCCAGCGGACCCAGAAGCGGCGGGCTTCGCTCCTCGCCAAAGGCTTTATCTCCCAATCAGATTTCGATGCCGCTCAGGTCGCCGTAGATACGGCGGAGAGCAGCCTGGCGACGGCAAAGCAAGCCCTGGCACTGACAATTGTGGGGCCGCGCGTGCAGGATGTCAATGACGCGAAAGCACAGGTGGCATCTTCCCGCGTCCAGCTCCAAACGGCACAGGTCAACACAGGTCAAAATGCCGTAAAGCTCTCGGACATCGCTCAGGCTCGGGCGGCGGTCGCGCAGATCTCCGGGGATATTCAGCAGCTGCAGGTCAACCTAGCTGACACCCATATTTACGCCCCGGCGTCGGGCATCGTGCTGAAGAAGTACAAGCAGCCGAACGAGATCGTTCAAAGCGCGACCACCGGCTTCTCCGATGCTCAGTCCATTGTTGCGACCCTGGGCAGCCGCCTGCAAATCAAAGTCGGGATCAACGAAGTGGATATCGCCAAAATCGTCCCTCATGCCCCGGCAGCGATCACCGCCGATGCACTGCCTACGGTCACGTTTGCCGGTACCGTCACCGAAGTTGCCCCCGCCTCCACCAATGCTTTCGCCGATGCAGGTGGTGGGGGAGGAGGCAGCACGAACTCAATTTCCAAATTCTCCGTGAAAGTTGCCTTTAACCACTCTGATTCCCGCCTGCGCTCCGGTATGAGCGCGAACGTTTCGATCGTCAGTCAGAAACGTACCGGGGTCATATTGATCCCCCTGGAAGCCGTGCCCTTTTCGGGCATCTCAGGAGAGGTAAGCGTTCTCGACGCTGCGGGTAAGCCGCAAAAGCGCATGGTAGTCACGGGCCTACGCGGGGACACTGATGTGGAAATCGTTTCCGGGCTGAAACTGGGTGAAAAAGTGGTCACGCCGCCTATCAGCGGGGCCGGACGCCGCAAGTCGGATATTAACGGGAATGGGAACGGGTGATGAATCTTGCAGGGCGAATGGTCCAGAGCGGTTTCAAACCACTCGCAGCAATTTGCTGCAGGTCAGCGCGGGTCAGTACGAGTGGTTGAAAACCACTCGCTAGGTAAAGCGTCCTTCGGACGTCGGATCCGGACTCGGAGATAGAGCAGGTTATTGGTCTGCTTTCTTCACACCCGGAGGGTGCTTCTCCTAGCGAGTGGTTTTCAACCACTCGGCCCTATATCACTCGGCCCTATATTATCGGGCTTCGTACTATTTATCGTTTAAGCCATGATATTCTTCGAATCTATTCGTGTTGCTCTTGCCGCCCTTTGGGCCAACAAGCTGCGTGCGCTGCTGACGATGCTGGGAGTCATTATCGGGGTCACTTCAGTGATCGTGATGATTGCGATCGTGCAGGGCATTCGGCAGCAGATCTTCGACCAGTTTTCCGGCAACGGGGCAAATCTGATCTTCGTCTCCTACCGGCCCAAGATCGGGACTGTGTCGCGCGGCGGCTTCGGAGGGCTGACGATGGCCGATGCGCGGGCCGTCGGAGAAAAAGCGTCCCTGGTTACCTCGGTTAGCCCCAATGCGGAGGCGTCGGTCGTGGCACAGGTCGGCAGTAACCGCCGCTCGGCAACTCTGAGCGGTGTCCTGGATACTTTCAACCAGACCCAGAACCTGCCACTCGCCGCCGGACGGTTTATCAGCCCGGACGATGTGGTAAATTGGGGCAAGGCCTGCGTCATTGGGAATAAGATTCGGAAAGATCTGTTCGGCGATTCGAATCCCCTGGGCAAAGAAATCCACTGCACCACGGATGACGGCTCGAATGTGTCTCTGGTCGTGATCGGCGTTCTGGCCGAGAAAGACTCAAACCCCGGCGGCGGCGACTTTAACAATTCCCTGTATGCTGCGCTTCCCACGGTTCAGAAACGCTTTTCCGGCAGCGATAAGATCAACGGGTTTACCGCACGGTCTGCCGAAATCCCGCAAGTGGAGACGGCAGCCGACCAGGTCTGGGGTGTATTGAAGCAGCGTCATCCGCTGAATTACAAAGACTTCGTGGTGGATACGCAGGAGGGGATTCTGAAACAGCTCGATGCCCTTCTCAGCGGCATTCAGCTGGCGCTTGGTGGGGTGGGAGGGCTGGCACTGCTGACCGGCGGCATCGGGATCATGAACATCATGCTGGTTTCGGTCACGGAGCGGACCCGTGAGATCGGTATCCGCAAAGCAGTGGGGGCGACCCGGGGGGCGATCCTGCTGCAGTTTATCGTAGAGGCAATGGTGGTGTCCGGTCTCGGCGGCCTTCTGGGGGTTGCGGGCGGGTACGGTCTCTCGTCGCTCATCGACCACTTTGCTCACAAGACCCTGCCGACGTTTGTTCCCTTCTGGGCTACGGAGCTGGGCTTCGGCTTCGCCGTCGGGGTGGGGCTGTTCTTCGGCATCTACCCGGCGTTCCGCGCCGCGAAGCTGGATCCGATCACGGCGCTCCGGCACGAATAAGCTAGGGCGCGAGTGATGCCAGCACGCGGTCCGTAACAACGACATCGCTGACGATTTCGCCGTCCCGGAAGCGCACGATCCGCTCGCAGTGCCGGGCAATATCTTCCTCGTGCGTCACGACTACCAGTGTTTTGCCCTCACGGTGCAGCTCTTGAAAGAGGGCCATGATCTCCTCGCCCGTTTTCGTGTCCAATGCTCCGGTCGGTTCGTCGGCCAGAATCAAGGAGGGGTTATTGACCAGAGCGCGGGCAATGGAAACTCGCTGCTGCTGTCCACCGGACAGCTCATTCGGCCGGTGGGTAATCCGATCAGCCAGTCCGACTCGCACCAGTGCCTCCCGCGCCCGCGCCTCCCGGCCTCTTGCTCCCGAATAGATCAGCGGCAGCTCGACATTTTGCAAGGCGGTAGTGCGTGAGAGGAGGTTGAACTGCTGAAACACGAACCCGATCTTCTGATTTCGGATCCGGGCCAGAGTGTTTTCGTCCAGGCGGGCTACTTCCTGCCCGTCCAGTAAATAGGACCCGGAGGTCGGCCGGTCCAGGCAGCCGATGATATTCATCAGCGTCGACTTCCCTGACCCCGACGGCCCCATGATCGCCACCATCTCGCCGCTGCCGACGTGCAGGGAAATTCCCTTGAGCACGGTCAGGTCCATTGCCCCGGTCTTATAAGTTTTCACGATATTGCTGACTGTTATCACTGTGTTAAGTTCGGGAGTTGGGGGCAGATTTCCTGCGTGGGCGCGGGGCCGGAATCAGGTACAGTGGCCACATGAGCGTCAATGGACCTCTTGCGTAACTACCCTGCACTGGAAGTGCAGGTCTTTTGCGGTGCGATTGTCTGCCTTCGCAGACATAAGAGCGGGCCCTTCGCGAGTAATCTTATGTCTGCGAAGGCAGACAATCGCTTTGCAGAAGACCCGGATTTCTAATCCGGGCAGGGCAAGCCGACTTATGCAAGAGGTCTAGTGAAATCGAGACGGCGATTGCCCGCCTGCCGGTCCGAGATATCACCGAGCTATTTTCCTGGCCGGCAGCGCATCATGCCGCGCTCCGGGACAAACAAATCGAATACGATCTGGACATGGGCAAATTGGATACGCTCCTGGCGGAAGTTGGTGCGGAGTATGCGGCGGGGGTGGCAACGCCTCTATGGCGGATGGCCTGTATAAGCGTCAGGCACAATGCCGCGTAGCCGAGGGTAGGAGCGGTTGTGTACGTTCTTTCTACTGGCGGAAATGACGCTGTGGTACAGGCCACTTGGATCACACAACAAAGTGGATAAACTTACTTTAGACTTTGTTTGACGAATGCCCCGTCCCAAATTATCAAAATCACACCGTAATCTGGGTATACTATCGTCTGTGAAGATTTTCACAACCGAAAGTCTCAGACTCACAACCAACATTCTTAGATTGGAATACGGCCATCTCACGCCCGCTGAACCCTATTACCTATTTTCGGCGTAACCTGGGGCGCACTTTGCCCCTGGCATTCGTCATCGTACTTTCCGTGTTTCTCATCGCCTCCGTCGTCACTATCGTCAACTCGATCGACCTGACGGTGCTGACGATCTACAACTACACCAAGGTCTTCACACCCGTGCTGCCGCGTCTGGCTGCGGCGGTGCCCGGAGAAGAAGTCATCCGGGTGCCGGCGAATATCCAGGCGCAAATTCGGAAGACTTCGGGGGTGGACCGGACGATCGAGACCTCGGGCTTCTTTTTCAACATCAACACTGTGTTCGGACCCTTTCCGTTTGTCTGCTTCGGGGTCACGGATGAAAACCGCGACTACTTGCTGAAGCGGGCCGGGGATTCGCTGCTGCCGGGTGGGCGGATGCCGGATCCTGGCAAGCCTGAAGCGGTGATCTCCGAAGGACTAGCCCGAAACAAGAAGGTCAAGATTGGTGATGTGATCGCGTCGCCCCTTGATACCGGGACACTGGTCGCGGCTCCGGCTCCGATCAAGCTGGTGGGGATCCTGCGTGGCTCGACCTGGATGGCGTTTACGTCCAAGAAGTACACGGACGCCAGCCTGCCCCTGGTGCCGCACTCTCTCCTGGTGACCACTGCCGATCCGGCAGCGCAGGGACGGGTGGGAGATCAGCTCTACGACACGCTGGACAAATTTCAAGTGCAGGTGCTGTCGTTCAACAACCTCGTTAAAACTCTGCGCACCTCACTCGCTTCCATGTATCTAATTATGCACCTGGTCAACGGCACGGTCATCTTCGTGGTCGCATTGATGGCGGGGATGCTGTCGAATATCTACTTTACGCAGCGCATCAGTGAGTTCGCCGTGCTGGCGGCGATCGGTCTGCGGCGGAGTACGCTGGTTTGGCACGCGGTCTCCGAGACGGCGATCCTGACGACACTGGGCTGGCTGCTGGGCGTATTCGTCAACTACAGTGTTCTGACTTTGATGAAGGGCAGCGTATTCGAGCCGCGTGGGATGCTGATCAACCCAAGCGATCCGCTGTCGTACCTGAACACGCTGCCGATACCCGTCTGTATCACGCTGTTTGCGGTGGCAACTATTAGCTACCGTCTGGCGAATCTGGATCCGGTGACGATTATCGAGCGGCGCTAAGACGACACTCTCTGAACGCACTCTTTTAGAAAGCTACGCATGACCGAATCGCTTCTTTCGACGACAAATATCTCTTTGGTGTATGACGATGGGGCTCGAGTGACACACGCCCTGCGCGATGTGACTATCGAAATCCCGAACAAGCGGTTTGTCGGGATCATGGGACCGTCGGGTTCCGGCAAGTCCTCGCTGCTTTATATTCTCAGCGGCCTCAAACGGCCTACAGGCGGGGATGTCAGGCTGGGGGATTATGGATATAAGGCTCATTCTGACCTGGACCTGATCGACTTGAGGCGGCAGCGTTTCGGATTTGTGTTTCAGCAGCCCTATCTTTTGGTCTGGCAGACGGCGATGGAAAATGTCTTGATGGGGGCACCGATTCTCGATGCCGCCGCCCGCAAGAAAGCTGTCGGGTATTTTGAGCAGCTGGGGATCGGAGCGATGGCGGAAAAGCTGCCGTCTCAGCTCTCCGGCGGCGAAAAGCAGCGGGTGTGCGTCGCCCGTGCTATGATGAACGATCCCGACATCATCTTCGCTGATGAGCCGACGGCCTCCCTCGACCATGCCAACGGCCATTTGGTGGTGGATCTGCTCTCGGCTTACCGCAAGCATGGAACTGTCGTGGTCGTGACACACGATCCGGAGATGCTGCAGGGAGCCGACTCGGTACTCCTGATGCGCGACGGTCAGAGCCTCGGCTGGCGCGACCCCGTCGACGTGCTTGGGACGGCGGGTCCAAGCAAAACGGTGGCGCTGTAGATGAAGAAGCAATCAAGACCACGTCATGCATCTCACAGTTCGGCGTACAGTTCCAGCACTGGGATGCCGGTTTACCCGTAGGGTGCGCTGCTTGCCGCGCCCTCTTGTCTCCGTCTGCGCCCTCTTGTCTCCGTCTGCGCCCTCCAAATCGCCACCGTTTCACCCGGATTAGAATCCGGGTGAGAGCGCGGGCAAGAGGGCGCAGACGGAGACAAGAGGGCGCAGCAAGCAGCGCACCCTACGGGTAGACCGGCAACACGCTACTCTCCACATATCATGCGGCAAATAGCGTGTTTAATCTCCGCATTCTAAGTTAATATGCCTTCTAGGCCCGAATGTCCCGGATGCCCGAAGGCAGCAGAGACGCACTGATGGTCTTTGCCTGCGGGTCGGACATGACGACGCAGCGCTCGACGACGTTCTCCAGCTCGCGTACGTTGCCCGGCCAGGGGTAGGAAAGCAGATGCATCACGGCTTCGGGGGAGAAGGACATGACAGACGCCCCGTTTTCAGCATTAAACTTTTGCAGGAACTGGCTAACCAGCAGGGGGATGTCTTCTAAACGCTGCCGCAGAGGCGGCATGACGATCTGAATGACCTGCAAACGGTAGTACAAGTCTTCGCGAAATTTGTTTTCTTTGATATTCTGTTCGAGGTCAGCATTGGTCGCGGCGACGACACGCACATCCACCTTGATGGATTTAATTCCGCCTACTCGTTCAAATTCTCGCTGCTGTAAGACCCGAAGCAGTTTCACCTGCACGGACCCCGAAATATCCCCGATTTCATCCAGAAACAAGGTCCCGCCATGCGCCAGCTCGAACCGACCCTTCTTTTCCGTGGCGGCTCCGGTGAAAGCGTTCTTCTCATGGCCGAACAGCTCGCTTTCCAGCAGGGTTTCCGATAACGCTGCGCAGGAGATCGGGATAAACGGGCCTGAAGCACGCTCAGACTGCTCATGCAGGGCGCGGGCGACGAGCTCTTTCCCGGTACCACTCTCTCCCCGAATGAGTACGGTGGCACGGGAGGCGGCGGCGCGGCTGATGGTGTCTGCGACTTCAAGCATCGCCGGGCTGACAGCGTTCGTCAGCAGCGTGGGAGCTGCCTTCGAAGAGTTTTTTCCGGTTCCAGTCGACGCAGCCTGAAATTCGGCGGCACGTGCGACGGCGCGTTTAACTACGGCGCGTATCTCATCCATATCGAAGGGCTTGGTGATATAGTCTGAAGCTCCGTAGCGCATGGCATCGACGCAGGTTTTGATGGTGGCGTACGCTGTGATAACGACGGCGACCGCGGCGGGATGGCGCTGTTTAATTTTTTGGATCAGCTCGACGCCGTTCATGTCCGGCATAATAAGATCGGTGATCAGGACATCGACAGGATGGGTAGCGGCCCATTCGAGGGCTTTGATCCCATTTTCGGCGACCTGGACTTCATAGCCGTCCTTCACGAAAATTGCTTGTAGGATGCGCCGGATATTCGGTTCATCGTCTGCGATCAGGAGGTTTTTTGATTTCGGTGTACTATTCGGAGTGACTTCTACTGGCATGCTACTACTTCGTCCTCGTTTCACTGGGGTGCGTATCAGCTGAGAGAGATTCGACGGAATATGCGATCCCGGGCTCATAAACCTGTCCGGCGCGATCACTGCGCTGATCGGTGATTTCGGTACGCGACGGGGCGATCATGCCAGGGGGAATGGGATGGATCGGCAGCTGCAGGGTGAAATTGGATCCTTCTCCCGGAATGCTGCGGATGAGCAGCCGCCCACCGTGCGTCTCAATAATCTTGCGGGCAATCGCCAGTCCAAGTCCAGTCCCTTTAGTTTTTGTGGTGAAAAATGGAGCGCAGATCTTATCGAGCTTGTTGGCGGGAATACCAACACCCGTATCGCGAAACTCGACGTCGACGATATCCTGCTGGGGGTGGCTGCGAGTCGTCACCGTGAGGCTGCCCCCGTGGGGCATGGCCTGAACGGCATTGATGACGATATTCTTGACGACCTGTTCGATCTGTGACCGGTCAAGAGAAAGCTCCGGCAGGCCCTCTTCCAACTTCTGGGTCACTTGAATCTCCTGCTCGGTGAGGTAGGCGCTCATAAATTGCAGGAGGCGAGAGAGAAGAGCGTTGACACTGACCGGGCGCATCTCGGGGGGAGTAACACGGGAAAACTCTAGAAACTCGGTCGCGATCCGGTCCAGGCCGTTGACTTCGTGGACGATCATATCGAGGAATTCGCCATGCTCGGCCATGAGGCTCTCCGGCATCTCTTTACGCAGAAGCTGGGCCGCTCCTTTAATGGAAGAGAGGGGATTACGCAGCTCGTGGGCGATATTCGCGGCCAGCTGTCCGGTTTCAGCGAGCTTAGAGACGCGCTCGACTTCTTCTTTCATCTGAACTTCGTTGGTGATGTCCTCAAATACGACGACGACGCCCACGTAATCTCCAGCCTCGCTGCGCAGCTGGGACGCACTGAGATTGATATAGGTTTCATCGCCTTGAGGCGTATGATAGCAAATTTGATTTCGCGTGAACACTTTGCCGGTCTGCGCGGTCAGCTCGAGCATGCGCATGGTTTCTTCTCGTACCGGAACCTCGACTTGCAGCATATTGATAAATTCACTATAATGCTGCCCAATGACCTGAGAAGCACGAAGGTTGACAATCTCTTCTGCGCGTTTGTTCCAGGTAACGATGTAGCCATTCTTGTCTACAGTGATCACTCCAGCGGCAATCGAGCGCAGGATATTATCGGTGTAACGGGTCAAGTTGCGGAGCGAGGTCATCTCGCGGTAGATGGTTGCGGCCTGAGAGGCAACCAGGTGCAGCATCATCACACTATCTTCATCGTAGATATCGGGGGTGCGGCTCTCCATGATTAGGACGCCAATGAGTTCATCGCCGACGACCAGGGGAATCGCCATCAGAGACCGGGCGGTGCTCTCTGCATCATCACCCGGTTCGGGAAGGATATCCGAGGCGATCAGCGCGGTGCGGGCACGCAGAGCGCGGGCGGCAATACTGTCTCCGTTAAGCGAAAGTTTCTGCGGGCTAGTTCCCTTCTCGGCTCGCTTGCCGCGCGCCGCTCGGATCGTCATGTTCAGGCCGTCTTCATCGACCGTCAGCAGCGAAGAGTCATCACTCCAGACCAGGCTGGCGACAATTTCTAGAATGGAAGCAAGCGCTTCCTCCAGTGTGGTCGCCGCACGGACTTTCTGCATCAGCTCGTAGACAGCGGACAGCTCGAGATCGCGCTGGCCAATCCGGCGCTCATAAGAAGAAGCGCCACGCAGGACAGTGGCGGCCTGTGAAGACGCGACCGCGATCAGCTTCAGCTCCTGATCCCCGTAATCTGTTCCGAGCTTTCCCAGCAGCAGAAAGCCAATGGCTGCATCATCCACTACCAGCGGAACCAGGGCTGTCGCGCGGTGTCGCACCAGAAAGGGCTGGCAGACCGGACGCCACTCTGGGCCGAGGAGTTTGTCGGCACTTTCGGCGTCCAGAATGCGCGGCGTCCGGAGTGTCCGGGCCAAAGCGACTGTCGGCACAGGGGCGATGAAGGAACGGAGACGTTTCCCGAGTATCTCTGAGACGCCGCGCCAGTGAATGGCACTCAGGCCGTCCTGCGAATCATCGAAAAGAAGCAGCAGCCCGGCATCGCTGTCGGTGATCTGTGTTGCGAGATCATTGACGGTCTGAGCGGCTTTTTGAACGCCGGAGGTCGCCGCGAGAGTCTTGCTGACTTCGTAGAGAGTCGTCAGCTCGGCATAGCGCTTCTCCTGCCCGGCGATGATTCTGGCGTTCTCAATCGCGATTCCGGCCTGATGGACGAAGGTCGATAGGAGCTCGATATCAGTACGGGCGATGGAGCGCTGCGGACCCGCATTGCTGACCACGACGACCCCGATGCAGCGGCCCCGGGCGACGATTGGCTGAGCATAAAACGCTTCCATGTTCAGTGTCTCCCCATACTCGCGGAGCATGGGCAGAGTCTGGGAAATATCGTCTACGAGGATCGGCATCTGCCGTTGCGCGACCAGGCCGATGACGCCGACGCCGACTGTGACCTGGGCATCGGGATCGTCCGGGGCGGGCCGCTGGAAGCCGCGCACGATTCGCGGGGAGAAATGCCCGGTCTCCATGTCCATCAGGTAGATTCGGCAGCGATCAAAATGAACTACATCCACGATGTTGTCGGCAACTTGATTGAGTACCTGGTCCAGATCGAGTGTTGATGTGATAGTTTCAGTCAGTGCCGCTAGGGTGGCTAGCTCCTGCAGTTTATGGTTGAGACGGGCATAGAGCTGGGCATTGTTGATGGCAAGGCCCGCCTGGGTCGCGAAGATGCTGAACAGTCGCAGGTCTTCCTCCAGAAAAAGAGGGCTGGCCATTCCGCGCCGGATACATAAGACGCCGAATACGGACCCGCTTTCGTCTTTCAGGGGCATGCAGATGGACGACCCGACATCGGGGATGCTGTGTACGGAGTTTTCAGGGAAGCGGGGGTCATCGGCCAGCGAGTTCAGCAGCAGGGGGACTCCGGTTTCGACGACGCGCCCGGCGATGCTGCTTCCGACGAAAATGCGGGCGTTCTCAACCACATCGTCTGGCAGGCCATAAGAGGCGGCGATAACTAGCGAGTCGGACTCTGGCAGGCGGAGGAGCAGTGAGCAGGCCTGCGCCTCCATGACGGCGGCAGCTTTTTCCGTGATCATGTCGAGCAGGCGGTCAATCTCGACTTTGTCCATCGCCTGCCCAATCTCGTAGACGGTGGCAACTTCGCGGATGCGCCGTTCGGCCTGCGCCTGGGCAATGGTGACTTCGCCGCGCCAGTTGGTCTGGCGGAGGGCGATCACGAAGAAAGGGGCCAGCATAGCGGCAACCTCGGCCCAACGCTCCTTCCGGGTCTCGGACGTTACTACCGCGGTCCACAGGCCCAGCGGCTGAGCGTTTTCGCCCAGAATGATCGCTGCCGAGCACCTGAGATCGGTGGCACAGATTCCGCTGGAGAGCCATGAGGAATAGCAAGTCTGGGCCTGCGCCTCAAGCCTCTCGGTCTGCTCCCCTGCGATCGGGGCAAGGGTACCCCCAGAGGTCAGTCGGTAGAGTGCAAATTCTTCGGTCGCAAGTATCCTGGCGGCCAGTGCCAGCAGTGGCGGCAGTGGGGGATGGCTATCGTCGGCAACGATCTGTGCGGCTTGCCGCAGCATAGCTATGAGGTCTTCTTGCCGCGGCTGCAATTCCCCGTGCGTCGAATCCGAATTAGTCATGGGCTTGTTCCGTCTTCATTATCCGTTACATTCCCTGCATTGTCAAGTCAGACACCGTGTTTTAGCTGGCTCTTTACAGGGGAATACGTTGAAACTTGTCTTTTCTCAGAAAGGGAAATTTCTTATGTCAACTGATGCAAAATCCCGAGCGACTGACGCGCTGACCAGTGCGCAGCCCGATAAGCCGGTGTTTCGCGACGGTGCTCAGGAGACCGCCGATCGGGCGATCCTCGCCGGAGCGCCTGTGGATCATACGCTGGGTAATCGAAATGCCGCGCTGACGGAAACGGAGTTCGAGAAATCCATCGATGCGGCAAACGGTCTGCGCGGCGCGGCCGGCCATACTCCCACGGCGGAAGACTTTGACGGCCTCTTAACTCCGGAAGGCGACAGCGGTGACACAGTAGGCAGAGATATTTCCAATCGCACACTTGTTTTTGGTGACGATGGCACTCTGTAGTTCCGCGGCTGCGTCTATACTCAGGAATTATCGGACTCTCGAGGCTTGGTCTGCACCCTTAAAACAGAACTCAATCTGCTGGGGGCAGGTATAATGTCGCCTACAACGCGGTGACGTGCAGCTTTTGGAACGGTAGTGCGGACACGACGAATTCCCTGCCCGTCAACGCCGACAACCAGATCAACCTGGGGCTGTACGTCTTCGACGGCAACGGCAGCCCGACCACCTATACGAAGTAATGCTCTCCTGAGCATACAAGAATGCCGCCTTCAGCTTCGACCCCGAAGACCGCCTGACCGCCATCAGCAGTCCTGCGTTCAGCGCGGCTTACGACGGGGACGGCCTGCGGGCGAAGAAGACGGCGGCAGGCGTGACCACCTACTACGTCTACGACGGGAGCACTCCCGTCGCCGAGGAGAGCTTCAACGGGACTTCGGCAACGTTCACCGCGCTCAACGGGATCACCGCGGACGGCTGGCGTGCCCGCAAGCAGGGGAGCCTGGTGTACCAGTTCGCCTACGACCCGCAAGGCAGCGTGCAGACCCGCCAGACGGACACGGCGTTCTCGTCGGGCTTCTCGGCCTTCGACCGCTCGACGTTCGAGGGCTACGGAGCTTTGCGGGCCGCCAACAAAGGCTCGACGGGGGCAGGCGTTGGCCAGCACGACCCCGCAGGCTTCGGGGGCCAGTTCGGGTACTACACAGATACGGAGACGGGGCTTTTGTGCCTGACGCACCGGTATTATGATCCGGGGACGGGCAAGTTCCTCAACCGGGACCCGATTGGGTATGCGGGCGGGGCGAACTTGTATGGGTTCTGTGCGGGCAATCCTGTGAATAATA
>JANXMY010000135.1 GCA_025354405.1 Armatimonadota bacterium
CGTGACTAACCGACTCTGTGTTGAGATCGCATCTGCTATAGAACTTCAATTATCCGCTGACATGGAACAATATTTTACTGGCGATAGCGCTTATGTGACCGAAGAAAAGATTAGGCAATCGCTTCAGCAAAGTATGGATAACCTTGATCCAACGATATTATTCAAGCATCTTGGACTAGAAGCAATCTATCAAAATCTTTGGCTGGATGGCATCAAGTCGGAATTGCAAACATTACGAACATCTTTGGCGCAGGTTCGTCAGGAAGCACTCGGTCAGGCGGTTGACCGAGTAGCGCCTGTGATGGAAAAACAAATTCGCGCTGGTGAGCAAAAAGAAAAAGCAATACAGCATGGAATGGCGGCAACGGGAATATTTGTCGGTATGACTGCGGCTTTTGGAGCGAATTTCTTCATGGGCCTCCTTGCTGCCGCCCCAGAAATTTATAATGCACATAAGGCATTTACGAACAGTGATCAAGGAAACTATGAACAGGACATTTTACAGGCGACAAAGACTACGAATACTCTTTTTGCCCGGTTGGCCGCGGATTTAGTGATACAGCTCAAGCCAGCGTTTGAAGGGCGCAATGAGCAGGTTGCCAAAGAAGCTGCCAATGATTTCGCGCGAAAAAATCAAATTTGGCCGCTGTCCTATGCGGATCTTAGCCATTTACATAAGCAATGTTTGGATACAAAGATTATTTTGGAACAGATATAAATAGGCAGACATCTGCGAAATATTCCTTCCTTCTTTTTGCGGAATCGTTGACAAAAGGGTGGCAAAGTTGCTACAATTAAGAGTAACATTTTATGAATGAACTCTGCCAACAATCAGCACTGCGTGAGCGGTGGAAAGCGGGATGGGATGGGCAGCACCCTGTCCCCGACCATCAATGCGTGCCACTAAGGCATTGCGTGCAGCTATGGCATCAACGCCCTGCGACGACCCGACCCGCTTGCGACTGACTCCGTTTCCATGAACGGTGGAAGCCGGAGCGGGTTTTTTTAATGCTTTTTCGTTTTTACTAATCGATCGAATTGACACTGCCGGGAAACTTGGGAAAGGATTGGACGACACGAGATATGACTCATGAGGTACTAGTTTTAAATAGCGACTACGAGCCGCTGAATGTCTGCAACCTGCGTCGGGCCGTCGTGCTGCTTTATCTCGGTAAAGCAGATGTTCTGCACACGCATGACGACGAGGCAGAATCGCATCTGCTGACCGATGAGGGCGATGCCCTGCCCTCGGCCCCGTCCGTCCTGCGCCTGCGTTACCACGTCAAACGCCCCCTGCCGGACCTGAAGCTGTCGCGCCGCTCGATCTTCGCCCGCGACAACAACACCTGCCAGTACTGCGGTGTCCAGACCCGGGACCTGACCATCGACCATATCGTTCCCAAGCGTGCCGGCGGCGGGATGCAATGGGATAACCTCGTTGCCTGCTGCCGCCGCTGCAACATGCGCAAAGGGGATAAGATGCTGCATAACAGCGGCATGAAGCTCTCGCGTCCGCCGAAACGCCCGCGCTACGTTCCATATATCAGCCTGACCAAATACATCAACGGCACCAAAAACGAAGTCTGGCGTGACTACCTGCCCGTCTTCCACGATGTCGGCGGTGCGGATAACTATGCGGCAACGGCGTAAGGCATTCTCACCGTAGGGGCAAGCCCCGCCCCTGCGGTAAGCCAAGCCTCCCGCTCAATCGCTCCACAATCCCTGTCAGTATCTCCACCGTCCGCACCACCTCTTCCCGCGTCGTCCCCCGCCCCAGCGTCAGCCGGATCGCGCTGTGGATGCAGTCTTCCGGCAGACCCATCGCCGTCAGGACATGGCTCGGCTCGATGCTGCCCGAGGCACACGCGGAGCCGGAGGAGGCCGAAATTCCGGCGCGGTCGAGGCTGAGAAGGAGCGATTCGGCATCGAGGCCAGGGAATGAAACATTGAGGTTATTCGGCAGACGCTCCGCCGGATGGCCGTTCAGAACGAGGGTTGGAATGCGGTCACGGAGGGCCGCAAGGAGGAAGTCCCGTTGAGATGTCAAGCGTGCGGCTTCAGTGTCACGCTCTGGCAGCTGGAGGCGCACGGCTTCCCCAAACCCGGCGATCGCGGCGACATTCTCCGTACCGGATCGGCGCCCACGCTCCTGCCCCCCCCCATGCAGCAAAGGCTCGAAAGAGATGCCCGAGCGGACCACCAGTGCCCCCGCGCCTTTCGGACCGTACACTTTATGGGCGGACACCGTAATCAGATCGGCCCCCAGCGCTTCCAGGGTGACCGGAAGCTGGCCGAATGTCTGCACGGCATCCGTGTGCAGATAGGCCCCGTGCGCGTGAACGATCTCGGCGATCTGCCGGAGGGGCTGAACGGTGCCGACTTCGTTGGAAGCGTGCATGATCGAAACCAGCACTGTCTGCGATGTCAGTGCCTCGGCGACAGACTCCGGCGAAACACGGCCAAACGGATCTACCGGGAGAAAAGTGACTGAGAAACCGAGCGTCTGGAGGAAGCGGGCCGTATCGCCGACCGCTTCATGCTCGATTTGGGAGACGATCAAATGGTCGCCGCGTGAGCGATTTGCCAGCATCACTCCGAGGAGGGCCGCGTTGTCGGACTCCGTCCCCCCGCTGGTGAACGCCACCTCCGAGAACTGGCAGCCCAAGGCCCCCGCCAGTATGTCACGGGCGGAGTCGAGAGCACGTTTGGCTAACTGGCCGTCGTAGTGGAGGCTGCTGGGGTTGCCAAAGGCAGTGCCGAAGAGGAACGGCTCCATCGCGGCCCGCGCTTCGAGGCGCAGGGGAGTGGTCGCGGCATGATCGAGGTAGATGCGCTCGGCATCGGCTGCTTTCATGCCGCAATTATACCCGGTCGGAACGAGGAAGAGTTTCCGTTAAGCGTCTGCAGGAACGGCGTCCGTTGCAGCATCGCTCTCTTCAGTGGCAGTGCGGGAATAATGCAGGGCCACGATCGACGTGGTCTCAGCGGTCGCAAACTCGATCTTCGCATTGTGCGGCAGGTCCGAAACGTGCAGAACGTCGCCCACATTCAGCTGCGAGATATCGACATCAAGATGCTCGGGCAGGTCGGCGGGCTTTGCATGGACGGTGATGGTTTCCAGAGTATGCTCCAGCACACCTTCTCCAGTAGCGACCGAAGCCGGGCTGCCGATCAGATGGATGGGGATCTGGGCGGTGACTTTATCCCCTTTTTTCACCTGATGAAAGCCGACGGACACGAAGCCGCGCGTGATCGGGTTGCGCTCCAGATTGTCCAGCATGACCGAATGCTTGCCTTTGTCGCCCTCGATGGTCAGATTAATAATCGTGTTCATCCCCGTCCCGGCGGTCAAAACGGCGACCAGGGCGCGGGCGGGCACATCAACACTCACTGGCTCCAGGCCTTTGCCGTAGACTGACCCGGGGATCAGGCCTAATTTCATACTTTTCTTGCGCTCGCCCTTGCTCTGCGGGCTGCGCTTAGTGACTGTAATGTTCATAATTGACTCCTCGTAAATCTGCACTAGATGTTACCCGATTTTCCTGACTTCTCTAACAAACTGTCGAATTTCCGCAGAGTTTGCCGCTTTCGCTCAGACAAACGGGTGTCGCGAGGAGCGAGCGCAAGCCAGGAATCCAGCACCTGGGCATATAAGCTGCGCATTTCCGTGTCCAGATTTGAGTTTGGGTGCCCTCCCGACATCGCCTCTCGCTCGACATTCAGGCTCCCGCCTTCGTTCACATACGCTTCCAGGCCCTGCGCCGCACGGGCGTAGTAAGCGGTCGCTTCGGCGGGATGCGTTTTCGCGGAGAGATCGCCCATTTTCGCATCCGCAAGCGCAAACTTCGTCTCTGTGACCTCGCCTAAAGCACGAACCGTGCCAACCGGGGTCAGTTCCAGTTCCGAAACGTGGCGATATTCGCCGAGAGCCAGCAGCAGATCGAGGTTGTTGGGATCGACATCCACCCCACTTCGATAGGCCTTCTGGGCCTCGCGCTCCCGGCCACCCTGCTGCAGGATCGTCCCCAGGCGCTTATAATTCAAGCCGTTCGGCTGCAGCGCAATCGCAGTCCGCAGAGCGGTTTCGGCCTCCGGCAGGCTGCCCTGTTTCACGTAGAACTCTTTGTACCCCTGGTCCGAGGCATATTTCCCATTCAGCGGGTCCCAGACGCGGGCGGCTCCGAAATCTTCAGCCCCGTATCCGGCGGCAATACCCTGCGCGGCCATCAGGATGCAAAGCGCGGCGGCGACGCCCCCCACGGCGAGGACGACTGGCTGGGACAGACGCGGGGATTTGACGCCCGCGTCTGCAGAGGACGCAATCCCGGCGGCCAGCCCGGCCAGAGTCCAAAAAGTCGCCCCGAGGAAGAAAACATACCAGTCGGAGTCGATCAAGTTCTGCACGACGCCAGCCGCCAGCGCTCCCGTCAGGCCGCAGAGCAGCAGGCGCGAGTCATTCTCCGTGTTCAAGACGCCGCGTCTGAGCGAAACTCCCAGCAGGCTCAGCGCCGCGAGAAGCGCCAGCAGCGCGGGAACACCGCATTCATCCACGATCTGCAGATACGAGTTGTGCGCCAGCCGCGTGAAACCGGTGAGGGCGTAGCGCGGGTAAAGGTCCGGCCACGTGCCGATGCCGGTTCCCAGAACGGGATTCGCCGCGGCCATCTTGACAGATCCTTCCCAGGTCCATTTCCGAAAGGCGGCCGAGTTATCGTTGACGTTATGCAGGCGGTCGATCACTGGCCGCGCGAATATTGCCCCGACCAGCACGATACCCACCAGCATCGCTCCGAGTAAAACGCGTGATGTCCTGCTCAAAACCAGCCCCGAGCGCAGGGCAAATGCCAGTGAGGTGCCAAAGAGTAGTAAACCAGCCAGCAGCGAGACCAGGGCAAATCGCGAGCCGGTCGTCAGAAGAGTGACAAGCTGAAACACCAGAACTATTCCCAGGATCAGCACTCCGGCCCGGCGAACCAGGGGCGTCAAGCTGCGGAATGATGGGACTCGAAGGAGCAATGCCAGGGTCACCGGCAGGAGCAGCACCAGGTACCCGGCCAGGAAATCCGGGGTAGACGTGCTGAATACTCGATGCGATGTTTGATGGGTCAGGAAAAAAGGCAGATATTCCACTATTCCCGTTTGAGAAACATACGCCGAGCCGATCACTGCGGCCAGCAAAAGGCCGTATACGTGACGTTTATCGGCGGCAGCGCGGCGCGCAAGGGCAAACAGGGCAAAGTCGGCTGCCAGAAGTGACCAGCCGCGCAGCATCTGCCCAAAATAGCCCGTGCCGTGCTGCGCCAGCATCCGAGCCGGGATGGAGAGAAATGCCAGCCCCAGCAGGACCAGAAATGCTTTTTCGGCGGGGCTGATCGGTGCCAAATAGGCCCTATCGCCCCGCCGCCCAGACCAGACCGCGAGGACTCCAGCCAGCATCACCCCCGCCGCCAGCCAGGACGACCACAGCGGCTCATCCGGGATCGCCGCGAAAACAGGGGCCAGCAGCAGCACCGCAGCCAGCAGCAGAGGGATTGCGAGGTTCACAGAGAAGCCGCCTCTTGCGCCGCCGCATTTTGATGCGCCTTCGCATTCCGTCGCCCTGCGACCCGCCGTTTGGCAATCCGCACCGCAGCGCGCAGCCACAGGCCGCAGAACACCGCGGCGCGGCGTATCTCCGACGATTTTGGGTGGCGCTTCAAGTCGTAGGCATACCAGGAACGGTGAAATTCGATGATCATCTTGTCGGCGTTCTTGTCGCTGGAGCGCCCAATTGCGTGTGTCACGACCGCGTCCGGGACATACACCACCTCTTCCCCGGCATCCCAGGTGCGCTGGCAGATATCCACGTCCTCGCAGTACATATAAAACCGCTCATCGAGGGCGCCGACTTTCTCGATCAGCTCGCGGCGGATCAGCATCGCACAGCCCGAAACCCAGTCCACGGAGAGTGCGTGGGCATGGTCAAAATCGGCCATTAAATAATCCCGGGCGAATTTGTTGTTAGGAAAAAGCCGGCCGAGATAGGTGTTGCGAAAGAAGCCCGCGCCCAGGGACGGGAAACGGCGGCAGGAAAATTGCAGAGAGCCATCCATATTCAGTACCTTGGGCCCCAGTATCCCCGCATTCGCGTGTGTGTCGGCATAGGCCGCGAGCGCATCCAGCGTGCCGGGGAATACCGCAGCGTCGGAATTCAGCAGGAAGACATACCGGCTGTCAGTCTGAGCGATTGCCTGATTGTTGGCCTTTGAAAAGCCCAGATTATCCGTGTTGCCGAGCAGCTGGACATCCGGAAACTCCGCCGCCACCATGGCCGCCGAGCCGTCGGAACTGGCGTTATCGACGACGAATACCGAGTAGTCCACGGTAGGCTTTGGCGCAGCCGTGAGCGATTCCAAGCAGCGGCGCAGGTCTTCACGCGCATTCCAGTTGACGACTATGACCGCGATATCATTCATAAATTGATACTAATCCACGGCTTTTTTTAAGACGCGCCATTCATTCAGCAAAATTGCAGACTTGATCAGCCAGCGCACCGGGGCGGGCTGTGACCGATAGTGCTTGTCGTAGAACCGCAGCAGAGAGCGATGCGATTCCCGCACCATGCTGGCCCTGACCTGCTTCGTGCTGCCGCCGCCATAATGGGTCACCACAACGTCGGGTGTGTAATAAATCCGAAACCCCATCTCACGCTTGGCACGCCAGCACCAATCCACTTCGTTGAAGAAGATCGGGAACTGCGGGTCCATGAAACCAACTTTTTCCAGAGCCGCACGCGATAAAAGCAGAAACGACCCCATCGGCTGATCGACTTCGATTACCGAGTTGTAATCGAACCAGGTCATCCGGTACGCCCCAAACCAGCGCGATTTCGGGAACAGACGGGACAGGCCGAGAAACTCCCACAGCACCGGGGCAGGGTCCGGAAAGGAGCGCAGGGACCGCTGCGTCTGCCCGTCTGCCCCGACCAGGCGGCACCCCAAAGCACCCGCTTCGGGGTGGCTTTTCATAAACGCCAACGAATGACTCAGGCTCTTCGGGTGCAGCACCACATCGGGGTTCAGCAGGAGTAAATAGTCGCCCGTTGCCAGCCGCAGCGCCTGATTGTTGCCTTCCGCATAGCCGCGATTATCCGGGTTCGCCAGAAGGGAGACCGACGGAAACTCAGTGCTGACCATCGCCGCCGAACCATCTTCACTCGCATTGTCCACCACGATGACTTCCAGCTCGACATCGCCGGGCCGAAACTCATAGGCGGACGTCAAGCATTCGCGAAGAAAATCTCGAGTGTTCCAGTTGACGATGCAAAGGGTCAAGCGCATAAGTTATCAGACAGGTTAAGACAGCGATGGGCATCTGCGGCCTGCGCCAATCCCAGCTCCCCATTTCCCATAAAAAAGCCCTGGGAATTACCCCAGGGCTTTAGTTTACCTCAAAGAAAGGTGCTTTCAGAAAAAAGAAGATTAAGCAAGGGCTCTTTCAGCTAGGTTTTCTAAGAAACGGCGATGTCGCCGCGCTCGCCGGTACGGATACGGATCGCTTCCAGGACCGGAGTGACGAAGATCTTACCGTCGCCGATTTCGCCGGTGCGGGCTGCGCCTTCGATCGCGCCGACCACGCTCTCCTGCTGACTGTCAGCCACCACGACCACCAGCTGGAGTTTGGGCAGCAGGTTGACCTGATACTCAGAGCCGCGGTAGTGCTGCGTATAGCCCTTCTGCTTGCCGGCGCCCTTGATCTCCGTGACGGAGATGCCGCGCACGCCCAGCTCGTCCAGTGCAGACTTCACTTCATCCAGTCGGCTGGGGCGAATAATTGCCTCGATACGTACCATTAGTTTTGCCTCCTCAGGGGCGTATTTAGTCGATACCCGCCAGCGCAGGCATTCCTGCATTGTCGCCGTGATACCCCTCTTCGCCATGCTCAGTCACGTCCAGACCATCTTCCTCTTCGGATTCCGGTGCCCGCAGCCCGCCGCAGACAACTTTGACGACTGATCCAATAATCAAGGTCGAGACGATTGCCATGGTAATGGTCAATCCAACGGCTTCGAGCTGCGCGACAAACTGACTGATCGAAGCGCCTGGCAGACCGGAGAAGATCCCGTTGCTGCGTCCCAGAGGGCCGGTGGTTTGAGTGATAGCCGAGTTGACAGCACTGTTGGCGAAGAGGCCTGTCGCCAGTGCTCCCCAGATTCCGCCGCAGGCATGGACGCCGAAAACGTCCAGCGCATCATCGTAGCTGTTGAGCTTGCTCTTAAGCTGGATGGCAGCGAAACAAATCGGAGATACGATCAGACCAATTGCGAGAGCGTCAATCGCGTTGACAAATCCGCAGGCCGGAGTGATTGCGACCAGGCCAGCCACCGCTCCTGAAGCAAACCCGACCGCCGTAGGCTTCTTGAACCTGATCCATTCGACAATCATCCAGGAAAGGCCCGCAGCGGCAGTAGCGATGTGCGTGTTGATGAACGCTGCCGTGGAAACCCCGTCTGCCGCAAGCTGCGAGCCGGCATTGAAGCCGAACCAGCCAAACCAGAGCAGAGCGGCTCCCAGAAGAACCATCGGGACATTGTGCGGCCGCATTTCCTCGGCGCCATGCCCTTTACGCTTGCCGAGCATGATACAAAGAACCAGGGCCGAAACACCAGCGGAGATGTGGACGACCGTGCCGCCCGCGAAGTCCAGCGCATGCAGGCCGCCGGTTCCGATATAGCCGCCGTCCCAGACCATGTGCGCCAGCGGATCGTAGAAGAAGGTTGCCCAGAGCAGAATAAACAGGCAGTAAGCACCGAACTTCATCCGTTCGGCAATTGCGCCGGAGATCAATGCAGGGGTGATCACCGCGAATGTCATCTGGAAAAGCATGAAAATCGCGCCGGGAATTGTCGGGGCATTGGCGACCGGTGCCGCACCCGCTCCGGCCTGCAGACCCATCCAGCTCAGGGGGCTGGCAAACAAGCCCATTCCAAAGACTTTGACCTCGTGCGGGCCGAACGCCACTGAATATCCCCAGAGCATCCATTGAATACTGATAATGCCGAGTGCGGCGAAGGACATCATGAGGGTGTTAAGCACGTTTTTGGAACGAACCAGACCACCGTAGAAGAACGCCAGACCAGGGGTCATCAGCATGACCAGGGCCGAGGCCACGATCATCCAGGCAGTATCCCCGCGGCTTGCACCTTCCGGGGTCAGCGCGGCATTGGCGATATTTTTGAGACTGGTTGCGCTGGAAATGGCCGCGATCGGCTTGACGGTGTCGTCCTGAACCATGGTGCTGCCGTTGATGTTAGCAGCAGCGGGTGCGGGGGGAATGGCAGCCGCGGGAGCCGCCGCCATCGCCGCCGGAGATCCGGGTGGCGTGGGCGTGGCAGTTGGGGTCTGCGCGTAGACGGAAAAACACAGTGGGAAAAGGGCCAGCACGCCGAGCGCGTGACGCCAAATGTTTGGTTTCACTAAAAAGCATCCTCCTGAAATTGGGTGGTTTCCGGGGTGCTTCATCGCGGTTGCCGGATGGCTTCTCGCCGGGCAACATAGCCCAGCGGTAAAGAAGGATAGCATACGCAGGAAATTTTGTCAAGCCCTGCGGCATGTGTTTTTCAATTTAACGGCTCCCCGATCCTAAAACCCCGTACTTTGACGGATAAAGTTACAGGCGGCTTAGCACCATTTTAACAAATGCATCCTGCACATCCCCCGCCGTTTTGGCCTTGCCGGGGAAATTATTCATCAGCAGTGAAAACACATACAGCTTCCCGCCCCGGCCCGTGAAATAGCCCGACAAAGCTCGCACCTGGCTCAAAGTCCCGGTCTTGGCATGGACATTCCCAGCCGCCGCCGTCCCCTTCATCCGGTTCTTCAAAGTGCCGTCTACCCCCATGATCGGCAGGGAGTCGTAATAGACCTTCCAGTCGGCCTTCCGGTGCATCCCCAGCAGCAGCTGAGAGACGGCCCGGGCAGTAACAAAATTGCGCCGCCCCACCCCGCAGCCGTCCACCAAATCGATGGACTGCGTGCCGACACCCAGACCCGCGAAAAACGGTGTTTCGCGCCCATGCCCCGCATCGTAGGTGCCGCGAGCATCCAGCAGGCGCACCAGGCTCTCGGCCAGCAGGTTATCGCTTGGCTTATTCATCTTCGCCAGGTATTGCGAAAGCGGCAGGCTGGTGTGTGTCGTCAGCACGACCGCTCCCGCCAGTGTCGCACCAATCGCCGCCGGACCGCCGACAGCGATTCCCGCTCGCACCAGCGATGCCCGCAGCAGAGTCACCGCCAGCAGGGGCGGAGAATCGATCGGCACTTTGACGTCCAGCGTTTTGCCAATCGGCAGGGTGCCCTTGACCAGAAACTCATTCTCTTTCCAGGGCCGCGTGACGGCGCAGGTCAGCGGTGCATCCTTCGCCCCGGTGAGTGCTTGAACCACTACCGGCACGTAGTCCGTCGGCGGCACGAGCGTCGCCGTTACCGGGTCCCCCCCCGCCGCCCCGGCGACGAGATGCACCCCAAGCACCCCTTCATTGACCTCCAGCCCCGAGATCTGCGGAAACTCTTCGTCAGAAAAGTCGTCCCATTCCCACCCAAAGCCGTACGGCCCATCAGCAAAGCGCGACCCGTCCCCGATCACCTTCCCCGTGACACTCTTCACCCCCGCCCGCGCCAGAGCCGCCGCCATGACATCCAGGTCTTCCGGCGAGAGCAGCCCGTCCCCCCCGCCACGCAAATACACATTGCCATCGATGACTCCAGCGCTATCCGGCTTCGTCTCCCCCAGCAGATCGGTCCGAATCTGATATTTATCCCCCAGCAGCTCCAGTGCCGCCGCCGACGTGAACAGCTTCCGGTTCGACGCCGGCAGCAGACGCAGGTCGGCATTTCGTGCGTACAGGACTTTTCCATCACTCACCCGGCACAAGATCGCCCCCGTGACTCCGCCCCGCAGCGTCGGCGCATCGAGTATCTGATCCAGCACCGGCTTCAGACTTCCCTGCGCCGACACCGACCCCAAGCAGCACGCCAGCAGCACGCAAATCACCCACACTCTTCGCAATTTCATAGTCCCAGCCGTTTCGTAAAATAGCAGCCGTCATTGCTCATCCCAACCGCTTCGTAGACCCGGTGCGCGACCGTCCGCCCGTACCCCGACTCCAGCCGGACAAACTCGCACCCGGCCTCCCGCGCCGCCGCAAACGCCGCCTCCAATAATGCCCGCGCCGCCCCCATGCCCCGCGCCGACTCGGTAACAATCAAATCGGGGATCCATGCCTGCGGCGTCGCGAAGTTCAGATGCTCCCGAAAGACCAGCGACAGAAAGCCGATCACCACCTGATCCACCTCCGCCACCAGCGACCCCGTCCCCGGCCCTTCGAGATGCCGCCGATAGACCGCCTCCACCCCCTCCGCATTTTGCGGCGTGAGGGCAGGCCGCCCTAGTTCTGTGAGGAGGCCCGTGACGGCGGCAAAATCGCCCGCTTCCGCGCGGCGAACGGTGACGTTATTTGTGGCTGGATGCATGGCTGGGATTATACCCGGTAGCCGACGACCCGGCCTTGAAAGGCCGGGCTATTCGGAGAAAGGCCCTCCGGGCCTGGGATGATTTTCTCCCATTCCCGTAGGGGCTGGGCTTGCCCCCGCCCTCTTAACTTGCCCCCACCCTCTCCCTCTCCCTTGCCCACGCTCTCTTGTTCCCGCAGTGGGAGCAGGGTATAATTTCATCATGCGCATCATCGCCCGAAGTACGCTCCGCGGCTTTTGGGAGAGACATTCTGATACGGAAGACGTGCTCAGAGCATGGTATCAGGACACCAACCAAACCCAGTGGAAGACACCGGATGACATCGAGAGCGTTTATCTTAGAGCGGGCCAAGCTCATAACGACGGCTTCCACAGAGGAACGCCATATTTTGCTTCAAGACTGCCAGATACACCTGGAAAGAATGCGCCAACCTAATGATGAGCACTTCAAAGTTTCACCTTTCGTATCCGCAGCAATAGATGAGCTTGAAACCGCGATCCAAACGCTAGGGGGCTTTGACCTATGCGAATCTTCTGCGGCGCAAGCCTAAGCTATGGGGATATGTCCCGTCTGCGGAACTGAACTTACGCGCATCTAGACGTACTTATCCATCTTTTGTAGCCCGTACCTTGAAACCATCTCCTCATCTCGGCGGAAATTAGAATCAGGGGAAGGCTTTGGAACATGGGCAATTTAGCCTTACTTGAAGGGGTCAACAATACGCTGCACCCAAAGTCGGCAACTATCTTCTGCTGGACAACTCGGCATGCGGCGGCAGGGGCACACGTTCTTATATGCTGAAGGAGCCAAAATATTGTGACCACTCCGACCAAAGGTGACAGATCGGGATTCATTAAAACTTCCGAGCCAACACGGACCGATATAGTTTTCTATACGATTGCTTATGTTTGCTGCGTGCTGATGCTGTGGCCGTTCATTGTCCTCGCCTTGCTTTACGTATATGTGCAGGAAGGGCCGCAACTTTGCTGGGGCTTCCTCGTTAGCCACTATGACCGATGCCTCTATGGAAACTAAGCCGCAAACCGCTGCCCGGACAAATTGGGAGCGTCTCGATGCGCTGTTTGATGAGGAAATCGACACCTCGGATATTCCGGCACTCACCGACGAAGATTTTGCTCGTTCGACATGGCGGTTTCCGGGTGCATCGCGCTCAGCCACCTCAGGTCCCATTCCTGCCGTTAGGCTACAGGTTGCGGTCGACGAAGATATTCTCGCCTGGTATCAGTCTCAAGGCCAAGATTACCAGCAGCGAATACGGGCTGCCCTGCGCCTGTACGCCGAGGCGCACCGGGCATCCGTCTGATGCGGAAAACATAAGGATATGGCTCATGGCATCAATACAGATTATCGCAGTGTTAGTAGGATTTCTGCTGCTGTCCCTGCTCCTGGCGTATGGCCGAACCCGTTGGTTTGGAAAGAAACTCCATCGGGCGGTTTTTGCTGCGTACCTCCTGGGCGGTTTCAGTCTCCTCAGCTTCATTCTGGTTTTTGGATGGCAGACGGCATCGTCGTGGCGTCTGATTTTGCTGATCTCGGCTGGCGCGACTTGGCTCAGTGCAGTCCTTTGGGCGCGGCGGTTAGGGCAGGGCAAGTTTGCCCCGTAAGCCATTCGTTTTACGCCGCTCTCAAGCCAGCATAGGGTACGACTTGTTTCAATCGCTCGGGATGGGATCGCTCCGCCTCAATCAGGTCATAGCGGTTCTGGAGATTGAGCCAGAACCGGGCGGAAATCCCGAAGAACTTGCCTAACAGCAGAGAAGTCATGGGGGTGATGCTCCGCTTTCCGCGCAGCACCTCCGAAATATGAATTTGACTGAGACCCGTTCCTTTCGCCAGCTTATAAGGCGTGATGCTTAACGGCTCGAGGAAATCTTCGCGAAGCATCTGGCCGGGATGCGTGTTCTCAAGAAGATCGGTGCTTGAAACGGGATCATAATCCGGGATGTTTAGTTGGGTTAATTCTTTTTCCATAAAGTGATGTGTTAGTGATAATCGACAATCTCAACAGCGCGGGCATTTCCGTCTTCCCACACGAAGCAAACACGCCATTGATCGTTGATGCGGATTGAATGCTGGCCCTTACGGTCATCTTGGAGAGCCTCCAGCCGATTACCGGGGGGAACCCGTAAGTCGTCTAGCCTGCTTGCCGAATCAACATAGCCCAGCTTGCGGAAAGCAACTTGTTGTATTTCGGGTGGCAGTTTACGTGACCGCCCACCGTTGAAAATGATTTCAGCTTCTGGAGAGAGGAAGTTGATAATCATATTCCGACAGTACCAGATAGTAACAGTATTGTCAATAGGTATTGTTTTCACATACCTATTCCAAAGCAGGAATTCCCCCTCTCTTTCCCTAACTCTACCCTGTGATATTACAAGGGGCTATTTTCGACTGCGACGGCCTGCTGGCCGATACGGAGACGCCGGATTACGATGCCTGGCGGACCATCTACGAAGAGCAGGGGCTGCGGCTGCCGGTGGAGATC
>JANXMY010000137.1 GCA_025354405.1 Armatimonadota bacterium
GACAGGTCTTATGTCCACGCAGTAGACAATCGCTTTATCGAAGACTCGGATTGGAAATCCGGGTGATCCATACGCACTACGTCACTTCAGAAGAATCAGGATGCTTTAGAAAGAATCAGGATGCTTTAGAAAGAATCAGGATATTTCAGAAAGAATCAGGATGTTTCAGAAAGAGAAGCCGCAGAGCAGATCACCCGGATTGGAAATCCGGGTCTTTTGAAGTGCAAGTGTCCGCCTGCGCGGACAAAGAATAGCACGATAACGACAGGTCTTATGTCCACGCAGTAGACAATCGCTTTATCGAAGACTCGGATTGGAAATCCGGGTGATCCATACGCACTACGAAACTGAACTTTTCGAATTATTTTCTTCCAAACTAACTAACCACGCGCCTCAAAACACTCATCGCCGCCGCTCTTGCCGTCATCGGACTTATTATCTGGCAAGTCGCCGGGGCCGTCCACTGGACATTTGCGCTTCCTATTGGCCTGGCGCAGGTCGCGAGGTCTACCCCGGCCTACCAGAACGGCCTGACGCTGCTCGGCATTCAGAACGTCAGCCCAGACGGATATTACAGCTATGCCGACCTCGTCACGCCAATCCGTAATTCCGGGTCACACAGTATCGAGGCCGGCACAGGCCTCTGAATCAAAATGCCGTCAAATTTCAGTATCCCGCCTAACTGCGACAACCCCACCTACATTCGCTACGCGTCGACCCTTCCCTGTTAGGGAAGGGTTAAGAATTAGGGAAAGGCTGCCGCTGCGCGTCGGGGTTAGGTTCCGAAGGCCGTCGGCATTAGATTCCTCACAGCATTAGATAGCCCTAAAGCCTAGGTCCCACACCAGCATCCCTATTCCCTGCATCCGGTACCACTTCCACCCGCATCGCCCGAAAGTCTTCCCCTTCGTACTTTCCAGACACACGCAGCAGATCGCCGCCTCGCAGGTCATGGACGGAAAGTGGCTGTCCGTCGCGGCGAATGGCGACGCCGCGCGGCACTTTCACTTTAACTTCCTGGTCATCTTCAAGGCGGATTTTAATATCCCGGCTGGAATACCGATCGCTGGTCGATGAAACCCGGCCAACCAAGATCTGGCTCTGGGATGTCTGTGATCGGGGAAGAAGCGTGCGAACAGGAAGAACGATATCTCGGCTGAAGCTGATTGCCCCTGCCAGCACCGTGCCATCCGGCTGCAGGGCTCCGGCGACTGTGACCCTCTCCCCAATTTTCACTGGGAAGGCCTGCGGCTCGGCTTTCCCCAGCCCTGCGAGGTCGGTATCATCGGCGAGCAGGATCGTGCGTGTATGATCCTGGACAGTGAGAACGAAGCTGCCTCGCTTAACGTCCACCAGCTTAACGTTTCCACGCGCTGTAAAGACACCTGGAGATTCGAGAGTGGGAGGCGGAGCGGGAGTGGGGCGCGGTAGAGGCCGAATCGCTTTGGAGCCCAGAACACGGACCTGCATCGCTTCCGCGATACTTGGGGAGAGCAGCTGTCCGCTGACATGAACACGCATGCCCGGCCGAAGGTCAGGCAGGGTACCATGCCGTGTGGTGTTTGTCAGCAAAATGGCGCTGTCAGTCATATCCAGCGTGTAACGCTGCCCGGTGTCGGCCCGAAAAATGACGCGGTCGCGTTCATCGTCGATTTTCTCCAGAACCCCACTTTGAACAAAAGGTTTTGGCTCGAAAGGGAGCGGGTCGGCCCGCGTCGCAGCGGTCCATCCCAGCAGCAGCAGAGCGAGAAGCAGCCTATAGGTTCGCATAAATGTCTCCTGAACGGTTCTGTTGTCAGGACGAAAAACTTCTACGCCGTGTTCCCGGCAGTCTCGGCGTTGATCCGGCGCGCAGACGCCGCAGGATCGATGTCCGCCGTGATCGGACGGCCTACGACGATATAGTCCGCGCCGGCTTTTACCGCTTCGCCTGGCGTCATCACACGCTTTTGGTCCCCAATTGCCGCGCCGATGGGGCGAACACCAGGGATGACCAGCAGAAAATCCGGACCGCAGGCAGCACGGATGGCAGCGATCTCGTGCGGCGACGCGACCAGGCCATCGCAGCCGCTATCCTGTGCCATCCGCGCCAGTGCTACCACCTGTTCAGTCAGGGGGCGGCTCACACCCATTTCATCGCGGAGGACCTCTGCACTGACACTGGTGAGCACGGAGACGGCGATCACCAGCGGCTTTGGAACACACGCTTCTATCGCTCCGGCCTCGGCTCCCGCGACTGCCGCCTTCAGCATCGCACTTCCCCCGGAGGCGTGGATATTGAACATCCAGACTCCACGCTTTGCCGCCGCTTTCGAAGCCCCCAAAACCGTGTTGGGGATGTCCAGAAACTTGCAGTCGTAGAAGATTTTAGCCTCTGCCCCAGCAGTTTCGCGGAGTTTGTCCAGCAGGCCAAAGCCGACCGAGTTGATCAGCTCCAGGCCGACCTTGTACCCGGCGACCTGGCCCGACAGTTGTCGAACCAGCTCCGCCGCTTTTTCCGCCGTATCCACATCGAGAGCAACTAATATTTTACTGTTCGTGTTCATATTAGTTGCGCCGCGACCCGCCGCCCAGCGAAAGCAGTATCTGCACCAGGAACCAGAAAAGGTTCAGAAAGTCTAAGTACAAAGCCACGGTTGCGATCACGTAGTCGTTCGGCCCGTACCGGAACTTGATATTCGAGAAGTCGTAGAGGGTGAATCCCGCGAAGATCGCTGCCCCCCCAATGGAGTAGATCAGGTTTACCCCCGGGCTGAAGGCCACGAAGAAGCGCAGCAGGCCCACCACGATCAAGCCGAGCAAGGCCCAGAAGAGAAACTTACCGATCCCGCCGAAATCCTTACCGGATATCCAGACATACGCGCCCAGCCCGGCGACGATCACGGCCGACAGCGCTGCCGCTTCCCCGATGACTGCCGCCCCGTTGCCGTAGCCCCGCGCGATCACGTTCAGCAGCGGCCCCATCAGCAGGCCTTCCATTACGCTCAGCGCATACAGCAAGGCTAGGCTAAGACCTGGTTTTGTCCGCGTGAAATTCAGCCCAATCACGCAGGCGAAGGTCCCAATCATCAGAGGCAGAAATAGAGCCGGGCTGAGACGCGCCTGTGCCGCCCACCAGGCAGCCGCTGCCGTCACCAGCAACGCCGTGCAAAGCAAGTACGAAACCCGCGAGATCAGTGAATTCGCCGAAGCGACTGATTGTCCCCCGGCATAGTAGGGGTTGTTTGCGTTAGATCCAAAGTTGTTCATTTCGCTTTTTTCTCCACAATTATATAACGTGCTTCGCTGAACGTTCGTTCCGAAATTCCGGGGCCTAGAGTAAGAGACCTACTTGGTGTTCCGTAGGAGAAGAGACCTACCTGCTGCGTGTGGCCCTTGGAGACCTACCTGCTGCTCCGCAGCTTCCTTCCTAAAGGAAGGATTATGATAAGCAAAACTGGCCCACGCTAATATTCGGGTCCTTCCTTTAGGAAGGAAGCTGCGGAGCAGCAGGTAGGTCTCTTCTCCTGCGGAGCAGCAGGCAGATCACTTTGGGCCTCCGCCGCTGGAAAGTCTCCCGCTCGCCAGGATTAGGGCGTGAGGCCCCCACTGCAACCTGTGTAGGAAATAGCGCACGCGGCGGCGAATAGAAAGCTCGGAGATATTTCCCCTATGACTAACTGGCTACTTGTTTCGTCCGTCGATAATTTCGAGACTTCGCGGGCACGCGGCTTCGATCTGGCCGGCATGAAGAGTCGGCACCGAAAAAAAGCGGAGCGGGTGGTCCCTGGCGACCGCGTCTTGTTTTACCTGACCGTCATAAAATCCATCGGAGGCGTCGCGGAAGTCACCGGCACCTACTTTGAGGACAGCACACCGATCTGGGAAAGCAACCGCCCCGGTGAAGTTTACCCGTTTCGCTTCCCAATTCAAATCATCAAGGCGCGTCCGGCCGGTGAATATCTCGCACTCGACGATCTCGTACCAACATTAGAGTACCCAAAGCGATGGCCCGCCAAGAACTGGACACTGGCATTTCAGGGCAATGTCCACGTCTTCAGCGACGAAGATTTCGATAAGATCGTCGAGGAACTTTAATGCCGCGCGTCATGCATCATTTTTTCGTCTGCACCAATCGCCGCCCTGATGGCCATCCCCTGCCCTCCTGTGCCGCGCGCGGCGGCACGGCAGTTTTTGAGGCATTTACAATGGAGCTGGCCCGGCGCGGCTTTCCGTCTGGGCTGAAAGTGACCGCGACCGGCTGTCTCACACCCTGTCAGCAGGGGCCGACGGTGGTCGTCTACCCTGTGGGAGTGTGGTATGCCGGGGTTTCTGCCGAAGACGTACGGGAAATCGTGGATACACACCTCGGCGGCGGCATCGTCACCCGGCTCCTGCTGCCGGAAGAAGTACAGGTTTCATGATTCTCACTACCCCAAGACCAACGTCTGGTCTGCTTGGCATGAACGGCTACCAGTGGACGGTACTGTTCGCAGCCTGGCTGGGCTGGGGCTTCGATGTCTTCGACGGCCTGCTATTTAATTATGTCGCTCCCAACTGCGTCCCGACCCTGCTACATATTCCGCTGGGGACACCCGAAGCCAAAGCCGCCGCCGTGTACTGGACAGGGATACTGACCGCACTGCTGCTTCTGAGCTGGGCCGCCGGAGGAATACTCTTCGGGCGACTCGCGGACCGGATCGGGCGCACGAAGACACTGCTGCTGACGATGCTGCTGTATGCCGCAGGAACCGCCGCCTGTGCACTCGCCCCAAATATCGCGGTACTCGCGCTCTGCCGGGTTGTCGCAGGGCTGGGGATTGGCGGGGAATGGGCCGCCGGAGCCGCGATGGTTGCGGAGGTCGTCCCAGAAAAAAGGCGCGTCGAGGCGGGCGCACTGCTTTACACGTCAGCCCCCTGCGGCCTCTTTCTAGCCACCTTCGCCGTACACCAGATCTCCGGCGTCTGGATGACAGGCCGTCCGGAAATTTCCTGGCGTTACGTCTTTCTCTGCGGCCTGCTGCCTGCGCTCGCCGCATTCCTGGTGCGCCTGTTCGTGCGGGAGCCGGAACGCTGGAAAAGTGCCGCGGCCTCGTCCCCACCGCCCCGGTTATCTGAACTCTTCTCGCCTGAAATCCGTGCTCTGACGATCAGCGGCCTGATTCCTGCCGTGACGGTACTAATTGCCTGGTGGAGCTGCAATGCATTTATCCCTGTGGTTGCGACGCGGCTCGCCCAGGAAAGTGCGAAAGCGGACGGATTGACCCGTCTCGCCACGCTGGCGCTTTCGGAGAATTGGAAAGCGCTTGCCACCTACAGCTTCAACTGGGGAGGCCTGCTGGGGACGCTGCTCACCATCCCCGCCGCTAAGTATTTAGGCCGCCGTACCATGTTCGGCACTTATTTCCTGCTGTCCAGCGCTGCGCTGCTGAC
>JANXMY010000167.1 GCA_025354405.1 Armatimonadota bacterium
AGCTTATCCAGCGGTTTTCTCTTTAGCGTCGGAGTCAAAACCCCTTGAGCCGAGCATTCGCTTTCCGATGCCCCTGCTGTGCGGCTTTTCCGAGCCAGTACCGTGCCCAGCGGCAGGAGGCTTTGACACCAGCGCCGCTGCGGCCGCTCCGAAAACGATGATTTGCTTTTGACGCTTGTTCCTATTTGGGCGTGCGCTACGCAGGCTAGTGTGCCAGCTTGCTGCCATGCTTGCTGCCATGAAGCATTAGATTTTCTTCCTGTGTTCTTAAGCCATCGTTTTCGGCAGCAGCTAGACTAGAAAGAGCGTGGAACTGAAGTTCTATGCTGTGGGGCGCAGACGCCCAGTCACGGCCTTCGCCGGGACAGGAAAAAGCCTTGTTCCGAATATCTTTTTCAACGCAGATCGAAACTGGGCGTCTCGCCCCACAGCGTAAGAGTTTACTCCCACGCAGGAATCGATTCTTCAGTCCTCTCTGCGTGGCGGGGAAAACAAAAAGGCGGCGTTAGAAGCGTCATCCTCGCTACATTGCCTTTAGATAAGACTTGTACGCACTTTTCCATACGATAAATGCAATGGGAGCCACGGGGAAGGCCAGCAGAAAAGACGCGCCCCAGATCAGCTTGTCATGCGTGCCAGGAAAGGTTTTGTCATCCAATACCATGAACGACGCGAACTGGACGACCCAGAGTACCGCAAGGACGAGATAAGCGGTAATCAACGGACTGGGATCGGGCATGAGGATTTCTCCTCTATCCTCTTTGACCATCCGCCAGCGCAGCGTCGAACCAGGCACTGAAGCCGGGATAGTGTACCTCGGCAGGCCTGCTGGGACCGTCCAGGCCAGTGACGACGAGGACGGACTTGCCGGTGCCGTCCGGCCCTTTGTCGAAGCAGGCGACGGCATCGGTGTCCGCGCGGCGGGCCATGGCGATGAGCTCCCGGCCCGGCAGGCGGTCTTGCAGCCGGGCGGTCTGAGCGGCGATTTGCGCCTCGTCCAGCATCTCCCAGGGGGCGATGCTGGACATGGCGTCCTCAGTGGTACGTTCTTTCTCGCGGCGCTTGAACATGGAGTGTATCACTGCACCTTTCGAAGTTGTGTATAGCGGTCGTTGACAAAGTCCCAGTTGATCGTATTATACCAGGCGGCGACATATTCCGGGCGGCGATTATTATACTTCAGGTAGTAAGCATGCTCCCAAACGTCGATACCCAGCAGAGGGGTTCGGCCTTGCATGATCGGGTTGTCCTGGTTCGGCATCGCCTCGACCTTGAGCGTTCCATTCGGGGCGATACTTAGCCAGGCCCAGCCGCTGCCGAACTGGCCCAGGGCAGCCTTTGTGAACTGCTCCTGGAACGCGGTGTAGCTGCCAAACTGCTTGTCGATGGCCGAGGCCAGGTCCCGGGTCGGCTTGCCCCCGCCACCTTTCTTCATCACGGTCCAGAAGAGAGAATGGTTGTAGTGGCCGCCGCCGTTGTTGCGGATGGTTTTGAATATCGGGTCAGTCTGGTCGGTAATGCCAAAGGAAGGGGCCGTCAGCAGGTTGCGAACCAGCTGTTCGCCATCGGCGGGGCCGATATTCCGGGTTAGTCCCAGAGTGGTGATGGCAGCATTCAGGTTTTTCACATAGGCCGCATGATGCTTGTCATGATGCAGCTGCATGGTCTGGGCATCGATATAGGGCTCCAGGGCATCGTAGGCATAGGGCAGGGGCGGCAGGACAAACAGACCAGGTACCGCCGCAGGCGGGATCGTTAGGGCAGGCGGGATCATCAGGGCAGGCGGAACTGGGGGCAGGTCCGGCTGCGCGAGGAGCGGAGTTGCCGCCAGGGCTACCGTGGAGAAGAACGCGGTTTTAATCGCTTCGCGTCGGGTCAGCATGAAAATCACCTCACTTATTCAATCAGAGTTTTAGATACGATAAGTCAACTCTCGAGAGACCCTGCCAGTTCCCCGGAGTTGTGCGAGGCGCGTGAAAACTGGGACTGCCTAAATTAGCTCGGGCGATTGAAATCGCGGCAACAAGGGCACGAAGTCCACCTGCGTGGACTAAGAGTGAGTTCTATTCTGAGTGGATTCCTATTCTTAACCGGTGAAGGCCGGTTTTGTGCTCTTGTTGCCGCGATTTTAATCGCCCGGCAAGTCGGTTCTTTCCCATCCAACCGATATTCGGCACTCCCAAATACCTCTGCTGTTTGACTTCCCCCCGCGCCGTATGCTATAATTTTCTTGGCATTTCTCCTCGGACTTTATCTTCGGAGAAGTGTGGCCCAGGTGGTGGAATGGCAGACACAGGGGACTTAGTTAAGGGTCGCAGTCGGGGAAACCCCACTGTAGCAGCTCCCTAACTCGGGGAACTCTAAACCGGCGTAAACGCGGGCGCAAATACTCGCAAATACTATGGCATGACAATCCCGAGCCAAGCTGATATGGAAGACAAGAATTAGTGGTTGACGACTAAGTCTGAAAGTTGTGTAATTGCCGCATGATGCCGCGAAAATACACTGATGCTGAATTTTGTCAGGCCGTCATGTCTTCCGCTTCAATAAGAAGCGTGCTGCAAAAACTAGGATCATCAGAAGCAGGTGGAAATTACTCTGCTGCCAAGCAAAGAATTGAATTGCCTGGCCTAAATTCTAGCCACTTTCATGGACAAGGGTGGAGGAAAGGAAGTTCTAAACCAATCAAGGCCGCCGAGGAAATCACAAATTTCCTTGTCAACGGAAGAAACTGCCGTAGTTCGCATCTTCGCATTCGACTGATTCGAGAGAAACTGAAGCAGGCAAAATGCGAAATGCGCAGCAGCACAAATTGGCTTGAGCAGCCGATACCTCTAGAACTTGACCATATAAATGGAGATACTGCGGACAATCGGCTTGAGAATATCAGGCTGTTGTGTCCAAATTGTCACGCACTCACGCCAACATATCGAGGCAAAAATATCAGAAGTGTGTAGAGACTGTACAGGAGCCGCCTAACCCATTCGTATTTGTGCGAATGGCATGGCGAAGAGACAGTCCAGACCACGAACGGTGTTGCATCAAGAGTTTTTTTTGGGCAACGCAGGCCGCGAAAGCGGTAGTGGTAAGTAAAATCCCCCGAGGGCAACCTCATGCGGGTTCGAGTCCCGCCCCGGGCATATGTAATTAAGAGTTGGAACCCACCCCGTCGCTCCGCGCCGACCCTCCCGAAACGGGAGGGTGAGCGGGAAGGGAGTCGTATAGTTTGGTCTTCTTGAAAAAAAGCTTTCATCAAGCAAATCAAGCTCACTGTCCTCTTCCCGCCCACCCTTCCGTTTCGGGAGGGTCGCAGCTTGTTGCGGGGTGGGTTCCTTTCTTGATCAGGCACAAATCACCACAATTTCGTGTTAAATAGATAGTAATCGAATTCAAAAATACTCGAATAACAAACTCTTAAAGGATATTTCCAAAATGGCGCAGTATGATGTTGACCTGGTGGTGATCGGCGGTGGTCCGGGCGGATACCCGGCGGCGATCCATGCCGCGAAAATGGGCGCGAAAGTGGTCTGTATTGACTTCGACAATGCCGGTGGCACCTGTCTGAACTGGGGCTGTATCCCCACCAAGACCATGATCGGCTCAGTCGCGGCACTGGAGCAGGCGCGGCACTTTGCCGACTTCGGGCTGACCATTACCGGCGAGATCGGTTACGACTTCTCTGCCCTGATGGCCCGTAAAGACAAGATCGTCAAGACGCTGGTCGGCGGGGTGGAGTTTCTTTTCAAAAAGGCCGGCGTCCGCTACGTCAAGGGCAAAGGCAAGCTGCTGGATGCCCACACCGTCGAAGTGGTGACCGAAGACGGCAAGACGGAGAAAGTTACAGCAGCGAATATCATCCTGGCGACCGGCAGCGTCGTCGCAAAGCTCCATCCGTCCATTCAGGTGACCGGCGGTGACAGCGCCGATGCCGACGTCTTCATCGACAACCGCGAAGTCAAGAACCGGAAAGCTTCCGGTAAGCTCGGAAAGACCACGCTCTGGACCAGCAACGAAGCGGTCTCCGCCCTCGAAGTGCCAAAGCGTCTGGTTGTGCTCGGCTCCGGTGCGGTTGGCACCGAATTTGCGTACACCTACCGCGGCCTCGGGGCGGAAGTGACCCTGATCGAGCTGCTGCCGAATATCGTCCCCGCCGCTGACCCGGACCTTTCAGTCGAGCTGCAGAAGCTGCTGGTCAAAGCGGGTATCAAAGTGATGACGGGCACGAAAGTCGTGGCGATCGATGTTGCGGCGAAGAAGCTGAAGTATGTCACCGAAAAGGGCGACGGCGAGATCGAGTTCGACAAGCTGCTGATTGGGGTGGGGCGGCGGGCGTACACCGACGGCCTGGGCCTCGAAGCCGCCGGGGTCAACTTCGATCGCAAGATCCTGGTGGACGAGTATATGCGGACCAATGTCCCCAATATCTACGCCATTGGCGACGCCGCCGGCGGCGGTCTGGCCCATGTCGCGACCCGAGAAGGCGAAGTCGCGGCGGAGAATGCCCTGGGCCACACGGTCAAAATGGACTACACGGCCGTTCCGTACTGCGTCTACACCGAACCGGAGATGGCCTGGACCGGCCTCACCGAGCAGCAGGCGAAAGACGCGGGTTACGACGTCAAAGTTGGCAAATTCTCGTTCAAATCCCTCGGCAAAGCCCTGGCGATCAACGAGAATGTCGGCCTGGTCAAGATCGTCACCGACGGCAAGTATGGCGAGATTTTGGGCGTCCACATCGTCGGCCCTCATGCCACCGACCTGATCCACGAAGCCTGCGTCTCCATCAAGCTGGAGTCCACGATCGACGAGCTGATGCACACGATCCACGCCCACCCGACCCTCTCCGAAGCCATCATGGAAGCGGCCCAGGATGTCAAGGGTGAGAGCGTGCATAAGTAGGGCGTGCGTCGATATTCTGATCACCCGTAGGGGCGGGGCTTGCCCCCGCCCTTTGAATATCTCCCCCGCCTGCTAGGCCATTGCAGTAACCCGGATTGAAAATCCGGGTCTTTGGTAAAGCGATTGTCTACTGCGTAGACATAGGATTAGCCGTCGCCAGCCGCGTCTTTGTCCGCACCTTCTCTTTGTCCGCCCTGCGGACACTCGCACTTTTATAGACCCGGATTTCTAATCCGGGTGACCGCGTAGGCATCGCAGAGGGGTAAGACAAGAGGGCGCAGCAAGCAGCGCCCCTACGAGGGATCAGAATCTCGATTCTGGGTTTTGGCTATTCCCCTCTTCGGTACTCCCTCGGACTCTTTCCTGTTGCGGCCCGGAAGACGCGCGTGAAGTAGGCGGGGTCGTTGAAGCCGGCCTGCATTCCGATTTCTGAGATGGAGAAGGCGGTGGCCTTTAGCAGCGATTTGGCGCACTCAACGCGCAGGTGGCGGATGTAGTCGCGCGGGGTACGGCCCATGGTCCGGGCGAAGACTTCCGTGAAGCGGTCGGGGGAGAGAAAGACCGCCGCCGCTACCTGCTCCACGCGCAGGGGCTCGGCAAAACGCTCGTCGAGCAGGCGCACGGCGGCGGCGACGGTGGCCTCGGTCGCCGGATCGCCTTCGCGGGGCGTGCTGCGGGGGGCAATCCCGATCGTTTCGGAATAGCGGCGGGCCAGATGGACCAGCAGCCGTACAAACAGGCCGCGGGTCAGCAGCGTGCCGTCGGGCGTCCCCGCAGCCCATTCCTGCTGCAGCTCCCGCAGCATCTCCGCAACGGGAGCATAGGCATCCGGGGTAAGATGCAGCCAGCGGCCCGGCTCTCCGTGCTCCCGTTCTTTGTGTTCCTTCCCCCGCCGCAGCGGCTCTTCCACAAACAGTGACTGAAAGCCGGGTGTCTCGGCCAGGGCGTTCAAAGTCGCCGGGTCAAAGATCTCCGGGGCAAAGTGCAGCGTGTCGGTCTGGAGGTTCTCACAGCCCGCGAACCAGTGGGTCATCCCCAGGCCCATCGCGTAGACATCGCCGCGCGAAACGCCGTAAGGGATGCCGTCGATGTAGTGCGTTCCGCGCCCCTGCCGGACAAAGTACAGCGAGAAAAAGTCCTGGTGGCAGTTCGCCTGGGCTTCATTGCCCGTCCCAATGGCCTCCTGATAAAATACCAGCGGCACCGATGCCGCCGCCGTCTCCTGACGGCCAGCGGTAAGAGAGTGAAATTGGTGGAGCTTGGTCGGCGGCTGCAGGTGGGGTTTGTCCATGAGTGTGCCAGTATTCACCGCGCCGGGGCCGAATTCATGCCTGGAATACTACGCAGTAGAACGCGGTAAAGGCGGGGGAGTGCAGGTCAAAGGGTAGGGTCAAAAAGAGCGCGTGGAAGTCAGGAACCTAGGCCGCAGGGCCGGGGTTTTTTTCTGTTTCATTCGTTTCAGAAAAAAATAAATAATTTCTGAAACAAATGCTTGACAAAATGAAATGCGTGTGTTACAATAATACTATGAACAGCATTCGGGAGGTCGCAAAACAGGCGGGGGTCTCCGCGGCAACAGTCTCGCGGGCGTTTAATGCGCCCGAGCTGATCAGCCCCGCGACCCACAAGCATGTGCTGGAAACGGCGGAGCGATTGAACTACCGGCCTCTGCGGACGAAAATTCGCAAAGAGAGTCGCAAGTTCCCTGCTTCGCAGGCAGAAACGTTCATCGGGTTCCAGTTTTTCTCGAAGACCGCGGGCGATCTCCTTCAGGCAAACTCTTTTTATGCCCCCATCTTAGCCGGGGCGCAGGCGGAGGCCTCGGCCCATGGGATGCACCTGCTGACCAATACCACCGACCGCCATCAGCTGGAGCTGGAGCTGCCGAAGATGATCCGCGAGCAGACCGTCGGCGGGATGTTGCTGGTAGGAACGGCGGACCCGGACCTGCTGGCTTTGTTTCTGAAACGCGTGCCGCAAATCGTCCTTGTCGACCAGCCTGATCCGACCGGCCAGCATGATGCCCTGATCACGGACGGCTTTGGCGGGACACTGGCCGCCACCAAGTATTTGATTTCGCTGGGACATAAGAAAATCAGCTTTCTGCGGGATAACCCCGACATATTGACCTTCCGGGACCGGCTGCGCGGCTTTGTCTGTGCCCACTTTGAAGCGGGCCTTCCGATCGATCCGCGCTTGATCGTTACGACGCAGTGCGAAGAGGAGGTCCCGGCGGCCCTGCAGGGCCTGCTCTGTACCACGGACCGTCCGACGGCAATTGTGGCTGCAAACGACTCGCTAGCCTATGCTGTGATGCAGGTCTGCCGGATCCTGCGGCTGCGAGTTCCCGAAGATATCAGCCTGGTCGGCTTCGATGATATCGCGTACAGTGCTCAGTCCTGGCCGCCGCTCACTACCGTCCGTGTCGAAAAAGAACAGCTGGGACGCCTGGCGGTCAATCGCCTCCGGGCCCGGCTGCAATCCGTAGGACTTGCCGAGGACATGCCTCCCATCACCCTGCAAATTCCCGCGTCACTCATCGTACGGCAATCGTGCCGCCCTCTCTCATAGATTCATAGGAGTATTTAGATGGAAACTTCCTCAGTGCGAAAACGGGGTTTTACCCTGATCGAATTGCTCGTTGTCATCGCAATTATTGCGATACTGGCCGCCATTCTCTTCCCAGTCTTCCAAAAAGTACGCGAGAATGCGCGGCGCACCTCGTGTCTCTCTAATCTGAAGCAGGTTGGGCTGGCCATTACACAGTATTATCAGGACTATGACGAAAAAGGGCCGAGCGGCTGGGACCCTTACGGCCGATGCAGCGGCTGGGCCTGGCAGGTGTATCCGTACGTGAAAAGCACCGGGACATTTGCCTGTCCCGATGATACCAACGGCGGAAAAGGCGTTTCCTCATATGGCATGAATGCAAATCTCGCCAAGCAGCAGAACGCACCAGTTAAAGGATCCGCCGTCGGCCTGGCGATCTCGCAGTTTGCGTCCCCGGCGAACACTGTGCTGCTATTTGAAGTGCAAAGTGCGGCGAATTCCCCCTATGATGTCAGCTTGAACGATCCTACTAATGGACTGGCCGATAATTCGAATGGGGACAACGGAAAATCGCCCAGCGGCTACGGTGTCGGGAAGGACTACGATCCCAGTGGCGCAGGTAGCCAGTCGGTTGGTGGAGCATCAGGCGACGGCCTGAAGTATGCTACGGGGCATTTGGGCGGCTGGTCTTCCCACAGCGCTCTCTTCGCCAACGTCTTAGGACGCCATACGGATGGAGCCAACTACCTGATGGTCGATCAGCACGCGAAGTTCTTTCGCCCGGGTTCCGTCAGTGCGGGTCATGATGATCCTTACAATTACTGCGGCGACGAGCAGCCCTACAATCCTAGCGGATACAATGCTGCCAGCACGAGCTGCAGCAAGTACGCGGCTACCTTTAGCCCCAGCTAAAAATATCGATTAGAAACGCACCATGCGTTCAAGCGGCGGGTGTTTATTTGTCACCAAGTAGGCACCCGTCATTTTTGTCAAAGATGACTCGTCAAAAATGACCCTAAAACATCTCGCTTTTTGCCTGCTCTCCCCATTCTTTCTCGTGTCGTGCGCGAAGCCGCAGGCGGCTCAGACGTCTGAGCCCACAATCGCCGCCATGCCGAGTGTTCCTGCTGCCCCGAGTGTTCCTGCTGCCCCGATCATGCTGGCAGGCACGCTCCATCTGGAAGCGGAAACTGCGACTCTCACCGGAAACACTGTTCTCACCAAACGCCCCGGATTTTCCGGCAAAGGCTATGTCGGCGACTTTGAGAAGGATGGCGCGAAGATTGTCTGGACGGTTCCGAGTGCCAAAGCCGGATTGTACGACGCCCAGATTCGCTACAGCTCGCCGTTCGGCGTCAAAGGCTATGACCTCGTGGTTGACGGCCACAAGTTTTCCGGGATGTTTGCCGCCACCGGTGAAGCGTTTGCCACTCAGCAAGCCGGGAAAGTGGAGCTCCAGGCCGGCGCGAACAGAATTGAAATTGACCGTGGGTGGGGATATTACGATATAGACGCGCTGGATTTGATTCCCGCCTCGGACGCCAAGCGACTGGCCGCTGTGCCGGAAACGCTGGCTGACCCGAAGGCGACACCTGCCGCCCGCGCCTTAATGCACCGACTGGTATCTTTGTACGGCGCGAAAACATTGTCCGGGCAGATGGAGGCCAAAGACACGGCGTATATTCAGAGCGTTACCGGCAAGACGCCCGCGATCTATGGCGGCGACCTGATGGACTATTCGCCCTCCCGGGTCGCGCGCGGAACAAAGCCAGATGGCACGACCGAAGATATTATTGCGCGGGCCAAAGCGGACCAGATCGTCACGGTGGTCTGGCACTGGAACGCGCCGTCGGGCCTGATAGACGCCATGATTACTGAAAACGGCAAGCCGGTGGATGCCCGCTGGTACAAAGGTTTTTATACGAACGCCACGACATTTGATGTCCAGAAAGCTCTAGCCGATCCAAATTCTCCCGATTATAAAGCGCTGCTGCGGGACATGGACGCCATTGCGGTTCAATTGCAGAAATTCCAGGACGCGGGCGTCCCCGTGCTGTGGCGTCCGCTGCACGAGGCCGACGGAGGCTGGTTCTGGTGGGGGGCGAAGGGGCCGGAGCCGTTCAAAAAGCTCTGGCGGCTGATGTTCGACCGCTTCACGAATGTCCATCACCTGCACAATCTCATCTGGGTGGACTGCTCGGGCCTGAATCCCGACTGGTATCCAGGCGACGACGTGGTAGACATCGTGGGAATTGACAAATACCCGTCGGATGTCGCGGACCCCCTGAGCAGCGTCTGGGACACTCTCAAGACGCGCTTTGACGGAAAAAAGCTAATTGCCCTGTCCGAGTTCGGCGGAGTACCCGATATTGATAAAATGCGTCGCTACGGCGTCGAGTGGTCCTACTTCGTCTCCTGGACGGGCGATCTGGGACCGCACAAGATGTCCGAGGCCGACTTAAAGCGAATTTACGGCAGCTCTGCCGT
>JANXMY010000170.1 GCA_025354405.1 Armatimonadota bacterium
GACCTCGTAAACCCCTATATCAGGAATGCCCAAATTCGTATCTGCCCGGATGATATCAGTTCAGCAACCAACTCATACGGCCTCAACGAGCTTGCTTTTGCGGACTTCACCGATCCTTCTCTGCCTCCGCCCAAAACTCTCGCAGCGTTTCAGTCACCCTCCCGCACCGTGATGCTGGGCGAAGTCGGCACAGAAAACGACTTTACAACGTCTCGCGCCACCAATCCCTTCAAGCTCACTGCTCCAAGCGGTACTCTCAACGATGCTGCGGATGCCCGCCCGGCAGCGCGGCACACAGAATTCACAAATCTGGCATTTATGGACGGTCACGTCAAGGCGATGCGTTTGGGGCAATTTTATCTCGGGCAGACCCCGCCGAACAATTGGTTTGACCCGCGCGGATTCTGAGACCCTCTTACAGCCCTGTTCCTGATACCCCATTGTACAAAATCACCGGCGGCTGCAGTGTTCCCGCAGCCTTTTGTGCGGCCTTTTGCCGCCGAACATCGGCCAGCAGCCCCGGCACGGCATGCGGGGCAGTAGCGGGAGTCGAGAACGCAGCGGAGAAAGCAGGCCAAAACTGTTCGACGTTATGCGACAGGTCAAAGACCATCACGCCCTGCGTCGAGGCTACCGCCGCCTGCAAAGCTCGCTGCAGCAGCTCCGGGTGACCGTTGTAGCTGCTCAGGGCGATCCCGGCATACACCCAGGTCTGGTCGTTGACGGCGCGGTTTGAGAACTGTCCGGCCGCTTCCACACTTTCCCCCGAAGATCGTCCGACGGCAATGGCGTCGGCGATGGTACCTGGCGGGTAGTAGCAGCCGGTCGTGATCCAGTCGGTCAGCCCGGCAAATCCAGTCTGCTGGTAGCTGGGGGTCAGGAAGCGCAGGCCGGCGGAGAAATCGTCGGCAGCCCAGTTGGAGCCGAGTGCCGGATAATCGGGATACCACGATCCGGCGTAGACGCTGACCGTGGCGGCGGGCCGGATCGCTTTGACCGTGGCGACCGCGGATGCCAGCCAGTTGCGGATGGTGAGGGTGCGAAAGACATTCCAGGCTTCGTAGCTTGGCCCCGGAATGATCCGTTTGGTGAGAGACGGATAGAGGACCTGGTAGGTGAAAACGTCGTCCGGCCAGCGAATGGGATGCCCGAGAAACTTTTCGAATTGGGCATGGGTTTGCGGGCTAAAGTCCGCATTGATCCCCGCATAGCGCAGGCGGTCATCGAAGATCACGCCGTCGACGGCGTAGCCGCGCACCACTTCGCTGACCATCGAGAGGATTCGGGCCTGGACCTCCGGGCTGTTGGGATTGGTCATCAGCGGGACCTGCTGCTCCGGGCGGGCGCTGATGGGCACAAATGCTGAATTGGTGAGCAATGAAAGCTGCGCCCCGACAGGCGCGAAGCGGCGCAGGAAGTCCCCGGCGGCGGCCCCGCCGAGCAGCACGCTGCCGCCAGTGGGAAGATTCGGCGAAAGAAGCGGCAAGGCCATGCCGTCGATCTGTGCCAGAACGCGC
>JANXMY010000159.1 GCA_025354405.1 Armatimonadota bacterium
TGAAGTAGATCGGCAGGGCGGAATTGTTCAGCACGGAGATGCCTAGCTCGGCACAGGCGGCAATCAGCACGACTGGGAGAATCGCCATCAGCCAACTCTTCTCCGGGGGGAGAGAAGAGTTGGCGAGGTCGGAGGCAGGGATTTCGGAGGAAGGTTGGTTCATAGACTTTCAGTATACCGGATTTTAATACCAGATTTTAGCACCGGATTTTACTCGGGTACGGCAATATCCACGCCCAATGCGCTGAAGGCTGATTCGAGGCGATGATCGGCTTCATCATAGCCGGCGCTGGAGGCCGCAACTTTACCGTCTTTGTCGGCTTTGCTGCATAAATCAAGCCCATGCCGCCGAGTGCCGTTCACGGAGCAACTGCACCCGGCGGCATAGTTTCTTACGGCGGGGTCTCCGCCGTCATCCGCACCTCGCGGCCAGTTTCGGCGGAAAGATAGAGTGCGTCGAGAATGCGTGTCACCATTAAGCCCTCTTCGCCGGGGACTGGGACTGGGGTATCGTCAATAATGGCCTGGACGAATTCCCGCAGCTCGGCGTCGTGGGTCATGATCTTCGGCAGAAAAGCCAGCGCGGTATCGGTCAGCGTGCCGCTTTCCTCGCGAAACACACGCGTGGCCGCTTCGTTGGCCGGCTCCAAATAAGCTCCGCCTTCGGTGCCAAAGAGGCTGGTGTGAAACTGGTTCTCGGCCAGATTCGCGGCGAAAGACGATTCCAAGGAGAGCGTCGCCCCACTAGCAAACCGGATAAAGCCCACCGCAAAATCTTCGACTGTGTAGGTCTTCGGATCCCACTGACCGGCCAGACCGAGCACACCTTCCCGGGTACCAAATTTCACATAGGTCTGACCCGTCACGGAGACCGGCTCCGGATAGCCCATCAGCCATAACGTCAGATCTAAAATATGCACCCCGATATCGATCAGCGGCCCCCCGCCCTGCTTGTCTTTCTGCGTGAATGTCCCCCAGCCGGGGATGCCGCGCCGCCGCAGGGCGTGCGCGCGGGCGTAATAAATCTCGCCAAGTTTGCCATCCTCCACAAACCGCTTGACCGCCTGCGGCCCCGAGCCGAACCGCGTGTTGAGTGCGACTTGAAACTTCTTCCCGGCAGCGTGTCCCGCCGCGACCATCGCCGCCCCTTCGACGGCATTGATCGCCAGCGGCTTCTCGCAGATGACATGCTTGCCCGCCGCAAACGAATCGAGCACCGGCTGATGGTGCCGATAGTTCGGAGTGCAGATATCCACCGCGTCGATCTCGTCCAGCTCGAGCATTTGCACGTAGTCTGTAAACGTGCGCTTAACACCAAACTTGGCCGACGCCGCCGAAAGTGCCGCCTCATCAATATCGCAGATGGCGATAATTTTAACGAGGCCTTCCTCCTGCAGCTTTAAATACGCCGGCAAATGTGTTTTTTGTCCGATATAGCCCGTGCCGATCAGGGCAATTCCGACTGGTTTCTTCATAAGTTCTGATCTTTTCGCCGCAGCAGTATTCTTTTCCTGCCTTTGGGGGCAAAGTCTTGTTTCGATTGATACAAGTGTAGGGGCGCTGCTTGCCGCGCCCTTCTTCTCTGCCGCGCCCTTCTTCTCTGCCGCGCCCTTCTTCTCTGCCGCGCCTTTCTTTGCTGCCGCGCCCTTCTTCTCTGCCGCGCCCTTCTTC
>JANXMY010000007.1 GCA_025354405.1 Armatimonadota bacterium
GAGCGTTCTCGCGAAACAGCACGTTTACAATAATCTCAACCTGCAGTTCACGCCCACAGCGGACGGCAAAGCCGAGGTGACCCTGCCAAACGGTTACCTCCCAAACATGCACGTAGTCGGGAACCGGCAGATCGCCCTGGCGGGCCTGCGGCTGGCGGACCTGCTGAATGCCCAATCGTTCCCGCCGGTTTCGGCAGTGCCGAATTCTATTCCCGTGACAGCGGCTCCTGCACGAATAGACGGCCAAATCATCGGCAACCTGCGCAGCCGCGTCTATCACCTGCCAGGAGATACGCATCTGCCGGGCGTGAACAACCGGGTGTATTTTAAGACGGAAGCCGACGCGATTGCCGCGGGGTACCACAAGCCGGGTGGATAGCAAAATCGCCAGGCGACAAAAAGCGGGGAGGAACCAGTGGTTCCTCCCCGCTTTACTTACGTCATCGTCGACCGAGACAGACTAGTTGCACTGGTCGTCCTGAATGGTCCACATACAGGGGTTGGTGCTGCCCCACTTTTTGTAACTCGAGTGACCATCGCCCCAGAGGATGACAAATCCACCCCGATGCCGCCCAGCGACTTTGGAGAATGTTGCGTCGTTGAACATGTCCGTTCGCACGTCCTGTTGCAAGCCGCGCATCGAGCTGCCGAAGGGTATACCCGGCGGTGCGAAACCTGCCTGGCCGTCGACGATATGAATTGTCCCGGCGGGATCGACAACGTCTGCCAGCGAGCGTGCTGTAGTCGTTCCGATGCCGACCCATCCAGACTTCAGGTTGGTTGTGTAATTTACAAAGCCAGGGTATGTCTTCCCATTGTTGCAAACGCGGTTCGCAATGATCGCGTCCCATGCTCCTCCATTTGTCGTCGGAATCAGGTTGCGACTGTAGGACAGGCGCGGGACGAGGCTTCTGACAGTATCGCTGCCGTCACCGCCGGAGGCCCCAACAGCCGAAGTGGTACCCAGGTAAAGCTTCGTTGATGCCGCCACCTGGGTGGAATCCGCCGCCTGCGCTTTATCGCTGCCATCGGGACACACGAAAACATCGGCGTTCTTGATGTACTGCTGAATCATAGATGGCCACGAGACAAGGTTTACTCCTGACGAACCGTTTTGGGAAGGAACAATTAGCTCGTCATAATCCTGACTATAGATCGTGATCGCCGTACCGATTTGCTTCATGTTGGAAAGGCAGGCGGTACGCCGCGCATTCTCACGCACGGATTGAAAGACCGGGAACAAAATGGCGGCGAGAATCGCGATGATGGCGATGACGACGAGCAGCTCAATCAGTGTAAAGCCGCGTTTGCGAAAGTTCAGCATGTTTTCAGACTCCCTATTCCAAGGTATAGATAATTAGCAATTTTATATAAAGCTAGCTATAGTTTACAGTCAGAGGGCTGCAAAAGCCGTTAAGAGAAGATTAAGCTTAGATTAAATTTAGATTAAGGGAAAAGCTGCGATCTTTATGATGAAGGATTCACCGCTCGATAGCGAGAAGACAGAATGGTCA
>JANXMY010000047.1 GCA_025354405.1 Armatimonadota bacterium
ACGGCAATAGGTCCCCTACTGATAAACATGGTTAAAAGAGGCGTATCTGTGAGCGGTCTAACAATGCGCTGCACCTGACGCCATCAGCCGCCTTGCCCTATGCATATTTGTTATGCTTACTTGGCTGTTGTCGCGGGTGAGCTAGGTCGTTGGGCTGCAAATATACGCTGGTCAGTTACCAAAGGCAAGCATGACGGAAAGACGCAAGATAGCAGGACAAAGGCGAGTAGAGTATCATAAAGAAGGATTGTTACGTTCCCAATATATCGGCAGATGTAGTTGGGGACGACCGTGGGTTCTTGAACAGCGATTAAGCTACCGATTAAAAAGCTTCTGGCGTATTTTCCGGCGTCCACATTCTTCCCTCGGCAGTGACTCTTCACTGTCCGAGATCGTTGGCTATTCGCGACGTCAGGGCAACCCAAAGGTTTGGAGTGGTGGATGGATTAGACCTCGCAAGGGTTCCCGATAGCGGCCAGTTTCCAAGCGTTTCCAGTTGCGGCCCAACAATGCGCTGCACCCGACGCCACCCGCCCGTTTTGCTGTGCATAGCGGGAGGCTGTGCAGTGCGGGTGTCGCAGGTGAGCTTTGGCGTTGGGCCGCTTGGCATTTGGCTGTGCGTCGGCACAAGGTTTGAGCAGAAGGTTTGGTTATGCCTACTTTAGTCATTCATGCACCTCACTCGGAAGTGAAACAAAATCAAAAACAAAGTTTCAATCAAACGGTAGCAACAGGTAGAGGAGATGGCTACGCTATCTGGCAGAGTTTGTTTCAGCAATTGTCGCCTGGTGATAATGTCGTCGTGATTTGCAAGGTACATCAAAAGCAAGCCATAGGACAGATTAAAGAACTTGTTCCGACAGTTAGTACTGGGTCAGGAATGCAGCGTTATGACGTTATCATGGAAAACTTAGCTTCCGTTCCATACACGCACGGAGATACCCGACTAAACCGCAACGGCGTTACAGTTTTGTAGGCATTTCGCGCATAGCCCCAAGACAAGCGGCCCAACAATGCGCTGCACCTGACGCCAGCGGCTCGGTTGTCATGTTTGTTGTCGGGGGTCAGGTGAGTGCCGCTGTCGCAGGTGAGCTTTGGCGTTAGGCCGCTGGGCGAGGGCTGATGTGGCGTTGCCAGGAAAGAAGATTTGCGGGTATTATCACCGTGCGATTTATCTTAGAGTTTGCTTGATTGTGTTAGTTTCAAGGAAACTGTTTGGAGAAACAGATGGTATGTCCGAAGTGTCATTATGCGCTTTCCCCCTTTGATGCGGATTGCCCACGATGCCGAAACTTTGCTACTCTTGGAATTGTTGTTCCCGATTTACCCCAGGCTGTTGGAGAGGTCGAGGCCGCGCCGACAATTCCAAACACGGCGGTTAATGGGAATCAATCCACGCCCACAGGTACAGCAGAGGAACCCTGGTACTCAAACCTGGATTTGGAGAATGAGAAGCCTTCTGACGAGGAGGCTTCTGAGGCTAAACCTGCTCAGGAAACCGTTGCAAAACCTGATGAAATCGTATCCGCTGTTTCTCCCTTAACAATAGAGGCTTTTGCACATTCCGCCCTAGAACCAGTTTTGGCTTCGATGTCAAAGCCTTCTCCGGCGGTGCTTACATCTACTGTGAAACGGCCAGCAATCCGGGAAACTCCCGTCCATGTGCCGCCGACGTATCCTTCGCCAACTTATACGCCACGTATTGATAACGCGCAGAAAAACAAGAAACAAAAGTTAAACAAGAAAGTGGTTTTTCTTTGGGGCGGCTTTGCAGTATTGGCAGGTCTGGCTTTTGTTATTATTCGCACCCAAGCGGCGGCTCACGCACAGCAAACAAAAGCAAGTCGAGTTCTTACGCAAGCCAAAGGGTTAATTGCACAAGCGAACGCAAATGCTATCCAGTTCCAACAAGTCGAACTTACCCCACAGCAAGCCGATGTATCGCTGCATACGCAGACAGCGCAGTATCAAGAAGCCCTGCGGCTTTGTCGGGCTTCTGAATGGCTACACGGCGGAGAAACAGCATTGGGTCTAAAATCTGCCGCTGTCACGGGTTTGCAGCGCACACAAGCCGACACAACGGCCCAGGCGGCGCGAGTTTTGACCGCACAAGTTGCCGAGAGCATTAGCTTATATAAAGGGCGAACACTGACGGATGAGCAGGCGGCTTCGATTCGGGCAACCCTCAGGGCCAAGTGCCAGTTAGCATTGGCAGACTGCACCCAAACACTGCAAAGTGACCCGGATAATTCTGTTGCGCTTGCACAGCGCGTTCTTGCATTGCGGTATTTGGGAGATACAAAGTCAGCGGACGCGGCATTTATCCAGGCTATCACGCTCTGTCCTAACAATCCTGTTTTATTGGCGGCGAAAGGCGATCACGGATGAAAATATTCCCTGTTTTAAAAGCCTATACAAAGGCGACCTCACGGTCTTTAACTTTCTGCTTACTGCTGATTGTTTTTTCCCATTCGGTGAAGGGCTTGGATACAATCGGCAGTATTCAGGGAACACATTCAAAGACGCCAGCCAAAACCATACACCGGCCTCATACCACTTTGCGCTCTCCAACGGCGCACAAGTTAATCGCAACTCACCGAATTTCTCGACATACCACGCCAACCGTTGTTATGCATATTATTCATCGGCCTAAAGTTCAACCAAAACCGTATAGCATCCAAGCAAAAACTTATAGCCCCATTGTTACAAAGCCATCTATCCACAACGCGGTTGTTTCAGCGCCAATACATAGCGCGTTACCTGTTTTAAGTCCTTTCAATACGCCTCTGAAGGGTCCCGTGTTTTTTGTGGACGACTTTAGCAATCCTTCGCGTACACAGCAACTTTGGGATGTGCTTCCTGGCGGTGGAACTCTCAAGTTTGGGCATGGCAATATCAGCTTGAAAGACAACACGGCTGATTTCAATGTCTGGCCCAGCGAAACTCCGCAGTTTCCGCACATACGCCTAAAATTAAACCCATTTCCCACTAACGGGGATTGGCGATGTTCATTTATCTACAGTTATAACAAGGGGAGCAACCAACTTAATAGCAGTGGTATTTCATTTTTTCGTGCTGACAATACACGCCTTGCGTACTTGTATCAAGATGGTACTGGGCAAAGATTGATGTTGAACGATCAAGTTGTCTGGTCAGCTCCACAATGTAATCGGCATGAAATTTCACTCAAAAAATCTGGCAACACCGTTTTTGTTTCAGTAGATGGTTCGCAAAGTGGACAAGTGTTGATGGGAAGTCCGCCAACAACGATTGAACTAGGGGGAACTTATCAGAACCAAACCAATTGGGGTAATTTCGATTTGAATTATCTTCAAATTGACGATACTTCATTGCCCGAACCAATCAACGGAAATAATGGACAAACGCCGGCATCTTTGCCAGATAGTGACGACACATTTTTTGCAGATAATTTCCAGTCCGCTGACCAGAGCCGGAAGAATTGGTCAATAAATGAGAATGGCGGTTCTGTCCGATTTCTGCAAGGCGCGATATGTTTGAAAGACGATCCTCCTGGCTATGACGCTAAACTAGCAGCGCAGGGAACTCATTTTGATCACTCTGGTTTTCCACTCGTTAAGTTGTTGCAGAACCCTTTCCCGGCGAACAGAAATTGGAAACTGCAATTCAGGCTGAGTTACAACAGTTCTGGTTCAAATAATCCTGACGGCGTTTTGATTCTGCGTAGCAATGGTAGTCCATTACTGGCGGTAGGACAAGATAATTCTGGTGAGTATGCGTTCCTTAATGGTAAAGGCGTTTGGCGAACAGGGGGAATGAGTGGTCTCCATACAGTAGTACTCGAAGACAATGATGATCGTGTCAGTTTGTCAATCGATGGGAATTATGTTGGACAAGACTATATTTATGAACAGCCCACAACAATTCAACTTGGCGGAAGCCTAAAGCACGAAGTCCAGGGCTGGAATAATTTTGATCTACAATCTATTTCTATTAGGGCTGAATGAAATGCCTTCATAGCGTATATCTATTGGCAAGATAAAAGAAGACAGGTAACAAAAGCTTTTACTTTCAGCAACCTAACAATGCGCTGCACCTGACGCCACCGCCCGCCGTTACAGGTGCGTATTCGGGTAGCTTGTGTGGGCGTTGTCGCGGGTGAGCTAGGTCGTTAGGCCGCTCCGGCGAGGGCAGGTTGCGCATCGGAGGGCAAAATGAAACTTTCGGTTCACGATAACATTCTGCTTTCCTATTCTGTGCTGGCCGATAAACAGAAGATCCATTTTCATACTGAGTTCCGCGACCGTGAACCGCCTGAATTCACCGATATTATGTTCGACGGAGTGATCGGCTATCATTTCGAGCGTGACAATTTTCAGACCATCATCTTCGACATAGACGAAACGGATGTGGAAGTTATTTACGCCGAGGATAGGGAACTATTCGAGACAGGGAGAAAGTTTTGCTGGCCCGGCCCATGGAACAAGTCTGATGAGTCAGTGCTAACTTATCTGATTGAAAACGAAATCAAAGGTTTTTATCTGTCCTCATCATTGGGTATGGTAGGTTGGGTATTGGCAAAATCTATGAGGCTCGTCAACGGAGCGGCCTAACAATGCGCTGCACCCGACGCCACCCG